>DASPZL010000222.1:0-23882 GCA_035636295.1 Paraburkholderia sp.
CGTCTGCTTGATCGAGATCTCCATCAGATCGCGCACGATGCTGTCGACGTCGCGCCCTACATAGCCGACTTCGGTGAACTTGGTGGCTTCGATCTTGATGAACGGCGCGTCGGCCAGTTTCGCCAGACGCCGCGCGATTTCGTTTTTGCCGACGCCGGTCGGTCCGATCATCAGAATGTTCTTCGGCGTGATTTCCTGGCGCAGCGGTTCCTCGACCTGCTGACGGCGCCAGCGGTTGCGCAATGCTACCGCCACTGCTTTCTTCGCGCGGCCTTGGCCGATGATGTGCTTGTCGAGTTCCGAGACGATCTCGGCAGGGGTCATGGTGCTCATCGTGGGTCCTTACTCGATCGTCTCGATAACGCGGTTGTGGTTCGTGTAGATGCACATGTCGCCGGCAATCTCCAGCGACTTCTCCACGATTTCGCGGGGCGACAGCTCGGTGTTGTCGGTGAGCGCTTTCGCCGCGGCTTGTGCGTAGGCGCCGCCCGAACCGATTGCGCAGATGCCGCCCTCCGGATCGAGCACGTCGCCGTTACCGGTGATGACGAGGGTGGTGGTGGCGTCCGCCGCGATCAGCATGGCTTCGAGACGGCGCAGCATGCGGTCGGTGCGCCAGTCCTTGGCGAGTTCGACGGCGGCGCGCGTGAGATTGCCCTGGTGTTTTTCCAGCTTGGCTTCGAAGCGGTCGAGCAGCGAGAAGGCGTCGGCCGTGCCGCCGGCGAAGCCGACCAGCACCTTGCCGTTGTAGATGCGCCGGACCTTCTTCGCCCCGCCCTTCATGACGATGTTGCCCAGCGTCACCTGGCCGTCGCCGCCGAGCGCGACCTTGTCGCCGCGGCGCACGGAGACGATCGTCGTGCCGTGAAATTGCTCCATATGCGTTCCTCTTTGCAAAACGGGTAGGACGCGGCAGCGCAGCCACCGCATGAATCCGGCAAGCGGACGGGCGCGCGACGCCAAAACCGGACCGGCCGGTGCGCGTGCTCGTGCAACGCATGTCCGATTTATTTTAGGGCGTACGCGGTCATATCAAGAGCCGGCAAATGGCATAAGACAAAAAACGTGTTTCGGGGGGAGCGCGCGTGCGGAGGGAACGCCGGGCCAGGCAGGACGCGCACGGCGAGCAACCGTGCTGGCAGGCGCACGAGGCGGGAGTTTCAGCGAGCGCTGCGAGGCGCCAGGCAGAAAAGCATCGCGCAAAGAACGTTGCGCAAAAGAAAAAAGGCGCACGGACCACCGTGCGCCTCTCGACGAAGCAGCTAACAGGGCGCGGAGCCGAAGCCGCGCCGCAGGCGTTCAGTCGCCGAACAGCTTCTGGCGCAGTTCGCGGCGTTCCTGCGCTTCGAGCGACAGGGTGGCCGTGGGCCGTGCGAGCAGACGCGGAATGCCGATCGGCTCACCGGTTTCCTCGCACCAGCCGTAATCGCCGGAATCGATGCGCGCGAGCGATTGCTGCACCTTCTTCAGCAGCTTGCGCTCGCGGTCGCGCGTGCGCAGTTCGAGCGCATGCTCTTCCTCGATCGTTGCGCGGTCGGCCGGGTCCGGCACGATCACGGTTTCGCGCAGGTTCTCGGTTGTTTGGCCGGCATTGCGGAGAATCTCCGCCTGCAGCTGTTCGAGCTTGTTCTTGAAGAAAGCGAGCTGATCCTCATTCATGTAATCCTTGTCGCTCATCTTCAGGATTTCGGCTTCGGTCAAGAGTCGTTTCGTCGTCATCTGGCTTACTTCTTCAATGTGAGGCAAAACTCTTACATAGTGCCCGCACTTTCGTATTGCCCGCAAAGGCGCTTGTTGGACGCTGAACGCGGGGCCGGCACCGACGGTGGACTGTCGTGACGCCCAAGCGCCTCGCGCCCACACACCGGGCGTCGCTACGCCAATGCGGGGCCGAACTCCTCTGGAAACCGATTCTCAAATGCTCCTGAGGCATTGCTTGCCGCCAGCACGCCTTTCAGGCTGTACCCGCCGGCATGGTCGGCGTGTTTTCCGGATAAGGTTTTCCGGCGCCGCTTCAGGCCCGGCACGGGATACGCGCTGACCGGGCAATTCGTTCTCATTCTCCAGTGGGCACGTATTGTAACTGAATCACAATCCGGCACTGCAACTGGTGAAAATCCCCCTGCGCTGCCGTGATATCCCGAAAATATAACGCGCGCAGGGCCAAAAAGCGATGCTCGTGCACGTTTAATACAGCAGGGTTTTCACGCGTTTTTCATACATACGACTTTTCAGCGACCTTTCGGCGCCGTTCAGGCGTATTCCGCAGAGGATTGCCTCAATGTTCCATTGCGATAGACGCGATTTAAGCGCCGCGCATGGCATGGCGCTTAAATCGGCGGGCCCGCAGCGATGCGCTCATGCGCTTACGCGAGGCAGGCGTCCAATCCGTCTGTGATCAGGTCTTGCGGCAGTTCGATGCCGATGAATACCATCTTGTTGGTCTTCTTCTCGACCGGTTGCCATTTCGCGGCCAGATCGCTGCCCATCATCTGATGCACGCCCTGGAACACGACCTTGCGGTCGACGCCCTTCATATACAGCACGCCCTTATAGCGGAGCAGGCGCTCGCCGTAGATCTGCAGAATCCCGCCGAGGAAGTCCTCGAGCTTGTTCGGATCGAACGGACGGTCGTTGCGGTACACGAACGACTTGATCTTGTCGTCGTGGTGCGCGTGGTGGTGATTCGCGTGAGCGTGGCCTTCATGATCGCAGTTCGCGTGATCGTGACCTTCGTGGTCGGCGTGCGTATGGCCATGCTCGTCATGCGCATGAGCGTGGCTGTGCGCGTGTTCGTCTTCGGTGAGGAAGTCCGGATCGATCTCGAGCTTCGAATTCAGGTTGAAGCCGCGCAGGTCGAAGATTTCCTTGATGTCCGCGTCGCCGAAATTGACGACCTTGATCGCCGCCTTCGGGTTCATGTGCAGCAGACGGTGGCGCAGATCGGCCACGTGCTGTTCGTCGACCAGATCGGCCTTGGTGATGAACAGGCGATCGGCGAAGCCGACCTGGCGCTGCACCACTTCGTGTTCGTCCAACTGTTGGTTCGCGTGCTTCGCGTCGACCAGCGTGATGATCGCGTCGAGCAGGAATTCGTTGGCGATCTGGTCGTCCATGAAGAACGTCTGCGCGACCGGGCCCGGATTGGCGAGACCGGTGGTTTCGATCACGACGCGGTCGAAATCCAGCTTGCCGGACTGTTTCTGCGCCGCCAGATCGCCCAGCACGCGCGAAAGGTCGCCGCGGATCGTGCAGCAGATGCAGCCGTTGCTCATCTGAATGATTTGTTCGCCCGTGTCCTGCACGAGGATTTCGTTGTCGATGTTCTCTTCGCCGAACTCGTTTTCGATCACGGCGATCTTCATGCCGTGCTTTTCGTTCAGGATGCGCTTGAGCAGCGTGGTTTTGCCGCTGCCGAGGAAGCCGGTCAGGATGGTGACTGGAATCATGTTGGTCGCCTGTATGTACGTGAAACGGTCCGTAATGGGGGGTGCCTGGCGGGCGCGGCAGCCTGGCGGCGCGCAGCCCTGTCTAGCCGGTTATTGAAACATATCTGTCAAGCTGGCGCTGGCGGGCGGGGTTCGAGCCCGTTCTTGCCCATGCCGCGCGCGGGAAATAACCCTGAAACTATGGGCGATCAGGCGATTTGCAACAATAGGCCTTTCAGGTATTCGCCTTCCGGGAATGCGGTGAGCAGCGGATGATCCACCCCGGCGCCAAGGCGCTTGAGAATCCGCGCGTCGACACGCGCGTCGGCGGCCGCGCTGGCGACGATCTTCTGGAACAGTTCGGAATCGATCGCGCCGGAGCACGAGTAGGTGAACAGCAGCCCGCCCGGGCGCAACAGCTTCAGGCCGGTCAGGTTGATGTCCTTGTAAGCGCGCGACGCGCGGTCCACATGTTCACGCGACGGCGCGAACTTCGGCGGATCGAGCACGATCAGGTCGAAGCGTTCGCCGTCATCGTAAAGGCGCCGCAGCGTCTTGAAGGCGTCGGCGTCGAGCCACGTGGCGCGTTCGGCGTCGAAGCCGTTGGCCGCCATATTCTGCTGCGCAAGCGTCAAGGCTTCGCCCGACGAATCGATCGACACGACGCGTTTAGCTCCGCCTTTCAAAGCCGCCAGCGAGAAGCCACCCGTGTAGCAGAAGCAGTTCAGCACGTCGCGATCCTGCGCGAGTTGCTGCACCAGCAGGCGGTTGTCGCGCTGGTCGACGTAAAAGCCGGTCTTGTGGCCGTTGCGCACGTCGATGTGATAACGCACGCCATTTTCGCTCGCGATCAACGCCTCGGACGGCGCTTCGCCCGCCAGTACGCCGGTGATCTGCTCGAGCCCTTCCTTCTGGCGAATCGACACGTCCGAGCGCTCGTAGACGTTCGGGCAGCCGGTCGCGTCGACCAGCGCCGCCACGATCGCTTCCTTCCGGGCTTCGACGCCCGCCGCCATGAACTGGCAGACCAACTGGCTGCGCTGGCCTTCGTCCTCGGCGACGTAATGATCGACGATCAGGCCGGGCAATCCGTCCGCCTCGCCGAAAATCAGCCGCACGGCGCCGGTGTCGTGCACCATCGTTTGACGATGCGCGAGCGCGCGCTGCACGCGGCGCTTGAAGAACGCGTGATCGATCGGCTCGGCTTCGTCGAAGCTCCACACGCGAGCGCGGATCTGCGAATGCGGGCTGTACGCGGCGCGCGCGAGAAAGCGGCCGTCGTGCGCGCGCACCAGCACGGTGGCGCCGGGAGCGGGATTGCCGTCGACCCGGTCGATCGCGTTGGCGTACACCCACGGATGGCGGCGCAGCAGCGATTTTTCTTTCGACGGTTTGAGCGTAACGGTATTCATCAGGGTGTCAGAGAGAGCAATGGACCGCGCGGATAGACGCACACGGCGGGTGAAGCGAAGGCGGAAACTGCAAACCGCAAGAAGCGAAGTCAGTCGCGTTTTTTGGCGCGCGGGTGCGCCTGATCGTAGACGTGCGCGAGATGCTGGAAATCGAGCGCGGTGTAAACCTGCGTGGCGGTGATGCTGGCATGGCCGAGCAGTTCCTGCACGGCGCGCAGATCGCCGCTCGACTGCAGCACGTGCGTGGCGAACGAATGGCGCAGCACGTGCGGATGCACGTTGGCGGGAATCCCGGCGACCAGCGCCGCGCGCTTCACGCGGTCCCGCACCACATTGGGCGACAGACGATTGCCGCGCGCCGACAGAAACAACGGATGCGGATCGTGTTTCACCATCTGCTCACGCACCGCGAGCCACGCGTTCAAGGCTTCGATTGCCTTGCTGCCGACCGGCACGATGCGTCGCCGGTTGCCCTTGCCGAGCACTTCGACTTCGGCGGAATCGAGCTTGAGCCAGCCGGCGGAGCGATAGCCGTCGGCATCGGCGAAACGGGCGTCGAGACCGACCAGTTCTGCCAGACGCAGGCCCGACGAATAGAACAGTTCGAGCATGGCATGATCGCGCAACCCTTCGAGCGACGCGGCGGGCGGGCTTTCCATCAGCCGCGTGGCGTCGTCGACGGAAAGCGCCTTGGGCAGCGCCTTGGGCTGTTTCGGCGCGCGGACGGTGGCGACCGGGTTGGCCGGCAGATCGACGCGGCCGGCAAGCCAGCGGTAAAACGCGCGCCACGCGGAGAGACGGTGACTGATCGATCGCGCCGTCAGGCCACCCGCATGCGCCCGCGACACGGCGCCGCGAATATCCACGGCGGTGAGGCTTTCGAGCGGCCGGCCTTTGGCCAGCAGCCGGAGTTCTTCGAGTTCGTGGGTGTAGCCGCGCAGCGTATGCGCCGACAACCGCCGCTCATGTTCGAGATTCGACAGATAGGCGGCGATGGGATCGGCTTCGGTCACGATGTTTTTTAGCGGCGCAATGCGATCAGCGCGGCAGCAGACGGCTCAGCGCCGCGCTCGCCAGCGCGCCGATCTGCGTGAGGAAATCGGTGGCCATGCCCTCGTGGAAGCGGCGCGGGTCGGCCGAGCCCATCACCAGCAGGCCGAAGGCGGGCGCTTCTTCCTTGCCTTCCGGGTCGCGCAACGCAAGCAATGCAATCGATTCGGTGGCATGCGCGGACTCGGTCGTGCTGCTTGCTGACGACGCGTCCTCGCTCACAACCGGCACCAGCCATTGCGCTGCCTCGAAGCCGGAGTTGGCGCCGCAGTACGGCGTGGCGAGGCTGTTAGCGAAGATCCGCACTTCCTCGCCGACATGGCGCACGAAGTCGGCTTGCGCATAAGGCTCGGCCACGTCCCACACGCGCAGCGCGGCTTGCGGCACGTCGAAAATATCGCGCAAGCCGGTGGCGATCGTGCGCGGCAGCGCATACGGATCGCGCTCGGAGATCACGCGAATGGTCCAGCGATTGAATTTCGACGCGATGCTGTCGTTCTCGTGGCCGTAGCGCAGCAACTCGGCCAAACGCCGTTCGAGATGCTTGTTCTTGTCGCGCAGCATTTCCATCTGCCGTTCCTGCAGCGACACCGCGGCTTTGCCGTGCGGGTTCGCAAGCCGGATGGTCGCGAGCATCTCCGCGTGTTCGGCGAAGAATTCGGGGTTGGCGAGCAGGTATTCGGCGACTTCGCGATCGTTCATGGTTTCAGCTAAAGGACTACGGGCCGACACGCTGAGACGGCGCGTCGGTCAATGGGTTTAATCGGCCGCTCAACCGGCAGCTTCATTGGACAACTCAATCGGCCAGTTCGATCTCGCCTTCGAAGACGGTCGCCGCGGGGCCGGCCATCAATAGCGGCTGGCCTTCTTGCGTACTGTCCCACGAGATCGTCAATTTGCCGCCGTGCGTGTGGACGAGCACCGGCGCGTCGAGCAGCCCGCGGCGGATGCCGGCGGCGACCGCCGCGCACGCGCCCGTGCCGCACGCGAGCGTTTCACCGGCGCCGCGTTCATAAACACGCAGCTTGATCTCGCTGCGGCCGACGATCTGCATGAAGCCCGCGTTCACACGCTGCGGGAAGCGAGCATGCCGCTCGATCACCGGGCCTTCGACGAGCACCGGGAATTCCTCGACGTCGTCCACCACTTGCACCGCGTGCGGATTGCCCATCGACACCACCGAAATCCAGCGCGTCACGCCGTTCACGTCGAGCGGCCAGAGCGTATCGGCGCCTTCGCGGCGGCCTTCGAGGCCCTTGGTCGCGAACGGCACGCGCTCGGGATCGAAGACCGGCGTGCCCATGTCGACCAGCACTTCGCCGTTTTCCTGCATGGTCAGCGTGATGATGCCGTTCTGCACTTGCACGCGCACGCTGCGCTGGTCGGTCAGGCCGCTGTCGCGCACGAATTTGACGAAGCAGCGCGCGCCGTTGCCGCAATGCTCGACCTCGCCGCCGTCGCAATTGAAAATGCGATATCTGAAATCGACACCGTCCAGCGTGGGCTTTTCGACCAGCAGCAACTGGTCGGCGCCGACGCCGAAATGCCGGTCCGCGAGCGCGCGCACCTGCGCCGGCGTGAGGTTGACCGGTTGGGTGTAGCCGTCGAGCACGACGAAGTCGTTGCCCGCGCCGTGCATTTTGGTGAATTTCAGTTTCATCACGCTATTGTAAGTGACGCGCCCGCGGCTGCGCCGAACGCCGCGTTATTTCCGCCGGGTTACTTCCGCCGGGTTACCTCCGCGCTCAGGCGCGTTTTTCGAAGACCGCTCTGAAAACCCTGGCGAAAACCGCTCAATACACGCTCGGCTCGCCCGGCGGACGCGTCTTGAAGCGCTTGTGCACCCAGTAGTACTGCTCGGGCATCAGCGGAATCTGCTCTTCGAGGAACGCGTTCATGCGCCGTGCGTCCGCGTCGTCGTCGCCACTCGGGTAGTTCTCCCACGGCTTGAACACCCTCAGCCGGTAACCCTTGTAGTTCGGCAGCACCTCGCCGATGAAGGGCACCACCTGCGCGTGCCCGACCTTCGCGAGACGGCCCACCGCGGTCAGCGTGCAGGTCGGCACGCCGAAGAACGGCACGAACGTGGAATTGCGCGCGCCGTAGTCCATGTCCGCGCCGAGCATGACCGGCTTGCGTTCGCGCAGCCAGCGCAACACGACGCGCGCGCTGTCCGCGCGGCTCGCCATGTCCGCGCCGAAGCGCGCGCGCGCCGCCTTGGCGGCTTCCTCGAGTTCCGGGTTCGACATCGGCTGATACAGCGAGCCGCATTGACGCTTGAGCGAGTAGTTCAGGAAGATCGAGCCGGCCTCGATACCGACGAAGTGAAAGCCGAGAAACAGCGTGGGCGGCAGGTTCGGGTCCGTCAGATCGATCGCGCTGTCGAGCTCGATCAGCTTTTCGAGTTTCTTCGCCGAGCCGAACCACTGCACGCTGCGCTCGACGTAGCTGCGGATCGCGTGGCGGAAATGCTGCTGGGCGATCTCTTGACGGCGCGCGTCGCTCCATTCGGGGAAGCATAGTTTCAGGTTGATATGGACGATGCGCTTGCGGCTGCTCGGAACCTGATAGAGCAGCCAGCCGAGCCCATCGCCCACACGGGCGATGAAACCATAGGGCAACAGCGCAAACAGTTTCAACAACCCGATCGCGAGCTTGGCGCCATAGCGGCTCAGCATGCGGCCTCCACGGAAGAGGTGGATGAAGCGCTGCGCGTGACGGGTTTCAGGAAAGCGGAGGAATTGACGTAATACCGCACTCGTGGACACTCTGTGACAATCAAAGGAAGTCGCTATAATAAGGGCTTCGCCGAGTTAATAGACAACTTGCGGGGCGAAGCCGGCGGGTGCGATCCACGTGAAATGACGTGATATGTGCCCATCGGTAAGGTAATCCGCTAAAGCGTCGCCGCTTCAAGGCTCCCGAAGCTGGCTACGTGAAACTCAACCGTAACCACACAACAGGAGTCTGCAACGTGGCAAACGACTATCTCTTCACCTCCGAATCCGTCTCCGAGGGCCATCCCGACAAAGTCGCGGACCAGATTTCGGACGCCATTCTCGATGCCATCCTGACGCAGGACAAATACTCGCGTGTGGCAGCCGAAACGCTGTGCAACACGGGTCTCGTCGTGCTGGCCGGTGAAATCACCACCACCGCGAACGTCGATTACATCCAGGTCGCGCGCAACACGATCAAGCGCATCGGCTACGACAACACCGACTACGGCATCGACTATCGCGGCTGCGCTGTGCTCGTCGCGTACGACAAGCAATCGCCGGACATCGCCCAGGGCGTGGATCGCGCGCACGACAACAACCTCGATCAAGGCGCCGGCGACCAGGGCCTGATGTTCGGTTACGCCTGTGAAGAAACGCCGGAACTGATGCCGTTGCCGATTCACCTGTCGCACCGTCTGGTGGAGCGTCAAGCGAATCTGCGCCGCGACGGCCGCCTGCCCTGGCTGCGTCCCGATGCGAAGTCGCAAGTCACCGTGCGTTATGTCGACGGCAAGCCGCATTCGATCGACACCGTCGTGCTGTCCACGCAGCATTCACCGGACATCGATCTGGCCGTACTGCGCGAAGCCGTGATCGAGGAAGTCATCAAGCCCACGCTGCCGGCTGAACTCATCAAGGGCGACATCAAGTTCCTGGTGAACCCGACCGGCCGATTCGTGATCGGCGGTCCGCAAGGCGATTGCGGTCTGACGGGCCGCAAGATCATCGTCGATACGTACGGCGGCGCGGCGCCGCACGGCGGCGGCGCGTTCTCGGGCAAGGATCCGTCCAAGGTCGACCGTTCAGCCGCTTACGCCGGCCGTTATGTCGCGAAGAACATCGTGGCCGCCGGCCTCGCTTCGCGCTGCCTGATTCAAGTGTCGTACGCGATCGGCGTCGCGCAGCCGACTTCGGTGATGGTGAACACGTTCGGCACGGGCCGTGTGTCAGATTCCACGATCACGAAGCTCGTGCAGGAGCATTTCGACTTGCGTCCGAAGGGCATCATCCAGATGCTGGATCTGCTGCGCCCGATCTACGAGAAGAGCGCGGCCTATGGCCACTTCGGTCGCGAAGAGCCGGAATTCACGTGGGAAGCCACGGACAAGGCGCTGGCGCTCGCCGAAGCCGCCGGCACGGAACCGGTCGTCGCGCTGGCGGAATAAGCCAGTAATCCGCTCGCAGCCCGTTTCAGCAAAAACCCCCGCCGGCGCGAGCCGGGCGGGGGTTTTTTACCGTCCGTGCGTTTGCATGGCATGGGGGCGGGCAGCGGCTCACCGCGCCCGACTCACGGCGGCTATTCGGACCACAGGCTCACAGCGCCAAACTCAACGGCTCGCGAATGCAAACGCAAACCAGCCGGTGCTGCCGCTCGTCGACATGCGGCGCGGCCGGCGGCTCGTGCTCTGCGGCACGCCGACCGGTACGCGGCGCGTAGCGGCGAGGCGCAGCGGCGTCGGTTTGCGCAGCAGCGTGCGCAGCGAAAAACGGCGTGAACCGCCTTGCAGGCGCAGTGCCGAGAAGAATGTGTGGAACCAGGTGCGAATGCCGTCGACCGCTTTGGCCTCGCGCCATTGTTCGCCCAATGCGCGAGTGCGCGTGGCGTGGTGACGCAGCGCGCGCACGACGTGGCGGCGCGCCGGACGCGCCGCTTTCAACGCGGCGCGAGTAAGACGAGTGCTCAGAAGAGTGTGCATGGCTTCAGAAGTAGGCAACGTGTCGCGCGACGGGATGTGCACCAGTAGCAGCACCAAATGTGCCAATGGCGAGGTCGCGAGGGACGGCGTGAAAGCCCGGAATTCGACTTGAAAGGGCACGGAGGACGGCGAAATCGGCGTGGACGGCCTGTGCGCGCCGTGAAAGTGCGGGAATGGCGATCAACATGCGTGCAGGCTACACGCGATTCGTGACGTCAGAAAGTCCGTTTTTACCCTGCGAATAGGGGTTTCCACGGACGCTGGATTGCCGCGCACGCCCATCTGCCGTGCCCTGTACGGTCGAATATCGTGCGTGTTTGCCCATTGAACGTGCCGCGCAATACACCATTGTGCGTGAAAGTAGTGCGTAAGCCGTGACTTTTCGCAAGGCGAACAGCACGCAGCCTGATCGCGCCCGTTTTACAATCGAGCATCAGCTAGTCGACAGTCACGGAACACCATGTCACTTCACTCGAAGAAAGAGCAGATTCACACGTTGCGGGAACAGGGCTTTGTCGTCGTGCCCGGATTGGTGTCGCCGGAGCGTTGCGACGAACTCAGGCAGATTGCCCGGCGGCAGTTAGAGGAAGCCGCGGCGCCGATCGAGTTCGAAGCGGATCTGCAGTACCCAGGCGCGCCGGCGTCCAAGCATGCGCTGGGCGGTCATACGGTCCGGCGGCTGCTGGATGCGTATGGGCGTCATCCGAGCTTTGCGCAATGGGCCACCGCGCCGGAAATTCGCGGCTGGATGGAACTGTATTTCGGTGAGGAACCGCGCTTGTCGCGGGCGCATCACAACTGCATGATGACCAAGCATCCCGCGTACGGCAGCCTGACCGGCTGGCATCGCGACGTGCGGTACTGGTCGTTCGAACGGGACGACCTGGTGTCGGTGTGGCTCGCTATCGGTTCGGAGACTGTCGACAACGGCGCGCTGTGGCTAGTGCCGAAGTCGCACAGCGCCGCGTTCACTTCCGACCGGTTCGACGAAGCCAAGTTTTTCCGCTCCGATCTGGAAGAGAATCAGGCGTGGATTCGCAACGCGGTTTCGCCTGAACTCAAGGCCGGGGATGTGGTGTTCTTTCATTGCAACACGCTGCATTCGGCCGGCAAGAACCTCAGCGATCAGGTGAAGTTTTCTCTGGTGTACACCTATCACGGCGCGAGCAATGTGCCGCTGCCCGGAACGCGGTCGGCTGCGAAGCCTGAAATTGTTTTTTAAGTTTTTGACCTGAGCGGCGGCGCTTGTTTGTGTGTGTCCAGGCGGCACTCGGACGCAAAGCGCCGCTCGCGCAGCAAGCCCTTACCTCTTGCGTCCGGACAAAGCCATTCCGGTCAGCCCCGCGATAGTGGCTATTACGCCACCCACGATCAGCATGATCGCCTTGTTGGTCGGCGAGCCGGTGAACACGCGAGAGACGTCGCTGCTAACCGAATTGAACGCCTGCCCGCCGAAATACAGCAACACGATACCGCCCACAATCAGCGCGATTGAAATCGCCTTCGTCATGTACTCCTCCCATCAGCTTTGATCGGCCAAAGTGTAGGGGACCTGCAAGCAATCGTCCATCCCGCATACTGGGCGTCTGCACGCATCGCGTCGATTGGCTAACATAGCGGTCTAGCCGCACGCAGGCACGCCAGACGCATTACATAAACATAAAGACAGCACGCCTCCCGCACCATGCGATTCCCCACGCCCGCAATAGTCGGGCGGCCTCAACATCAAGGACACTAGCAATGGCTTACGAAGCAGCTTCAGAACGCTATTCGGACATGCAGTACCGCGTCTGCGGCAAGTCGGGTCTCAAACTGCCGGCGCTGTCGCTCGGCTTGTGGCACAACTTCGGCGATACCACGCCGATCTCCACGCAGCGCGACATCCTGCGCACGGCCTTCGATCTGGGCATCACTCACTTCGACCTCGCCAACAACTACGGCCCGCCGTACGGCAGCGCGGAAACCAATTTCGGCCGGCTTTTCAAGGACGACTTCAAACCGTACCGCGATGAACTGCTGATTTCGTCGAAGGCGGGTTGGGACATGTGGCCGGGTCCGTACGGCCAGGGCGGCGGCTCGCGTAAGTACGTGCTCGCGAGCCTCGATCAGAGCTTGCAACGCATGGGCCTCGATTACGTCGACATCTTCTATTCACATCGTTTCGATGCCGACACGCCGCTCGAGGAAACCGCCGGAGCGCTGGCGAGCGCAGTGCAGCAGGGCAAGGCGCTGTACATCGGTATTTCGTCATACTCGGCAACCAAGACGCTCGAAATGGCGAAGCTGCTTGCCGAATACAAGGTGCCGCTGCTGATTCATCAGCCCGCCTACAACATGCTCAACCGCTGGATCGAACATGAGCTGCTGGACACGCTCGAGAAGGTCGGCGCGGGCGCCATCGCGTTCACGCCGCTCGCTCAGGGCCTGCTCACCGGCAAGTACCTGAACGGCGTGCCGGAAGACGCGCGCGTCAACAAGCCGGGCGGCGGATCGTTGAAGCAGGAGCATTTGAGCGCGCAGAACATCGAGCACGTGCGCAAGCTCAACGACATCGCCGCGCGTCGCGGACAAAGCCTCGCGCAAATGGCGCTTGCCTGGGCGCTGCGCGATGCGCGCGTCACGTCGGTGCTGATCGGCGCGAGCCGCGCGGAGCAGGTGCGCGAGAACGTCGGCGCGCTGAAGAACCTCGCGTTCTCGAAGGAAGAACTGGCGGAGATCGACCGCTACGCGACCGAAGGCGGTATCAACCTGTGGGAAAAACCGTCGACGGATCAGGCGATCTGATCCCCAGGCGTTTCACGCCGCGGAGATGCCGTGGAGACAGAGAAAGCCGCCCGAGAGGCGGCTTTTTTCGCTATACCAGCGCTGGTAAGCCTTCGACCAGCACGACCGCGAACACCACACCGAGGAGCGCGCCGAGTACCCGCAGCGCGTTGTGCCGCAATTCCGTCTTGCAGGGAAGCGCGCCGACAAACAAAGCCCCGGCTAGCGCCATCGGAATCACCAGGATGAAATCGCCGATCGTGAAGTAGGTCGTCATAGTCGTCTCCTTATGTATTACTGGCGAAAGCAGCGGCTCTATTTTGTGGGGTCATGCGCTGCCAACACTCGATTCGAGTATAGATGACGCTTAGATCAACGTAACGATGCTTTGGGGCGCGGCGGCGCTTATTCGCAAGCTGCTGAACCCGATCCGGCAAGGCTCGTCACGATTGCCGCGCCGCAGCAAACGACGCGAAAATGGCAAAGCGCATGCTTACGCAGACCTTACTTTTTACGGGCGATTCAATGCGCGGCGAATCGACTGCGATCAAGCGGCAGTCCGTTCGTGTGCGCGCAACCGTACGGCCGCCGCGATGCCGATGACGAGCAGCGCGCCCACCAATCCCGCGACCCCGTTCCAGCCGTAACCGGCCCATACGTGACCGCCATACGAACCGACCACGCTCGAGCCGATGTAATACGCGAGCAGATACAGCGCGGCGGCCTGGCCCTTCGCTTCCTTGGCGAGCCGGCCGACCCAGCCGCTCGCCACTGAGTGCCCCGCGAAAAAACCGAAGGTCACGCAGGCGATGCCGACCGCAATCGCCGTCAGCGGGTGCAACAGCGTGAGCGCGAGGCCGAGCGCCATCAGCGCCAGGCTGCCGATTAGCACGCGAGCGCGGCCGAACGTATCGGCCATGCGCCCCGACCATGGTGACGCGATCACGCCCGTCAGATACACGATGAAGATCGCGCCGATCTCCGCCTGACTCAACTGGTAGGGCGGCGCGAGCAGCCGGTAGCCGATGTAGTTGTACAGCGTGACGAAGCTGCCCATCAGCACGAAGCCGAGCAGAAACAGCAAGGGCAGGCCGGGTCGCGTGAATTGTTTGAGCAGCGCGGTGCGGTGATGGTTGAAACCGAGCCCGCGCCGCGGCACAAAATGATGTGACGGCGGCAGCAGCGCGCGAAACGCGAGCGTCGACAGAATGCCGAGCACGCCGATCGTGCCGATCGCGACGCGCCACGAAAACATATCCGCGACGACGCCGGTAATCACGCGCCCGGCCATTCCGCCGATTGCCGTGCCGCCGACGTAGAGCCCCATCGCCAGTCCGAGCCCATCGGGGTGGACTTCTTCCGCGAGATACGCCATCGCGACGGCGGGCACGCCGCCGAGTGCGAGCCCTTCGAGCGTGCGCAACACGAGCAGTTGATGCCACTGCGGCGCAATCGACACGCCGATCGTCAGCAGCGCGGACGCCGTGAGCGACATCGTCATCAGCTTGTGGCGGCTCCAGCCTTCCGAAACGAAGCCGGCGACGAACACGGCGAGTGCGAGGGCCGCCGTGGTCAACGAGAGCGACAAACTGCTCTGTGCCGGCGTCACGTTGAACGCCGTGGAAAACGACGGCAACAAAGGCTGCACGCAGTACAGCAGCGAGAACGTGGCATAGCCGGCGAACAGCAGCGCGATGCTGGCGCGCCAATAGGCACGCGTACCGCGTTCGAGATAGGGAATGTCGTGGGCGTCGGGCAAGGCAGGGAGCATGAAAGAGGCGGGAGAAGAAACAGCCGAAGCAATAGTCCGATGAGACTCCGGCGGTGCGGTCAAAAAAATCTGCGTTGGCGAATGCAACGTATTGAAAGGAGTTAACGATACGCTGAAAAAAGCCGGTGGGCCGGCTTGTCGGCCATAGTGGGCGGACCGTCGCACCGTTGCACGTTTTTGATATCTCGCCCCGGCAGGGTTTATGATGGTCTCGTTACGACGCGTTCGCCGGATCATCGGCCCGGCGCGCCGTGATGGGAATAGCGCGAAACGACGGGTGAAGTCCCCTTGGTTCGCGCTATCCGCGGCCCCTTAAAACGGGAACAATGATTCGAAACTTTCACGCGGTTTACGCGCAGCAGATTGGGTGCGTACGCAACGTTATCGGCGAAGCGACGCTTTTATCATCACCTTGACCGGCAAGGAAACCATAAAGCCGGCTATGGGAGAACGGGGAAACATCATGCAAATCGGTTCCATTGTCCGATCGGTGCATATCGCCGTGCCGCAAGGCGCGCGCGGGATCGTCATGCGCATTCTCGGCGACATGGCCATGGTGGCGTGGTATGCCGGCGAGCCCGGCGCTTCGCTGCAACTGAACACTGAACCCTTTTTCCTCGAAGACCTGATCGATACCGGCGAACTTGTGCGTCCGTCGAGTGCGCAGATGCATTGAAGGCGGTTTGCGTTCGACTTGTGTGCCAGTTGTAAGCCGCATGGTGAGCCGCGACCCTCGTCTTTGACGGCGGCACGGCGCACAATGCGCCCATGAACAACGACACTCCCGATCCGCAGGACGGCGCCGATCGCGCCGTGCCTTTCGCCCGGCTTCAGCCGGAAATCGTGCTCGACGCGCTCGACAGCGTGCTCGGCAGCGTCGGCGTGCGCACCGACGGCCGCATGCTGCCGCTCAACAGCTACGAGAACCGCGTCTACCAGGTCGGCGTGGAAGACGGCCCGCCCGTGGTCGCGAAGTTCTACCGGCCCGAGCGCTGGAGCGACGCCGCCATTCTCGAAGAACACGCGTTCGTTGCCGATCTCGCCGCGCGTGAGATTCCGGCGGTGCCCGCGCGCTCTTTCGAAGGCCGCACGCTGCATAGCTTCGACGGTTTTCGCTTCTCGATCTTCGAGCGCCGCGGCGGCCGCGCGCCCGATCTGGACCGGCGCGACACGCTCGAATGGCTGGGGCGTTTCATCGGCCGCATTCATGCGGTTGGGCAGACTCAGAACTACACCGAGCGTCCGACGCTCGACATCCACACCTTCGGCTACGAGCCGCGCGACTTCCTGCTGTCACACCGCTTCGTGCCTGACGATGTGCGCACCGCGTGGGAAACCGTGGTGAACCTCGCGCTCGAAGGCGTCGAGCGAGCGTTCGAGCGCGCCGGCGAGATTCGCATGCTGCGCATGCACGGCGATTGCCATCCGAGCAATGTGCTGTGGACCGACGCGGGCCCGCATTTCGTCGACTTCGACGACAGCCGCATGGGTCCGGCGGTGCAGGATTTGTGGTTGCTGCTGCCGGGCGAGCGCGCCGAGGCGTCGCGTGCATTGACGGATCTGCTCGCTGGTTACGAAGACTTCTGCGATTTCGAGCCGCGCGAACTTCATCTTGTGGAAGCGTTGCGCACGCTGCGTCTGATTCACTACCAGGCGTGGCTCGCGCGTCGCTGGGACGACCCGGCGTTTCCCGCGGCGTTTCCGTGGTTCAACACGCAGCGCTATTGGGAAGACCGCATCCTCGAACTGCGCGAGCAGCTCGGCGCGATGCAGGAAGGCCCGCTGTGGCCGGTTTGAGCGGGTGACGTCCACACGTCGTCGGCGCTGCGCCATTGCGTCAGCGCTTCACGGCGCCTGCGACGCCACATTCGACGATTCCAGAAGCGTCGATTTGACGATCACTTCGGCGCGCACGTCGCGCCCGATCGCTTCGACCGCGGGACGCATCCGCGCGAAGTCGTCGGGCGTGCAGACGTCGCTGTCGAAATGCGTAGAGCCCTCGCGCGTCATCGTCACCACGTTGCTGTGCGGATCGAACGTGTACTGCGACTCGAAATCGACAAAGCGGTTTTGCGTTCGCTGCGCTTCCGGCATATCGAGCACGCGGAAATTGGCCGGCAATTCGACGCGCGCACGCTCATGCAACGCGAGGTTGTGGCAGACGAACGGCTGCGTGCGCTCCCGTTCGCCGAGCCAGTAACGCGCGTCCGCCGCGAAGCCTCCGGCGAGGCTCGTCAGCGCCGGAATCGCCGCCGCCGCGCCCGGCACCACGAGATTCTCCAGCGTGCCCTTCATCGTGATGGTCAACGGGCCGTCGGCGACCGTGAGGTCGCTGGTGGCGAGCGTCGCGGTGCCGCGCAGATTCGCGCTGCGCAACTCCGACTGGACCGACTCCTCGCGTTGCGCGCCCGTCTGCCGGCGCAGCATCGCGCGCGTCTGTTCGACGGAGGCGCCGGATGCTTCCAGCCGATACGTGAAGCTCGCCGAGCCGTCCGGCTCGACCTTGATCGACAGGTCCGTGCTGCGCGTCACGAGCGCGGTGGCAGGTGTTCGCGCGAGCACACCCTGGCCGACGAGCACGGTCGGCCGGTTCATATCGGACGATGGCAGAAAGCCGAATTCCACATTCGACGCCGTTGAGTCGGCGTATTGCTGCAAGTCCGGCAGCCATGTGATGACGTGATTGATGACGCCGTAGCCCGGCACGCTCGGCAGCGTGTAGATCGTGCCGCTGCTGATCAAAGCCGGCTCATTGCGGATGCCGACCGCGTCGAGCAGCGCGCCGTAGAGCGCCACGTGATCCTTGCAGTCGCCGTAGCGGTTCACGAGGACCGCGCTCGCGCTGTGCGGCACCACCGCGCCGCGTCCGACGTTGATCGCCACGTAGCGGATACTGCGGCGCACCCAGTCGTACAGCGTCTTGGCTTTGTCGCGCGGCGTGCGGTCATGTGCCGTGAGGTTCTGCGCGAGACGCGTGACCGCTGCGTCGCGCGCGCTCGGATCGGCAGCGGACGCCCGATAGCTCGCAGCGAACGCGGCGTAGTCGGGGAAGGTCGAGACCATCAGCCGGTCGCCGTACGACACGTACGCAATCGAGCCGCGTTCCAGCCTGCTGAAATGCGCCTTGTCATACCGGTATTCGTAGCGCGTGCGGCCGTCGCGCGTTATCGGTTCAAGTGCGGTGAAGCCACGCGCGTCGGCATAGAGCGGCTTGTCGGCGGGAAGATCGTAGATCAGGCGGAAATTGCGGGTCGGCGCGAGTTCGGGCGGCGTGAAGTCGCTGAACTCGCCCGGCACGATCGGCTGCCTTTGTGTCTTGCGGTAGGTGAGATGCACGCGCGCGCCCGGTTCGACTGCGGGGAACACGATCACCTTTTCCTGAATGTCCTGGAACATCGGCGCATCGAACGAGCGCGCTTCCTGCACGTCGCGGATCTGCTCGGGCTGCACGTCGTGACGCACGCCGTCGGCAGTGGTCGTGTAGGCCTCGATGATCTGCACGTCCGCCATGTTGCGGTTGAACCAGACGTATTGCTGCGCGGCCCGCGCGACGCCTGCTTCGTTGTTCACGCGCAGCGTCATCGAATCGAGCTTCGAGTAGGAGCCGTCGGCGTTGACGGTGAAGCTCTGGGTTTCCCCTTCGTTCGTATAGGGATCGTCCAGTTTGGCCGCGCTGTTCGCGCTCGCGGCGTGGACGCCGGCAAGCCAGCCCAAAGAGGCAAGACAGACCCAGGAGAAAAGACGCATGGCAGGCAGGTATCCGGAACCGCAACATTGGCGAGATCGCCCGCTAGAGTCCGTTTGCGCCGCCTGGATGTCAAGCGGATGTCGCGCATTGCGATTGAGCAAATACCATAATTGTGTAATGATAGCCATTCTCAATTGAAAGGCCTAGCCAGCGTTCGTCACATTTCTCCTCCTCTGTGACTGCCAGCCAGCCTCTCAGCCGGACGGCCTGGACCGCAAGCCGGGTCGTCCGGCCTTTCGTTTCGAATACCTCATTGACCATTACTGCGAGCGTGCGCCTTGTCGCCGCGCGTCGGCGATGGATTAACCTGCTGCGCCTGGAGCCTGGATGTGAACGCGCCTGAATCGATCGACATGAAACCTGCTGCGGGTGGCGGCACGCAATACAGCGCTCACGCTCCGGAGCGCGGTCGTCATCTGATGGACGACGCCGAGCAGGCGGCGCGGCGCCTGCGTTCGCGGCGCGCGAACTTCATCAAATGGCTGCGGAAGGTGCATGGCTGGGTCGGTTTGTGGGGCGCGGTGCTCGGACTGATGTTCGGCGCGACGGGCTTCTTGCTGAACCACCGGGCTGGGCCGTTGAAGGTGTCGTCGGGAGAGCCGCAGGTGGAGGAAATGCAGATTCCCGTGCCGCAGAAGCCGCTGCATTCGCCGATGGACATGGCGAAGTGGCTGAAGGGCGAGTTGAAGATCGACGGCAAGCCGGGCAAGACGAAACGCGAGCCGGCGCATCCGGTGGCGTGGGGGGACCGCAGCACGATGCAGCCCGAATTCTGGCAGATCGGCATTTTTGGACCGACGCAGAATGTGCAGGCTGAGTATTGGGTCGGGAATGGTTTTGTTTCGGTGAAACGCACGCATAACTCGTTTCTGACCACGATGAATAATCTGCATCGCGGTGTGGGGTTGAGTGTCGCGTGGGTGCTGTTGATCGATACGATCGCTGGCGGGATGATTCTGCTTTCGTTGACCGGTGTGTTGTTGTGGACCGAGTTGAATAAGCGGCGCCTGGTGGGGGTTGTGTTGGTGGGTGGGTCCGTTGTTGCTGCTGTGGTTTGTGGATTGATGTAGGGGGTGTTTGCCTGGGGCCAACACCGCAAGGCAAACAACCAAAAAGCGCCGCGCAGGCAAAAAGAAAATCAAACACTACAAGCCGCCCCACCAGAAGCCGCAATCTCCCGCGCCGCCTTGGCGCCTTCGACCTGCAGCAAGGTGGGCAAAGAAACCCCATTCTTGGCCGCCGTCACCTCGGCAAGAATCGACACAGCAATCTCAGGCGGCGTCCGGCTACCGATATAAATGCCGACCGGCCCATGCAAGCGCGCCAATTCGGTGTCGTTCAGATCGAACTCCTTCAAGCGCTCGCGCCGCGCCTGGTTATTCCTTCTGGATCCCAAAGCGCCGACATAAAACGCCGGCGTCTTCAACGCCTCCATCAGCGCTAGATCGTCGAGCTTCGGATCATGCGTCAGCGCAATCACCGCGCAACGCTCGTCGAGTTTCATGTCCATCACCGTGTCGTCCGGCATCGTGCGAACGATCTTCGTGCCCGGAATGTTCCACTCCTCGGTGTATTCCTCGCGCGGATCGCATACCGTCACCTGATAGTCGAGTCCCACCGCGATGTGGCACAGATAGCGCGACAACTGCCCCGCGCCGATCACGAGCATCCGGTAACGCGGGCCGTGAATCGTCAGCAGACGCTCGCCGTCGAAATGCACGCCGTCCGTTGCCTGCGCATGATTGAGGCGCACGGCGCCCGTGATCATGTCGACTTCGCGTGCCACGAGGCGCCCGTCTTCCACCGCGCCGCACAGTTCGGCAATGCCGCTTTGCGGCGTCAGCGGCTCGAGCACCAGCTGGATCGTGCCGCCACATGGCAGGCCGAAGCGATGCGCCTCTTCCGCCGTGATGCCGTACTTCACCGCCTCGGGGCGCGTCTGCTCGATGCCTTTTTGCCGCACGCGGTCGATCAGATCGTCTTCGATGCAGCCGCCCGATACCGAACCCACCACGAGTCCATCGTCGCGTACCGCGAGCATCGCGCCCTCGGGACGCGGCGACGAGCCCCACGTCTTCACCACCGTCACCAGTAGCGCGCGATGTCCCTCTTCCAGCCATCGTGCACTGGACTTCAGGACTTCGAGATCCACGCTGTCCATGATTTCTTCCTTTTCGGTGCATCGCCGCCGGACTCACTGTCCGCGGCCTCATGCGATTCCGTATTTTGCAGCACCGTTTCATCGGCTGCAGGCTCGCTGCCATCCGGGGCCGCCGTGGCGCCCACGTCGCCGGCACTGGCAGCGTCGCCGCCTAGCTGAACGCCGAGACGCTTGAAGAATTCGCCGGCGAGCTTGCGGGCCGCGCCGTCCACCAGACGCGAGCCGATCTGGGCGAGCTTGCCGCCGACCTGCGCGCTCGCGGTGTACGCGAGTTTGGTCGCCTCGTCGCCCTCGGGCTCGAGCGTGACGCGCGTCGTGCCCTTGCCGAAGCCCGCCGCGCCGCCCTGGCCTTCGAATACGATGGTGTACGTGTTCGGCGCCTCAATGTCGGTCAACTGCATGCGCCCCTTGAAGCGCGCCTTCACCGGACCCACCGACGCGCTCAGCACCACGTTGTACGCATGCTCGCCGTCCGCTTCGATGCTCTCGCAGCCGGGAATGCACGCGCGCAGGATGTCGGTGTCGTTCAGCGCTTCCCACGCGCGTTGCTGCGAAACGGGCAGCGTATGAGTTTCGCTCAGTTCCATGGCATTGCTCCCGCGGTTGTCGTGGCGGATGCGCCCGGACGCGGCGCGCGCGTGAGTTGCGCGAGGTCGCGGCCGAACGCGGCCAGACTGTCTAGATTATGAACCGGACGATGCGCGTCGACATACGGCAGGATCGCCTGTATGCCGCGCGCCTTCGGTGAAAAGCCGCTGAAACGCAGCAGCGGATTGAGCCATACGATGCGGTGCGCGAAGCGGCGCAAGCGGGCCATCTCGGTGTCGAGCACGTCGATCGCTTCGTGGTCGAGACCGTCGGTCACGAGCAGCACCGTGGCCCGGCCGGTGAGTACGCGCCGGGCCCAGCGCCGGTTGAATTCGGCGAGCGCGGCGCCGATTCGCGTACCGCCGGACCAGTCGACCACCTGATCGGTGAGCGCCGCAATCGCCACATCGGGATCGCGCTCGCGCAGCGCGCGCGTCGCGTTGGTGAGCCGGGTGCCGAACAGAAACACCTGCAAGCGTTCACGCGACTGCAACAGCGCGTGGCAAAAATACAGCACCGCGCGCGAATAGTTGCTCATCGAGCCGGATATGTCGAGCAGCAACACGAGCGGCGGTTTGCGTTGGACCACCGCGCGATACTTCCACACGGTCCAGTCGCCGCCCGCGCGCACCGCGTGCCGGGCGCTCGCGCGCAAGTCCGCGTGCGTGCCGTGCGAGGCGGCCTTCAGACGACGCGTCGGCTCGGTGGCGAGCGGCAGGCGCTGGCCGCGGATCAGATGACGCAAGCTGCGCCATTCGTCAGCGGAAAGCGTGTCGAAATCGCGGTGACGCAGCCGTTCTTCCGCGCTGAAGGTGGCGTGCGCGTGCAACTCGTGCTGTTCGGTTTCCTGCGGCGCTTTGGTATGCGGCGACGGTGGCGTGCGCACGGCAAGCGCGTCCGCGAGACGGTTGTTGCGCTTGGGCGGCGGCAACCCGTCGCGGACCTTCGGCAGCAGCAGCGCGCGCAGCTTGCCTTCCCAATCCGGGTCGCGCCAGAACAGGTCGAACGCGGCGTTGAACAGGTCGTGCTCGTCGGGCGCCGACACCAGCAAGGCGGCGAGGGCGGCGCGCACGTCGTCGCGACGGCCGAGGTCGATCCAGTGCAGCGCGGCGAGCGCATCGGCGGCTTGCGCGGGCGACATCGGCAAACCCGCACCGCGCAGCACCCGCACGAAATGCACGACGTTGCGGGCAAGCGTGGGCGTATTGTCGAGAGGGGCTGGCGGCGAGTCAGGCGCGCTCAAATTCCCATTCGCTGTCCGAGCCGCAGACAAGCCGGCCTCTTCTCCAAAGCCTGCCGAGTCACCGCCGCTCGCGCCCGATCGTTTCGTCATGCTCGCTATCCCGGCGCGGAGAGACACTGCGCAATTTGCGCGGCGTCGACACGCGCCAGATCGTCCTGATACTTGAGCAGCACGCCCAAGGTGTTCTGCACCGATTGCGGATCGAGTTCCGTCACCGACAGCGCTTCCAGCGCGCGGCACCAGTCGATCGTTTCGGCGATTCCGGGTGCCTTGAACAGATCCATGCCGCGCAGCCGATGCACGAAATCGACCGCGCGCCGCTGCAATTCCGCCGATGTTTGCGGCGCACGCGCGGCGACGATTTCCAGTTCGCGATCGCGCTCGGGATAGCCGATCCATTGATACAGACACCGGCGCTTCAACGCATCGTGCACTTCGCGCGTGCGATTCGACGTCATCACGACGAGCGGCTTCTGCTCCGCGCGCACCGTGCCGTACTCGGGAATCGATACCTGGAAGTCCGAAAGCAGTTCCAGCAGAAACGCTTCGAAGGGCTCGTCGGCGCGGTCGATCTCGTCGATCAGCAGCACGCGCCGCGCGCCCGGATGGTTTTCGTCCGGCATCAGCGCTTGCAGCAGCGGACGTTTCAGCAGGAATTCGCCGCGATACAAGGTGTCGTTGTCGGGGCGCTCGCCCGCGGCTTCGGCGAGACGCAGCGCCATGATCTGGCGCGGATAGTCCCACTCGTAGAGCGCGCTGGCGGTGTCGAGGCCTTCGTAGCATTGCAGCCGCAGCATCGAGGTGCCGAGCACCCCCGCCGCGGCTTTGGCGAGTTCGGTCTTCCCGACGCCCGGCTCGCCTTCGACGGTGACCAGTTGGCCCTCTCCCTTGAGGGCGCGCGCGAGGCACGATCGCATCGTGTCCAGTTCCTGGGCGCGGCCGACGTAGCTCTTGAAGCCGCGCTCCCGCGCCGCCTCGAAGCGTGAGCCGATCCAAGATTCCGCCACGACACGGTAGGGGAC
>DASPZL010000223.1:0-4128 GCA_035636295.1 Paraburkholderia sp.
GCGGTTTTTCCGACCACCACCAAGGTCATGCCGACCGCGCCGCAGGGCCTCAAACGCCTCGCCCGCTATGTCCGCCTGCTCGACGGCGTGGTGCCGCTGGTGGCGATCGGCGGAATCGACCTGCAGGTGCTGCCGGAGGTGCTGGCGACCGGCGTGGGTTGCGCGGCAGTGGTGCGGGCGGTGACGGAAGCGGCCGATCCGGCTGCCGCCGTTTCCGCACTGCAACAAGCGTTTACGCAATAATCGTCAACTTGAGTAAAGGGACAGGGCACCTCACGGCAACTTTTGCATGATGGCCCTATAATTCGGCCTTCCGTGTAAAAGGACTGTCAGTTTCGTGTCTTCCTCCCCCGAGACCTTACTCGAGCTGCGCGACGTCGACTTCGGTTATGGCGACCGGCTCGTCCTGTCGAACCTGAATCTGCGCTTCAAGCGCGGCCAGGTGGTCGCGGTCATGGGCGGTTCGGGTTGCGGCAAGACCACGGTGCTGCGTCTGATCGGCGGTCTGGTGCGCGCGCAGCGCGGCCAGATCATGTTTCACGGCCAGGACGTCGGCCAGCAAACGCGCGACGGCCTCTACGCGCTGCGCCGCAAGATGGGCATGCTGTTCCAGTTCGGCGCGCTGTTCACCGATATGTCGGTGTTCGAGAACGTCGCGTTCGCGCTGCGCGAGCACACCGATCTCCCCGAAGAACTGATGCGCGACCTCGTGTTGATGAAGCTCAACGCGGTCGGCCTGCGCGGTGCGCGCGACCTGCTGCCGTCGGAGATTTCGGGCGGCATGGCGCGGCGTGTGGCGCTGGCGCGCGCGATCGCGCTCGACCCCGAATTGATGATGTACGACGAGCCGTTCGCCGGCCTCGATCCGATCTCGCTCGGCATCACCGCGAATCTGATTCGCGCGCTGAATCAGGCACTTGGCGCCACGTCGATCCTCGTCACGCACGACGTGCCGGAATCGTTCGCGATCGCCGATTACGTGTATTTCCTCGCCAACGGCGGGGTTCACGCCGAGGGCACGCCGGCCGAGCTGCGCGCGTCGACCGATCCCACGGTTCGACAGTTCATCGACGGCGCGCCGGACGGCCCGTTCAAATTCCACTATCCCAGCAAGACGCCGCTCGCGGCGGACTTCGGCATCGGCGGAGGCCAGTCATGATCAGTTCACTGATCAGTTCAGTCGGCCGCTCGGTGCTCGGCGGGCTGGGCGCGGCCGGCTACGCCACGCGTTTCTTCTTCCGGCTGGTGCTCGAACTTTTCCCCTTGCTGCGCCGGCCGCGGCTTGTCACGAAGCAGATCCACTTCCTGGGTAATTATTCGCTGGTGATCATCGCCGTGTCGGGGCTGTTCGTCGGCTTCGTGCTCGGCCTGCAGGGCTATTACACGCTGAACCGTTACGGCTCCGAGCAGGCGCTCGGGCTGCTGGTCGCGCTGTCGCTCGTGCGCGAACTCGGGCCGGTGGTCACGGCGCTGCTGTTCGCGGGCCGCGCCGGCACGTCGCTCACTGCCGAGATCGGTTTGATGAAGGCGGGCGAGCAACTGACCGCGATGGAAATGATGGCCGTCGACCCGGTCAAGGTCGTGGTCGCGCCGCGCCTGTGGGCCGGCATCATCGCGATGCCGATTCTGGCCGCGATTTTCAGCGCGGTCGGCGTGTTCGGCGGTTATGTGGTGGGCGTGCTGTTGATCGGCGTCGACGCCGGCGCGTTCTGGTCGCAAATGCAAGGCGGTGTCGACGTTTGGCGCGACGTGGGCGCCGGGGTCGTGAAGAGCGTGGTGTTCGGGTTCGCGGTGACGTTCGTGGCGCTGTTCCAGGGCTACGAAGCCAAGCCGACGCCGGAAGGCGTGTCGCGCGCCACGACCAAAACGGTCGTGTACGCGTCGCTTGCGGTGCTCGGCCTCGATTTTCTGCTGACTGCGCTGATGTTCAGCTAAGACTGCGCTGCGCGTTTTCCGCCGGCGGCGCGCCATGGGCCGCGCACGGCGGGGAGTGTCGGCGGCGTGGCGGATTCACTTTGGGATGACGATGAAAAAGACTGCTCTCGACTTCTGGGTCGGCCTGTTCGTGGTGCTGGGTTTCGTGGCGTTGCTGTTTCTCGCGCTGAAGGCCGGCAACATGAGCTCGTTGTCATTTCAGGCAACGTACCCGGTCAAGCTCAAGTTCGACAATATCGGCGGACTGAAGGCGCGCGCGCCCGTGAAGAGCGCGGGCGTGACGGTCGGCCGGGTCGGTTCGATCGGCTTCGACAGCAACGCGTATCAGGCCGTCGTCACGATCGATCTCGACAAGCAATACCAGTTTCCGAAAGATACGTCGGCGAAGATCCTGACCTCGGGTCTGCTCGGCGAGCAATACATCGGGCTCGAACCCGGCGGCGACACCGAGATGCTCAAGGCAGGCGACACGATTTCGATGACGCAATCGGCGATCGTGCTGGAAAACCTGATCGGGCAGTTCCTGTACAGCAAAGCGGCTGATTCGGGCGCGTCGAAGCCGGGCTCGGGTCCGGTCGCGCCTGCCGCGGCGCCCGCTGCACCGGCGCTGCCGGCTTCCGGCGCGGCCGGTCAATAAGGAGAATAAAAAATGCAGACCCTACGCATCAGCGGTGCGGGTGCCTTGCAGGTGGCGAAGCTGACCGTCGTGGTGGCCGCGCTCGCCGGCTGCACGACCGTGCAGACGCCGACCAAGGGCGACCCGCTCGAAGGCTTGAACCGCACGATCTTCACCGTCAACGACAAGCTCGACCAGTACGCGTTGAAGCCGGTCGCGAAAGGCTATGTCTGGGTGACGCCGCAGCCGGTGCGCGACAGCGTGACGAACTTCTTCTCGAACATCGGCGACGTCTACATTGCGGCGAACAACCTGCTGCAATTGAAGATCACCGATGGCGTGCAGGACATCATGCGGATCGTGATCAACACGGTGTTCGGCGTGGGCGGTCTGTTCGACGTGGCGACGCTCGCGAAGCTGCCCAAGCACGACAACGACCTCGGCCTGACGCTCGGCCACTACGGCGTGCCGGCCGGCCCGTACCTGGTGCTGCCGCTGTTCGGTCCGAGCACGCTGCGCGATGCGGTCGGCTCGATCGGCAACTACTATGTGAATCCCCTCAGCTACATCGATCCGCCGGGTCTGAGCTGGGCGCTGTACGGGCTGAACGTGGTCAACACCCGCGCGAATCTGCTGAACGCAGGCGACGTGCTGGAAGGCGCCGCGCTCGACAAGTACTCGTTCGTGCGTAATGCGTATCTGCAACGCCGCCAGTACCTGCTGTCGGACGGCAAGCAGGCGCAGGCGCTGCCGAACTACGGCGACGAAGCGCCGCTGCCGAAGTACGACGACGTCGACTCTGGCGCAACGGGTGCGGCCGGTGCGCCGGCGGGCGCCGTGACCGGCACGGCCGGCGCCGCGGCGGGCACGCAAGGTGCTGCCGCGAAGGGGGCGGCAGCTTCCGGCACGGCTGGGGCGACTCCGCCGCAAGCGGCTTCGGCGGCTGGCGCGAACGCGGGAGCGACTTCGGGCGCAACCGGTAACGCCGCAGCGCCGGAAGCCGCCTCGGGCAGCAGCGAAACGCCGCCGATCGATATGAACGGCGGTCCTGAAACGACGCAGATTCCGGCCGGCCAACTGGTCCCGCCCACGCGTTTCAACTTTCCGTCATTCAAATTGCGTTGATGGTGTGCCCGTAACAGATCGATACGACTCTCGCAGTTTGCGCATGGATTGCCGCTGAACTCGCGTGTTAATGTCGGCTCAAACGGTTGCACTATTTTTAAGGCAAGGCTACATATGAAAAAATTCTTCCTGATTCCGTTGTTCGCTGCGTTGTTTTCGTTCGCCAGTGCTGGTGCATCGGCACAAACCGTCGACGCCAATTCGCCGGACGGCATGATCAAGACCGTCACCCAGCAGGTGATCGATGCGATCCGCAGCGACAAGTCGATCCAGCAAGGCGACATCACGCACATCACGCGTCTCGTCAACGAAAAGATCCTGCCGTACACCGATTTCCGCCGCACCACGCAACTGGCGATGGGCCGCAACTGGCGCACTGCTACGCCCGAGCAGCAGAACCAGGTGGTCGAGCAGTTCAAGATGCTGCTGATCCGCACGTACTCGGGCGCGCT
>DASPZL010000224.1:0-2792 GCA_035636295.1 Paraburkholderia sp.
AACAGGTGGAGTTCCGCGTCGCCGGTCACGCCGGCGTGCCGCTGCGTCCGCTCGCGAAGGTTGCCTCAGGCGGCGAACTGGCGCGCATCAGCCTCGCGTTGGCGGTGATCGCCAGCGCCGCCAGCCCGACGCCCACGCTGATCTTCGACGAAGTGGATACCGGAATCGGCGGCGGCGTCGCCGAAGTGGTCGGGCGTTTGCTGCATCAGCTCGGACAAGCACGCCAGGTGTTGTGCGTCACGCACCTGCCACAAGTCGCGGCGCGCGGCGACCATCATTTCCAGGTGGCGAAAGCGGGTAACGGCAAGGGCGGCACGGTCAGTAGCGTAATCTCGCTCGACAAGGCGAGCCGCGTGGAAGAAGTCGCGCGCATGCTTGGCGGCCTGGAGATCACCGCGACCACCCGCAAGCACGCGAAGGAAATGCTGGCGGCGTAGTTGCCCCAGGACCGGGGAATCGCAGCGGCGCAGGTTTCGTCCGCTGCGACTGCGTCGCGCCGGCGCCCCCGCGTCGAACCGCGACCATGACAGCCAGCACTTCAACGCGTCATCCAAACACACGCTTCCACAACCTCAGCACCGCCTCCCGCTCGGTTACGACCAACGCCGGATCGACCCGTGCCTTCTCCATCCCATCCAGCCGCAGCTTGTGCTGCAGCTTGCGATAAGTGCGATAAGCCGCACCGACCGTTTCCGCTTCCGCCGCGCTCATCAAGCCGAGGCGCGATACATCCCGCAGCAACGCAATGTTGCCGGTATTGCGGATCAGCGCGGGATCGCTCGCCGCGTGCAACAGCACCCAATACTGCACGGTGAATTCGATATCGACCATGCCGCCGCGGTCGTGCTTCAGATCGAACAGCGGCGTATGGTTCGGATGCCCCGCCTCGGCGCGCTCACGCATCTCGACGATCTCGTTCGCGAGCGGCGCGGCTTCGCGCTGCGTCGTGAGCACCTGTTCGCGAATCGCCTCGAACTTCGCGCCTATCTCGACATCGCCCGCGCAGTATCGCGCGCGGCTCAACGCCTGGTGCTCCCAAACCCAGGCGGTATTCGCCGCGTCGCCCTCGCGCAGCTGGTAGCGGCGGAACGCGTCCAGATCGGTGACGAGCAGACCCGACTCGCCGTTCGGCCGCAAGCGCAGGTCGACGTCGAACAGCGTGCCGGCGCCGGTTGCGGTCGTGAGCCACGTGATCAGGCGGCGGGTGTACGTGGAATAGACGTCGGCCGAGGCATCGTCGGGATCGTCGTAGAGGAAGATCACGTCGAGGTCGGACGCGTAGCCCAGTTCCTTGCCGCCCAGCTTGCCGTATGCGATCACCGCGAAACGCGGCACCTCGCGATGGCGTTTGGGCAACTGCTTCCAGACCGCTTCGAGCGTGACGTCGAGCACGGCGTCGGCGAGTTCGGACAGGCGGTCGCTCACATGCTCGACGCTCAGCTTGCCCGCCAGGTCGATCAGCAGGATGCGAAACACCTCGGCCTGATGAGCGTGGCGCAACAGATCCATCTGCTGCTCGACGCCATCGGCGGCGGCCAGACGCACGCGCAGCGAGCGCTTGAACTCGGCCCAGTCGAACGGACTGTTGATCGCTTCATCGTCCAGCAATTCGTCGAGCAACTGTGGATGCCGAATCAGATAACCGGCGGCCCAGCGCGAGCCGCCCAGCACCGACAGCACCCGATGCAGCGCTTGCGGATATTCGGTCAGCAACGCCAGATACGCGCCGCGCCGGCTCACCGCTTCGAGCAAATCGAAAAAGCGCGCCACCGTGTCGCCCCGCCGTTCGGGCGGCTCCAGCGTGCGCGCGGCTTCGAGCGCGCGCTGCGCGACGATATCGAAACGTTGCCGGCTGCGCTCGGCAAGCCCCGCGTAACGCGACGACTGCCACACCGCGCGCAGCCGCGCGAGCAGTTCACCCGGCTCGGCAACACCGAGTTCGGTGAGGCGCGCTTGCAGCGCATCTTCCGCACTGTCGTCGGCGAGCGCGCTGCTCCACACCCACGCGGCGGCGCCGTCTTCCGGTGCGCCGCAGCCGTCGCGGCCGCTCACCTTGTCGGCGAAAATCTGGTCGAACTGCTGCTCGACGAATTCGCGGTGCGCGTCGAGCTTCGTCATCAGCGCCGCGTAGTCGTCGCAACCCATCGCGCGAGCGAGCGCCACGCGCTCTTCAGCGTCGACCGGCATCGCGTGGGTCTGCGCATCGTTGCGGTATTGCAGACGATGCTCCAGCTCGCGCAGGAAGCGATAGGCCTGCGAGAGCTTCACGCAGACCGCCGAGTCGATCAGCCCATGCGTGGCCGCGTAGCGCAAAACGGCAAGCGTCGGCCGCACCCGGAAACCGGCGTCCTGGCCGCCGCGAATCAACTGAAACACCTGCGCGCTGAACTCGATCTCGCGGATGCCGCCGCGCCCGAGCTTGATGTCGTCGGCCTTGTCCGGCCGCATCGACGCGCGCCGCTGCGCCTCCTGGCGAATCTGCAGATGCAACGCGCGAATCGCGCTGATCACGCCGAAGTCGAGATAGCGCCGATAGACGAACGGCGTGACGATCGCGTCGAGCTGCTTCTGCAGCCGCCGCGCCGCGTCGCTCGCGCCTTCGGACACGAGCCGGCCCTTGATCCACGCATAGCGCTCCCACTCACGGCCCTGCACGTAGAAATACTCTTCGAGCATGCCGAGGCTGGACACGAGCGGACCCGAATCACCGTTCGGCCGCAAGCGCATGTCGACCCGGAACACATAACCATCGGCGGTCACTTCGGCGAGCGCGCCGATCAGGCGCTTGCCGA
>DASPZL010000225.1:0-7897 GCA_035636295.1 Paraburkholderia sp.
CGGGTATCGGCATGGTGCCGGAAGATCGCAAACGTCACGGCATCGTGCCGGGTTTGAGTGTCGGTTATAACATCACGCTCGCGGTGTTGCAGCGCTTTGCTTCGGGTGGCCGTATCGACTCCGCGGCCGAACTCGACACGATTCAGACGGAGATGAAGCGGCTTTCAGTACGCGCCGCGCATCCCATGCTTTCTATCGCGAGCTTGTCGGGAGGCAATCAGCAGAAAGCCGTACTCACGCGCATGTTGCTCACCGACCCGAAAGTGCTGATCCTCGACGAACCGACGCGCGGTGTCGACGTCGGCGCGAAGTTCGAAATCTATAAACTGATTTTTCAACTGGCGCAGCGCGGCATGTCGATCGTGATGGTGTCGTCCGAATTGCCCGAAGTACTCGGCATCAGCGACCGCGTGCTGGTGATCGGCGAGGGCGAATTGCGAGGCGACTTCGTCAACGACGGTCTCACGCAAGAGGACATTCTCAGCGCCGCGATTCGCCCCGTGCAGCGATCCCCGAACCCAACCGCAGCGAGTGCCGCATGACTCCCGACGTTACTTCCCAACGCGCCGACGACGCCGCGCCGCGAGGCGCATTCGGCGGTCCGCAGCGTATTCAGCAACTGTTCTCGCGCTATAAGATTCTCGCGTTGCTGATCGCCGTGGCCGCGATCTGGGTTTTCTTTTCAGTGCTCACGCACGGCGCGTTTGTGACGCCGCGCAATCTGTCGAACCTGCTGCGGCAGATGTCGATTACCGGCATGCTCGCGTGCGGCATGGTGTTCGTGATCATTGCCGGCGAGATCGATCTATCGGTCGGCTCGTTGCTCGGTTTGCTCGGCGGCGTTGCCGCAATACTCGACGTGAACCGGCATTGGCCGATCGGCGTCACGCTGCCGGTGGTGATGCTGCTCGGCGTGCTTATCGGCATGCTCAATGGATGGTGGTCGACCTACCTGCGTGTGCCTTCGTTCATTGTCGGCCTGGGCGGCATGCTGGCGTATCGCGGGATTCTGCTCGGCGTCACAGGCGGTTCGACGATTGCGCCGGTTTCCGATAGTTTTGTTTTTGTTGGCCAGGGGTATTTGCCCAGGCTTGCGGGCGATACGCTCGCCGTCGTGCTGTTTCTGCTGCTGGCGTTTCTGACGGTGCGGCAGCGGCGCAACCGTGAGCGCTATCAACTGAGGGTGGTGCCGGTTTGGCAAGACGTCGTGAAAGTGGTCGGCGCGGGCGTGATTCTGGCCGGTTTCGTCGCCACGCTCGATCGTTACGGTGGCATTCCGGTGCCGGTTCTGCTGCTGCTCGCGCTACTCGGCATTTTCACGTGGATCGCAACGCAGACCGTGTTCGGGCGGCGAATCTATGCGGTGGGTTCCAATCTCGAAGCGACGCGGCTTTCAGGCGTTAATACGAACCGCGTGAAGCTCGTGATCTTCGCGCTGATGGGGCTGATGTGCGCATTCGGCGGGATCGTGAATACGGCGCGCCTCGCTGCGGGTTCGCCGTCGGCGGGCTCGATGGGCGAACTCGACGCGATCGCCGCGTGCTTTATCGGCGGGACGTCGATGCGCGGCGGCTCCGGCACGGTCTACGGCGCATTGATCGGCGCGTTGGTGATGGCGAGCCTGGACAACGGCATGTCGATGCTCGACGTCGACGCCTATTGGCAGATGATCGTGAAGGGCAGCATTCTCGTGCTGGCCGTATGGATCGATGTCGTGTCCGGGTCTAACCGGAGATAAGGTGCGGGCGGTGCGTCAGGCGCATGCCGACGCACCGCTCCAGGCTAGCTCGGCGCCGAGACTCGTATGAATGCGGTTCCACACACTACCCGCTATCTGGTCAAAATCCGCCTCACCTCACCGTCTAGCCGTTCAACCCCGTTGCACTGCAGCGTGCCGCCGCGCCGCGAATAACATTTAATGAACTGACAGACGGGCTTGCGCCCAGCCCTTTTCCCGAGAGAGCAGCGCCCCAAGCGCCGCCCCGCCCCGCTTGTTGAAAACGCGCCTTTCAGTCCACCAGCCACTTTCCCGTCTTATTGCTGTCCAGAAGAAGAAACACCAGAGGCGCCAGCCAGCGCCTTCGCAGCTTCCCAGTCACCGTGCCAAGCCGATCGACCATGCCATGTTAAAGCGCAGAACCTTCCTGCTCGGCGGCGCCGGCGCTGTCGGCGCGCTGCTGGTCGGCTGGTCGGTCCTGCCGCCGGGGCAGCGGCTGACCACCGCCACGCCGCTGCCCGCGCAAGGCTCGCAAGTGGCGCTGAACGGCTGGGTAAAAATCGCCGCCGACAACAGCGTGACGATCATGATGTGCAAAGCGGAAATGGGGCAGGGCATCCACACCGGCCTCGCGATGTTGCTGGCCGAAGAACTGGACGCGGACTGGTCGCAGGTGCGAGTCGAGAACTCGCCGATCGACAAGATCTACAACAGCTTGCAAGTCATCATCGACGACTTGCCGTTTCGCCCCGACGACGACAGCGCCGTGAAACGCGCCACGGTCTGGATAACCCGCAAACTGGTGCGCGAAGCCGGCACGATGATGACGGGCGGTTCATCGAGCATCAACGATCTATGGACGCCGATGCGCGAAGCCGGCGCCTCGGCGCGCGCGATGCTGATCGGCGCGGCGGCCGCGCAATGGAAAGTGCCGCCCGGCGAATGCCGTACCGAAAGCGGCCAGGTGTTGCACCCGTCAGGGCATAAAGCGAGTTTCGGGGAATTGTCCGCGCTGGCCGCGCAGCAACCGCTGCCGCGCAAGGTCGCGCTCAAGAATCCCGCCGAATTCAGACTGATCGGCAAACCGGTGCGCCGCCTCGAAGCCGCATCGAAAATCAACGGCACGGCGCGCTTCGGTATCGACGCATTGCCGGATGGTTTGTTGTACGCCAGCGTCGTGATGTGCCCCACGCTTGGCGGCACGGTGGCGCATTTCGACGCCACGCCCGCCAGGAAAATACCGGGCTTCATCAAGGCGTTCGCGGTCGCGCCGTACAACGGCGGCAGCGGCGGCGTCGCGGTGATCGCCGACAACCCGTTCCGCGCGATGAACGCGGTCAAAGCCATCAAAGTGGATTGGCATGACGGCGCGGCGGCGACGGTGTCGAGCGCAAACGTGAACAGCCGCCTCGCGCAAGCATTGGACGAGAGCGACGGCCACGCCTACTACCGCCGCGGCGACGTGGATGCCGCATTGCGCGGCGCGGCGCAAACCATTACCGCCGAGTATCTCGCGCCGTATCTCGCGCATGGCGCGGTCGAACCGGTCAATTGCACGGTGCAGGTCGCGGACGGTGCGGCCACCGTCTGGGTTTCGACCCAGGTGCCGGCGCTCGCGCGCCAGCACGTCGCCAAAGTGCTGGACATCGACGCCGACAAGGTCGACATGCACACGCAGTTGCTCGGCGGAGCGTTCGGCCGGCGGCTGGAGCTCGACTTCGTCGCGCAGGCCGCGGCGATTGCGCGCGAGGGCGGCGGCCGTCCGGTGCAAACGCTCTGGTCGCGGGCGCAGGACTTCACGCACGATTTCTATCGTCCGGCGTGCGTGTCGCGGCTGAAAGCCGGTCTCGACAAGGACGGCAAACTCGTCGCGTGGCAGAGCACGTCGGCGAGTCAGGCGATCGTGCCGGAATCGCTCGCGCGTTACTACGGCGTGCCGCGCATTCCCATCGACAAAACCACCAGCGAAGGCGCGTTCGATCAGCCCTACGAATGGCCCGCCGCGCGCGTGGCGCACAAGATCGTCGAGTTGCCGGTGCCGGTCGGGTTCTGGCGCTCGGTCGGCCACTCGCATCAGGCCTTTTTCACCGAGAGTTTCACCGACGAACTCGCCGCTGCCGCGGGCCAGGACCCGATCGCGTTTCGCGCCGCGCTGCTCGCGCAGCATCCGCGGCATCTGGCGGTGTTAAAACGCGTCGCAGCGTTGTCGGATTGGGGACGTCCGTTGACGCATGCCGCCGACGGCGCGCCTCGGGCACGCGGCGTCGCGCTGCACGAGGCGTTCGGCAGCGTGGTCGCGCAGGTGGTGGAGGTGTCGATCGGGCCGAACAGGCAGATTCGCGTGCATCGGGTGGTCTGCGTGATCGATTGCGGTTTGCCGGTGAATCCGAACCTGATCCGTCAGCAGATGGAGAGCGGAATCGTGTTCGGTCTGTCGAGCGCGTTGCAGAACGAGATCACCATCGCCGACGGCAAGGTGACGCAGGAGAACTTCGTGGATTTCCCGGTCGTGCGGATGAGCGATTGTCCCGTGATCGAAACCGACATCATGCCGAGCCGGATGCATCCGCAAGGGGTCGGTGAACCCGGTGTGCCGCCCATCGCGCCGGCGGTGGCCAACGCGGTGTTCGCGCTGACCGGCAAGCGCTTGCGCGCGCTGCCGTTGAGGCTCGCGTGAAGCCCATCGCACTCAGGGGACAAAGCATGACTTCGCTGAACATCAACGGCCGGGCGGTGGCGGTGCATGCCGAGCCGGACATGCCGCTTCTGTGGGTGCTGCGCTGCGAGCTCGGCATGACGGGCACCAAATTCGGCTGCGGCGTGGGCATTTGCGGTGCCTGCACGGTCCATCTGGACGGCAAGGCGTCCCTCTCGTGCCAGACGCTCATGTCGAGTTTGCAGACGCAGAAGATCACGACGATCGAAGGCGTGCAGGGCAAGGAGGCGCAAGCGCTGAAGGCGGCGTGGATCGATCTGGACGTGGTGCAGTGCGGCTATTGCCAGAGTGCGCAATTGATGGCGGCCTGTGCGTTGCTCAAGCAGAAACCCAATCCCACCGATGCCGACATCGACGCTGCGATGTCCAACATTGTGTGCCGTTGCGGCACGTATCCGCGGGTGCGGGCGGCGATTCACCAGGCGGCGAAGCGCCGGGCCGCCTGAGGCCGCCGACGCTTTTGCTATCGCTTTCGCTTTTGCGCCCGCAGGCCGTGCGGGCTCAATTCGCCAGCATTTCCACCACGGCGACCACGACCGTGAAAATGCCGATGCATCCACCCAAAGTGGCTGCGCCTTGCATGAAGTTAGACATACATAACCCCGTAATGTGTAGTTGAGGCATGTATTTAACCGCAATTGAAAGGTAAAAGAAAGGTTATCAAAAATAAATCGCGAGCCGTTCAAGGCGCCTTGGTCGTCGCCGTCGGAACGGCTTTGGCGGGCGCCGCCGCCGCGGGTGCCGGCGAGCCAGGCGCCGCCTGTGCATCCGTCTCCCAGCCGCCACCAAGCGCGAGGAACAGATTCACCTGATCAATCGCCACCTGGCCTTCCGCGGCCGCTACCTGCGAGTTCGTCGAAGTGAGCGTGCGCGTCGCATCCAGATCGGAGATGAACGACTCGCGCCCGGCGCGATACAGCCGATGCGTTTCATCCGCCGACTCGGCAGCCGACTTCAATGCGGCGCGCAAAGCGTCGGCGCGAGCATAGTCGGATGCATAGGTCGCGAGGCTGGTCTCGGTTTCGCGCAACGCGGTCAGCACCACGCCGTCGAATTTCGCCAACGCCACCTGGCTCGACGCTTGCGCCTCACGCACGCGCCCGCGCGCGCCGTTCGCCGGAAAAGTCCAGCTGATCAGCGGACCGAAACCCCAGCGCGCCGTGGGCGACGTGCCCAGGTCTTCCAAAATCCCGGTCAAACCCGCCGACGCGCCGATGCTGACCGTCGGATACAGCGCGCCGGTGGCCACGCCGATCCGCGCAGTGGAAGCCGCCAGTTGACGCTCGGCCTCGCGCACGTCCGGGCGGCGCTTGAGCAGCGCGGCGCCGTCGCCGACCGGAATCGGCTGGCGGATCTGCGGCAGCTTCTCGCAAGCCAGCACGGCCGGCGGCAGATCGGACGGCGCGCGGGCGAGCAGCGCCGCGAGCCGGTATTGCGCGATCTTACGGCGCGCCGTGTAGCGCGGAATGTCCGCGGCCAACGTATCGACCTGGGTCTGGCCGCGCGTCACTTCGGTTTGATTGCCACGGCCCGCGTCACGCAAACGGCGCGACACGTCCACGCGCTGTTTCTGCAATGCCAGCGACTGTTGCGCGATCCTGAGTTCCTCGGCCGCCGAGCATTGCTCGACGTAAGAGCGCACCACGTCCGCCACCACGCTGATCCGCGCGAGGTCGCCCGCGGCCTGCACGGATTCGGTGTCCGCCTGCGCCGCTTCCACGCCGCGCCGCAGCTTGCCGAACAGATCGATTTCATACGACACGCTGATGCCGATATCGCCTTCATTGACGACCGGCAGCTTCTCCGTGAGCAGATACTGCTCGGCCGATTCCTGCGCGCGTTCGACCAACGCGGACGTCTTGCCGGAAAAACCGCCCTGCGCCTGCGCGACGCCCAACGCCTCGCGCGAGCGCGCGAGATTCGCCGCCGCGACGCGCAAGTCGGTATTCGATTGCAGCGCTTCGTCGACGAGGCCGTTCAGCACCGGATCGTCGTACAGTTTCCACCAGACGGCCGGCACGTTCCGGCGCGAGGTCAGCGTGGCATCGGCGCCTTCGATCGGCGCATTGGCGAGCGGCGCGTTGACGAGCGCCTGTTTCGGCAGCGAGTAATTCGGGCCGACGTTCATGCAGCCGCTGAACGCGAGCGCTAGCGGCAACATGCGCAACGCAGGCAGCAGCGGCAGTAAGGGCAGGGCGCGCGACAGCTTCATTGCGAGGCGCCCGATATGACCGCGGCTGACGCAGGCCGCGCAGCCGGGGCCGCTGAACCCGCGGACGTAGCCAAAGCCGCCGACGCCCCCACCACGCCCGAAGCGCCCGAAGCCGGGTGCGTCTTGCCTGTCGGCGATAGTTCGCGTACCGAAACAGTCGCGGTGCGTCCGGCGATCATGCGGAAGTCGGCGGGAGTTTCGTCGAGCGCGACGCGCACTGGAATCCGCTGCGCGAGCCGCACCCAGCTGAACGCCGGGTTCACGTTCGGCAGCAGACTCGAGCTTTGCGTGCGGTCACGGTCCTCAATCGCGGCGACGATGCTTTGCACGTGGCCGCGCAGCACGTTCGGCTCGCCCATCACTTTGATATCGACCGGCTGGCCGATGTCGATGCCACGCAGTTTGGTTTCCTCGAAATAACCGTCCACACGGAACGAATGCATATCGACCACCGCGAGCACCGCACGCCCCGCCGCGACGAATTCGCCGGCGCGCGGCGCGCGGTCGTTCAGATAACCGTCGACGGGGCTCACGATCGTCGCGCGTTGCAGATTCAGCTTCGCCGTATCGATGGCGACGTTCGCATCGGCCAGCGCGGCTTCGGCCTGCTCGACCCGCGAGCGGCTTTCCTCCGCGACTTCAGCGGCCACCAGGTTGCCGAGCTTGCGGTTACGCGCGTCCTCGCGGCGCGCCTGGTCGAGCGTGGCGCGGCGTTGCTGCGCGGTGGCTTGCGCCTGGCGCAGCGCGAGCGTGTAGCGGGCCTGGTCGATCACGAACAGCACCTGGCCTTGCTTGACCTGCTGGTTGTCCACCACCTCGACCGATGAGATCAGCCCCGAGATGTCCGGCGCCACCTGGATCACGTCGGCGCGCACGTGTCCGTCGCGGGTCCACGGCGCGAACATGTAATAGCCGACCAGTTTCCACAGCACGAGTGCCGCTACCACGACGACGATCAGGGTCAGCAGAATTTGACCGACGGAGAACCAGGTTTTTTTCACGTTGATTTCACGTTATGAGTCTGTGCGAAACAATGACGACAAGGCCCAGCACCAGCACATAGATGCCGAGATCGAAGATGGAGCGATGCCAGACGAAGCGGTAAAAGCCGACGCGAGCGAGCGCCGTGCGCAGCGCCAGGTTGATCAGGTAGGCGACCAACATCAGCACGAGCACGGCCGGCACGAACACGCCGAAGATATCGATTTCACCGATCATCGCGGGGAGTGGGTAAGGAAGAAGAACAGGTTGC
>DASPZL010000226.1:0-13144 GCA_035636295.1 Paraburkholderia sp.
GATCGGCCTGCTGTCGCGTTTCACCGGCGGGCTGACGAGCCGCTACGGCGCGCGGGTTTTGCTGAGCGTCGGTCCGGTGATCGCGGCGATCGGTTTCACGATGTTCGCGTTGCCCTGGGTGCGCGACGGGTACTGGCGCGGCCTGTTTCCGGCGCTCGTCGTATTGGGGCTCGGCATGACGATCACCGTCGCGCCGTTGACGACGACGGTGATGACGTCGGTGTCCGCCGCGCGTACCGGCGTCGCCTCGGGCATCAATAACGCGGTCGCACGGGTGGCAAGCCTGCTCGCGATCGCGGTGCTGGGCATCGTGTTCGTGTGGTCGCACGATGCCGCGCTCGAGGCGCGGCTCGATGCGTTGCACGTGCCGCGGGACGTCCGCGAGGCGGCGCGGCTAACGCAGATCGGCATGGATGCGGCGCCGGCGGCGCCCCACGCAACGGATGCGCCGAACACCGCCATGCAGGCCGACGTGGCGCGCGCCCAAGCCGATGCGCTTGGCGCGGCGTTGCAGGCGGTAGCGCTGGTATCGGCGGTGTGCGCGTTGGCCGGAGCGGCGCTGGCGGTTTGGACGATCCGCAAAACGAGCGGGAAAACAGCCGCGCCGCACCCGCGTTGAAGCGCGTGCATCGAGACGCGGCGTCGCTTGCCGTGGGTATTGCATTCTTGCGCGCGCTCAACGCAGCGGGCCTCGCTCAACCACAGTTCAGAAAGCAGTGAAACGTCGCCGCCGGGCGGTCGCCATACTGGCGTACCGGTGCTTGTTCAGACCACCCTTGCCCGACCGGAGCCCGCACATGACGATTACCTGTTTTATCCGCTATCAGATCGACCCATTCCAGCGCGATGCCTTCGACGAATACGCCCGCAACTGGGGGCGCATTATTCCGCGCTGCGGCGGTCATCTGGTCGGCTACTTCCTGCCGCACGAAGGCACCAACGACGTCGCCTGGGGTTTGATCGCGTTCGACAGTCTCGCCGCATACGAGACCTATCGTGCAAGGCTGCGAGCCGATGACGAGGCGCGGGACAATTTCAGGTTCGCGCAGACCAGGCGCTTCATTTTGCGCGAGGAGCGGACTTTTACCGAAGTGGTCGAAGGGACGCTTGGCGTCGCGCCGGTTCGTGCGGCCGGAGTGGCGGGATAGCGCGCTGCGAGCCCCGGTGCTGCGGCTGAGCGGGCACGCGCGTTTGCCTTGGCGCCTCGGGCCCGGACGTCGCTGCGCGTGCGCATGCGTGCATCGCGCAAGCCTGCTCGATGCGGGAACGCCCGTGCACCGCGCATCCGAAGCGCATCAGCGCCAGCGCGGTCCAACAGGCAAGCTTTCTGCTACCGATGATTGCAATCGGGCCGGCCGGCATGAGCTCCGGGACCAACGGCATCCGCCACCGAGGAACTTGTACGACCAAAACGGTGTCGGTTCATCATCACGCCGCCGAACCGGTCCTCGCGGCCCGGCACAGCCGCCCGCACCTGGCATCCCGCCTTACATCCCATGCGCAAACTACTTCACGTCTGGTTTCTCCTTGTTCTCGTCCTTGGCGCTTCGCCGGCCTTCGCCGGGGTGGCGCAACCCGCGCCGGCCTCGGCGGCGTCCGGCGCGGCGGTCACGCTGACGCCCGAGCAGGCCCGCCAGGCCCTCGCCGTCCTCAACGATCCCAAACGCCGCGCGCAAGTCGCCGATACGCTGCAAGCGATCGCCGCAGCCGGCGCCCTGAGCACGCCCGCCTCTGCTGCCGCGGCGGCATCGGGCGCGTCGGCGCCGGCTGCGGCAAGCGGCGCCGGCGCCCTCGTTCCAGCCGCCTTCAAGTCCAATGGACTGGCCTCGCAACTGGCCCGCCAAGGCGCGCATTGGGCTGTGCACCTTGGCACGTCGTTACGCAATTCGGTCGCGGCGCTACTCGACGTCGCTTCGGTACGCACCTGGTGGAACTGGCAATCGACCAGCCCGCAGGCGCGCAGCACGCTGATTCACGTCGCATGGTCGCTGCTTGCCGCACTGCTGCCCGCGCTCGTTCTCGAATGGTTCGCGCGCCGCCTGCTACGGCGCGCATATAAGGCGCTCGCCGCGCGCCACGAGCAGGGCGACCAGGACGACTTGCCCGTCGACGTCGCGCCGCCGGCCGATGCGCCGAATGCCGCGCCGCCGCTGCCCGTTTCATCCGCGTCGGAGGCGGCGGCCGAGGCTGAAATAAAAGCGGAGACGGTGAAGGCCGGCGCATTCGCCGCCACTCCGCCGAAGGACCAAGCCACGCAGGCCAAAGGCAAGCAGAAGGCGGTTCATCACTGGACGCTCCTGCAGCGCCTGCCGCGCGCGCTGTTGACCCTGGTGCTGCGGCTGCTGCCGCTCGCGGTGTTCGTCGGCGTGGCGAGCGCCCTGATGTCGATCCTCATCGACGACGGCACACCGCAAGACCGCGCTCTCGATTCGCTGATCGACATCTACGTGCTGTGCCGCGTGGTCGTGATCGTCAGCGGCTTCTTTTTGCAACCGACAGCGCCGCGCCTGCGTCTCTTGCGCATGAGCGATGCGTGGGCCGCCTTCGTGCAGCGCTGGATGGTGCGGATCGTCAGCGTGGTCGGCGCCGGTTCGGCGCTCGCGGAGATCGCGCGGTCGCTCGGCTTGAACGATGCGGCGCATCTCGCGCTGATGAAGGTGGTCGCGCTCGCCGGCCACATCTTGATCTCGATCCTGATCCTGCAATGCGCGAAGCCGGTCGGCGAATTGATCCGCCAGCGCCTCGCCGCGCGCGAATCGCTGCAGATGTTCGGCAACGCGCTCGCGGACGCGTGGGCGTGGCTCGCGGTGTTCGTCGTGATGGCGCTGTGGTTCATCTGGGCGCTCGACGTGCAGAACGGCTATCAGACGCTGCTGCACCTGGGCGGCATTTCGCTGGCGGTTCTGGTGGGCGCGCGAGTCGTGTCGATCGTCATCTTCGGCGGACTGGCCCGGCTCTTCCATGTGCAGGACGACGCGGCGAAGTCGCTCGTGCATCAACACGCCTATCGCTATTACCCGCTGCTGCGGCGCATCGTCTCGTGGATCATCGGCATTGTCACCGCGCTTGCGCTGTTGCAGGTGTGGGGCGTCGACGTCGGCGATCTGTTCCGCAACGGCACCGTGGGGCATCGGCTCGCCTCGGCGATCGTCACGATCGGCGTGGCCGCCGTGATCGCGCTGCTGGTGTGGGAGGGCGTCAACGTGTCGGTCGAACGGCGGCTGGAGCTCTGGACGACCAGCGGCGACCTGGTGCGCGCCGCGCGCTTGCGCACCTTACTGCCGATGCTGCGCAGCGCGCTCTTCTGCGCGATCGCGCTGGTGGTCGTGCTCACCGGCTTGAGCGAACTCGGCGTGAACATCGGGCCGCTGCTCGCGGGCGCGAGTATCTTCGGCGTGGCGCTGGGTTTCGGCTCGCAAAAACTGGTGCAGGATTTCATCACCGGCATTTTCCTGTTGATGGAAAACGCGATGCAGGTCGGCGACTGGGTCACGCTCGCGGGCGTATCGGGCACCGTCGAATATCTGTCGATTCGCACGGTGCGGTTGCGCGGCGGCGACGGTTCGCTGTACACGGTGCCGTTCAGTTCGGTGTCGACTGTCAACAACACCAACCGCGGGCTCGGCAATGCCGCGGTGAAGGTGAACATCGTGTTTGGCCAGGACGTCGATCTGGCGATCGACACGCTGAAGGAAATCGGCGCCGCGTTGCGCGAGGACGAGAAGTTCAAGGACGGAATCCTGTCCGACTTCAGCTTCTGGGGCGTGGATGCGGTGGACGGCTCGGCGATAACCTTGGCCGGCCAGATACAGTGCCGCGACAGCGCGCGCTGGGGCGTGCAGCGCGAGTTCAACCGACGCATCGTCGACCAGTTCAGCGCGCGCGGCATCGTGATCGCAAACCCGCAGCGCAATCTGCTGACGTGGGACCCGGAGAGCGCGCCGGCGAAAATCGAACCGAAGGACGACGCGACAAATGCGCCGAAGAACGAGAAGCCGAACACTCCGCCACCTGCCGACGCTTCGTTGAAAGCAGCGGCCCAGAAGGCCGACGCGCCGGTGGAAGATCAATTGCCGGTGGACCCTAAGCCGGCTGGTGGACCAGGCACAGCGGGCAATCCGGGACCGACGTCTCCGCACGAATGAAGTGAAGTATCGCGACGGCGCGCGTAGCGCCGCCGGAAGAATGATTGCCTTGTCACCAGCGCGGAATGTGCGAGAACACGGATTCCAGATGCACCACTGCCCCCTCCACGCCAGGAGACGCGCTTAAGAGCTGGCGGTTTGAGCCGCTTTCTTTTGCCTACTTTTTTGTCCCCCAAGGGGACTTCCTTCGGGGCGCGGCCGGCAAAGAAAAATCGGTGCCGCCCCGCACAGGGGCAACGCCAATGGACCACCATGAATTCAAGGAGGGGCCAACACCACATAGCGCCGTGCAAGGCCAGGCAACACCTACCCCACCCTCCACCACCGCGGCAACAACCCCCTCACCTCCCCCCGTCGATACCGATCATCGATCAGATACACCACTCCTTGATCCTGCTCCGTGCGAATCACCCGCCCAGCCGCCTGCACCACCTTCTGCAAACCCGGATATAGATACATATACTCGTAACCATTGCCGAACTTCGCCTCCATCGTACGGCGCATCTGCTCATTGACCTCATTCATCTGCGGCAACCCAAGCGTCGCAATAAACGCGCCGATCAACTGCTGGCCGACCAGATCGACCCCTTCCGAAAACGCGCCGCCGAGCACAGCAAAGCCGACGCCCTGATTCATCGTGCGAAAACGTGCAAGAAACGCGTCGCGCGCCGTTTCGTCCATGCCCGGTTCCTGCGCCCATACCGGCAGCTCCGGATGTCGCTCGCGCATCAACGCGACCACCTGTTGCAGATACTCGAAACTGCTCAGGAAGCCGAGATAATTACCCGGCTGTGCCGCGTACTGCTTTGCAATCAGATCGACGATCGGCACGAGCGAACGCTCGCGGTCGCGCCAGCGCGTGGATACGTTGCCGGCCACGCGCACCTGCAATTGCTCGGCGCGAAACGGCCCCTCGACTTCGAGCCATTGCGTCTGCTCCGGCAGCCCCAGCGTATCGCGATAGAAATGATGCGGATTCAGCGTGCCGGAAAACATCACCGTGGTACGCGCGGCGGCATAGCGCGGCGCGAGAAACGGCGCCGGGATCACGTTGCGCACGCATAGCGTGGCACTGGTCTTGTCGCGCGGAGCGTGGCGATCCGCGGCGAGCGTGACGTCGAAAATCGAATGCTCGCCGAATTGCTCGGCCAGCGCGACGAAATGCATCGCGTCGAAGAAAAAGCGCAGCGACGCTTCGTCGATGGAAAGCGGCGCTTCGGCGAACTGATCCGTGACCGCGCCGATCAGATTCTGCGCGGCCGCAAGCAGTTTGCCGGGCACATCGGCATAGACCTGGTACGTGTCGGTCTGCGCGCGCCTGACGGCGTTCCATTCGCGTTGCAACCGTTCAAGCGGCTTGCGCAACGCGGCCGGCGCGGTTTTGCGCGCGAGCCGGAACGCCGCCTCATCGAGCGACGCGCTATACATTCGCCGGGCGCGGTCGAGCAGATTGTGCGCCTCGTCGACGAGCACGCCGACGCGCCACTGGTTGATCTGCGTGAGCGCGTACAGCATCGCGCTGCCGTCGTAGTAGTAGTTGTAATCGCCGACCACGACGTCGACCCAGCGCGCGAGTTCCTGTGCGAGATAGTACGGGCAGATACCGTGAGCAAGCGCCGCCTCGCGCACCGCCGCGCGGTCGAGCCGCGGCCCCGCCAGCGCCGTGCTGCGCGCTGCATCGAGCCGGTCGTAGAAGCCGCGCGCGAGCGGACACGAGTCGCCGTTGCAAGCCTTGTCGGGATGCTCGCAGGCCTTGTCGCGCGCGACCAGTTCCAGGGTTCTCAGCGGCAAGCGCGCAGCGCCTTGATGCAAAGTCTCGATCGCGTTCAGAGCAAGCGCGCGGCCCGGCGTCTTCGCGGTCAGGAAAAAGACACGGTCGATCTGATCCGCCGCACACGCCTTGAGCAACGGAAAAATCGTCGCAAGCGTCTTGCCGATGCCGGTGGGCGCCTGCGCCATCAGCGGCTTGCCGTCGCGCGCCGAACGATACACCGACACCGCCAGTTCGCGCTGCCCGCTGCGAAACTGCCCATGCGGAAACTGCAACGCGCCGAGCGCGGCGTTGCGCGCGGCGCGATGCGCCTTCTCTTGCACGGCCCAATCGAGAAACCGCTCGCATTGCTCGACGAAGAAAATCTCCAGTTCACGCGCGGCATGCGTTTGCGTCAACAGCGTTTCCTTCTGACTGCCGATATCGAAGTAGACCAACGCAACCGTCAGTTCGCCGAGCCCGCGCGTACTGCACAGCAAATGACCGTAGACGAGCGCCTGCGCCCAATGCAGTGTGCGGTGGTTGGCGGGCATCCGTTCGAGATCGCCGCGATGGGTCTTGACCTCTTCCAGCCGGTTCGCCGCCGGGTCGTAGCCGTCGGCGCGGCCGCGCACGAAGAGGCCGCGATGCGTGCCCGTCAGCGTGATCTCGCTTTCGTAGGTTTGGTAGCCGCTCGCGCGCCGACCGGCGACCGTAACGTGACCGGCCATGCCTTCCAGCGAGGTAGGAGCGGGCGTAAAGCGCAGATCGAGATCGCCGCGCCTCGCGGTGAATTCGCACATCGCCCGCACGGCGACCACGTAGGTCATGCGGCAGCCTCTGTACTGGCCGTTGCTCCGGCTTCGTTCTCCGCGAGGGCCTCATCGGCCCAACGCACATCGAGCACGCGCACCGGCATGCCGTACTGCGCGCAGTACGCGAGCCAGCGAATCTGATTGTCCTGCAAACGATCGCCTGGCCCCTTCACCTCGATCAGTTCATAACGGCGCTCGGCCGGCCAGAAACGGATCAGGTCCGGCAGACCCGAACGATTACCGCGGATATCGCGCAACAACCGCTCGAACCATAGCTTCAGATGTGCGGCGGGCAGACAGTCGAGCGCCAATGCGACGAGTTCCGGCGTGAGCAGCCCCCAGAACACGAACGGCGACTGCACGCCGGCCTTGCCGTGCAGATGCCGCAGAATCGTCTCGCGATACGCGTCGCTCTCCAGTTGCGCGAGACACGCGGCGAACTGGTCGGCGCGGCGCGCATGAAAATCCGGCGCATGCAGATCGGCCGGACCGCGCTGGAACGGATGAAAAAACGCGCCGGGCAGCGCCGCGAACACCGGCTCCCAGCACAGCAGGCCGAACAGCGAGTTGATGAGCGCGTTCTCGACGTAATGCACCGGCGCGGTGTCGCTGGTCAGATGATCGCGTGCGACGTATTCGACCGCTTGCGCGGCTTCGGGCCTCGGCAGCACTAGCGTGCTGCGCTCGACCGGCCGCGCTGCCGGCACGCGGGCAACCGGTTCGCCGCGCTTGCGTTGCAAACGCGGCAGCATGCGCGCGATGCGCTGCGCTTCTTCCTCGCTTTCTGGAGCGGCGGCGGCATGCAAGGTCAGCACGAAGGCTTCGTCGAAGCGTTCGGCGCGCTCCAGCACGCGCATACGCCGATGGCGCGCGCCGGGCCACGCGCAAGCCTCGTAGACGGCCAGCGCGGCCGGCCAGTTCTGCTCGCGCTCGCAATGCTGGCCGATGCTAAACAGCAGCTTCGCGCGACGCGTTTCCAGCCAGGGGTTCGAGGTTTCGATCGCGGCGACGGTGGCGACGAGTTCATCGATCGCTTGCGGCTCCGTCTCGCCGATGGGCAGCCATTCGAGCGCTTCGCGGCACGCATGCAGCGCAAGGTAGACGTCGACGTCCGCGCGTTGCTGAAAGGCTCGCGACGAAGGTGCGAACGCGACCTGCTCATATTGGAACACGCCGAGGTCGGCAAGCACGAATTCCGACCAGTCCTGCTGCAGATTGCCGAAAAACATCAACCGCAGACGCTCGCAAAGCGGCGCGGTGGCGACATGCAGCACGCGATCGGTCGTCTGGCTGTGCCACATCGACAGGGGTTGCGCAGTACTCGCACGTTCTTCGTCGCGCTCGTTTTGATAGAACGGACGCAGCGTTTCCAGCAGATCGGATTTGCGCAAGCTTTTCGCGCCGGGGATCAACGCGATGACCTCCGCGAAGATCAACAGCAACTCGGGGCGGGTGGTGAGCGTGAACAGATCGTCGAGTGTGAGCGGCGGTTCGGTCTCGACCCAGCCGAGCGCCGCGAGTGGCGCGGCCGCCTGCAAGGGGCAACCGATCTCTTCATAAGACAGCCGGCTCGCGCGGAACAATGTGCCCTTGCGCATCAGCATGCGAACCAGCAACGCGCGCGATGCTTGCGGCAAGGCGGCGAAAACGCGCAGGAACGCATGCTCGTCCGCGTCCAGCAGGTCTTCGTAGCGCTCCGCGAGCCACGCCAGCGCGCGCTCGAAATTCAGCAGGTAATAGGGGACGTCAGACTGGCTGTCTGACCGAGCATCTGTTGCCACGGCGCTTTCACGGAACCTGTATGTTTATACAGTGATGATAGCAAAGTCCGTGGCGTGGTCCGTGCAATTTGTGGACGGTATCGCCATGAGGGCGCTTGCTGGCGGCGCCTTAAGCCACCACCCACACCACCGTCAACGACCGCACCCCCTGCGCGCCGCGAATCAGCACGCCTTCGATATCCGCCGTCGCCGACGGACCGGTGACCAGTGCCGCATAGCGGGCATCACGGAAATCGTCGCGCCGGTAAACGTCCTGCAAACCGTCGAGCAATCGCGCCGGATCGAGCAGCACCACCAGATGCTGGACGATATACCCCAGCGCGTTGACCACATACTCGCGTTCGCTGAACCACACCGACCCGGTCTCGGCGACGCCGAAGCGCGCGCGCACCACGCCGACGTCGATGTCCTGCAGCGAGGCCGGCTCCGTGTCGGCCGTCAGCGCGCGCGTGCCAGACACTTCCGGGGTCGCCGATGCCACGGACGCCGCATCGCCGAACCGCTCGCGGATCAACGCAAGCACGTCGCCGGCAGCCGCCACGTCGACGCAGTTACCGCCCATCGCCTGCAACGCCGCGGTGAAACGCGTGCGCAAATCACCGCCTACAGCGCTGAACAACGGCACATCGGGACGCGGCCGCGCGGGCGGTTGCGCCTGCCGCACCTTCGCCAGAAAAGCCTCACGCGTTGCCATCGCCACCCCCACGATTTTTCTTGTACCAGGCGTGGAAGGTCAACTTCGGCGCCTCAGGCAACTCGCGTTGCTTGCCCCAGATATTGAGCGGGTTGTACAACACGAAATTCGGCAACCGCCGCAACGCGCTCCCCATCGACGACACCGTCGCGCGATACAAGGTCGGGCTCGCCAGCAGGCGCCCCGCCATCTTCAACACTTCCTGCTTCACGAACGGCACTTCATGACGCTCGGCGATCACCGTGCGCCATTTGTAGATCTGCTCGTGAATGTTGATCTTCACCGGACACACGCTGGTGCAACTGCCATTGAGCGTCGATGCGAACGGCAACGCGCTATAGCGCTTCAGATCGAAGGTCGGATTGATGATCGCGCCGATCGGCCCCGAATAGGTACCGCCATACGACAAGCCGCCGCTGCGCCGGTACACCGGACAGGTGTTCATACACGCGCCGCAGCGAATGCACTTGAGCGAGTACCAGAAGTCTTCCATCGCGAGCCGCTCGGAGCGGCCATGGTCGACCAGGATGAAATGCATTTCGGTGCCCGGACGCGGCGCACGAAAATGCGAGGTGTACTGCGTGATCGGCGAGCCGAGCGCGCTGCGCGAAAGCATGCGGATGAACACGCCGAGGTCCGACACCTTCGGAATAAGCTTCTCGATGCCGATCGACGCGATATGCAACGGCGGCACGTTCGCGGACAGGTCCGCATTGCCTTCGTTAGTACACACCACGACCATGCCGGTCTCCGCGACCGCGAAATTGCAGCCGGTCATGCCGGCCGTTTTCTCACGCACGAAGTACGGCCGCGTGTTCATCCGCTGGCTTTCCGCGAGATAGTGAATGTCGCTATTGCCCGGATCGGTGCCGATGGTGCGGCCGAACAGTTCGGCCACATCGGCGCGCAGTTTATGGACCGCCGGCACCACCATGTGACTCGGGTCCTGATGATCGAGTTGCTGGATGCGTTCACCGAGATCGGTCTCCATTACCGTAATGCCGCGCGGTTCGAGATACTCGCGCATCTTGCATTCGTCGGTGAGCATCGACTTGCTTTTTACCAGCGTGGTCATGCCGCGCTCGGACATGATCTTGTGCACCAGCGCGTTGTGCTCTTCAGCCGTCGCGGCCCAATGCACCACCACGCCATTGGCCTCGGCCGCCGCGGCAAACTGTTCGAGGTAGTCGGACAGATGCGACAGCGTGTGTTCCTTGATGCCCGAGGCCAACTCGCGCAGCGTCTCCCATTCGGCAATGCCGTGCGCCTGCGCATCGCGCTTCTCACGCAAATCCCACAGACGCCTGTCGTGAAACGCGACGTGCTCCGTTTTATTGATGAACGCGCCCGCAGCTTTCGCGTGGTCGATCCGGCTCATGCGCGCACTCCGTTGAGAACCTGCGCGATGTGGATGAAGCGCGCGTCGGCTTTCATCCGTTCCGCGCAGCCTTGCTGGTGCATCAGGCACGACATATCGCCGGAAACGATGTATTCGGCGCCCGCGTTCAGATGATCGCGGACCTTGTCCTGTCCCATGCGCACCGATACCGGCTCCTCGGTCACCGAGAACGTGCCGCCGAAGCCGCAGCATTCGTCAGGCCGCGCGAGCTTGACGAATTCGACGCCCTTCACGCCTTCGAGCAAAGTGCGCGGTTTTGAGAACGGCGTGCCCGCCACTTCCGAAATCGACGCTTCCTTCAGATGCCGCAATGCGCTGCAACTGTTGTGCAGTCCAACGCGATGCGGAAACTCGGCCCACGGGAATTCGCGCGCGCCGACCACGTCATGCAGAAACTCGACGAGTTCGTACGCGCCGGCGCGGACCTTTTTCACTTCGTCGGTCTGTTCGAGCGCGGTCAGATGCTCGCGCACGTGATGGATGCAACTCGCCGACGGTCCGACAATATAGTCGTAGCCGGCGAAGTTGCGCGCGAACACGCGCTCGGCGCCGGCTGCCTCGGCATGCGCGCCGCTGTTTGCCATCGGCTGGCCACAGCAGGTTTGCTCCTGCGGATAATCGACCTCGATGCCGAAGCGTTCGAGCAGTTCGAGCGTGGCGATCCCCACCTCGGGATAGAACGCGTCGATGAAGCACGGGATAAACAGCGCGACTTTCATAAGCTCATTGAGGGAAAAAGCGGTAGCCGCCCGCCGATAGGCTGATGCGGACGTCGATCCGGATCAACTCCGCGTTGTCTGCCAGTAAGACTGGTAATGTTGGTCTGACCACGAACTATAAGGAAGTCCCCGCAAAGCGTCAATCGGGGGACCGCACTACAGGAGATTCGAAGCAAAGTGCCGCGACCGCTCACATGCGACAAACGCGGCCCAAATACAGCCCTTCAGGAAATCACATTTGGCGAAGGCTTCGCCGCGTCTTCCCTATACATCTCGCGCACATACGCCAGATGACGCTCGGCGGCCTTGCGCGCTTTTTGCGCGTCGCGGGCCATGACGGCGTCGTAGATGGCCTGATGCTGGCTCATCAACTGTTTTTCCATTGCGTCTTCGTAATCGATCAGCCGATGGTACTGGCGCATGCCTTCGCGGATCAGCGTGTGGATGCCGTGCATCACATGCGCGAGCGCGATGTTATGCGTGGAGTCGGCGATCGCGAGATGGAACGCGGCGTCGAGTTCCGCGAGGTTCACGCGGTCGTGGGACAGGGAGCCGGCCTTCAACGCTTCGAATGCCTGACTGATCTTTTTCAGGTCGGCGGCAGTGGCGCGCTGGGCTGCGTACACCGTTGAAATCGATTCGAGCCCCTGGCGCAGTTCCAGAATATCGGCACTGGTGCGCGGATTTTGCAGCAGCAGTTCGGCAAGCGGCTTGGAGATGATCGGCGCGGTGACGTCGACAACCGTGAAACCGCCCCGCCCCGACGTTTCAATATAACCGTCCGCCTCCAGCCTGATCAGCGCTTCGCGCAACGAAGGCCGCGACACGCCGAGCTGCGTTGCCAGATCGCGTTCGGCCGGCAGCCGGTCGCCGGGCATCAGCGTGCCGTCGGAGATCAGTTGCTTGATCTGGTCGGACACGACGTCGGAGAGTCGTTTGCGCGTGAAGGACTGGATCGGGAGAAATGGCATGGGCGGCAGTTGGCGAAGCCGGTTATCGAAGCGGAATGAAGCAGAAACAGCAGCCTGGACGCGGCATTGATGAAGCGCGCCAAAGTGGCGTCCGACGTGGCGCCCGAGGTAACGTCAATTATAGCGGTCAACGGCTTGCGGAGAACCTGGGCGAGAAGCACGGCAGCGCGGTGGAGCGGCCGCCACCCCGCTTCTATCTCCCGTCAAACGAACCGCTACGCACGATTCAACGACCCGACAAACGCCTCGATCCGCTCGCATGCGTCGATGAGCTGCGCTTCATCGACCACGAAGCCCAGCCGCACGAAGCCATTCGCGGTCTCGCCGAAAGCGCTCGCGTCGAGCAGCGACACGCCTTGCGAGCGAAACAGCCGCCACGTGAAGTCCACCGTATCGAGGCCGGTTCCGCTGACGTCGACCATCATGAACATGCCGGCTTCGGGCAGCAGGCAATGCAAGCCCGGCACGCGGCGCAGGCGCTCGAACACCACGTCGCGCCTTCGCCGGTAGATGTCACGCATTTCGGCGGCAATCGGCGCCTTGTTCTGCAAGGCCGTCAACGCGGCTTCCTGGATGAAGCCCGGCAAACCATACAGCATCGCGAGAGCGAGCCGCCCCATATGCTCTATCAGCGTGGCCGGCCCGATCGCCCAGCCGACGCGCCAACCTGCCATCGCATGCGATTTCGACAGACTGCCGAGCGTCACCGTGCGTTCCGCCATGCCGGGCAACGCGGCGATGCTCACATGCTCGCGCTCGAACGTGAGGTCCGCGTAGACCTCGTCGGACAGCACCCATAGATCATGCTCGCAGGCGACCCGCGCAATGCGCTCGAGGTCGGCGCGCGGCATCACCACGCCGGTGGGATTG
>DASPZL010000227.1:0-3970 GCA_035636295.1 Paraburkholderia sp.
CACCAGGTCCCCGGCGCGGATGCGATGCTCGGCCGGATTGTCGACCAGGCCGTCCGCCCACGCCGTGGACATCAGCACCGCGGAGTCCTGGGTGGGATACAGATCGAGTCCGCCGCGCGCGTTCCATTTTACGCGCAGAAATTCCCGCCGGGGATCGGGTTCGGCCCAGTCGAAATCCGCGCGCACCGGAATCGCGTGGGCTTGCACGTCGGTGATTCCCTGCGTTCTCAGCAGGAACGGCCGGACGAATATGAGGAAGGTCACGAAGCTGGAAACCGGATTTCCCGGCAGCCCGATGAAATTCGCCTTGCCCACCCGGCCGAACGCGAGCGGCCGGCCCGGCTTCATGGCGATCCTCCACATGAGGAGCTCGCCTTCGGCTTCGACGGCGGGCTTGACGAAATCCGCTTCCCCCACCGAGACGCCGCCGCTCGTCACGATCACGTCGCACTCGGCGGCGGCGCGGCGCAGCGTTCCTCGAGTCGCGGGCAGCGAATCGGGAACGATCCCGTAATCGCGGGTCTCGCACCCGAAGATGCCCGCAAGCCCGTTCAGGGTGAAGCGGTTCGAGTTGTAGATGCGCCCGGGCGGCAGGGGGTCTCCCGGCATGACGAGCTCGTCGCCCGTGAAAAAAAGACCGAGACGCACCCGTCTGCGGACGGGAAGGGATGCAATGCCGACCGAAGCGGCGAGCCCAGTGTCCTGTGGACGCAAGCGCAGTCCCGCAGGAAGCACCTCCCCGCCCGCGCGAATGTCGCTGCCGGTGAGCCTGATCCACTCGCCGCGCGCCGGAACCTTCTTCACCACGACCTCGTCGCCTTCCTGCGCGCAGTCCTCCTGCATCACGATGGCGTCCGCGCCTGGCGGCACCGTTGCGCCCGTGAAGATGCGCGCCGCCGTGCCCGGCTTTAACGGCTGTGGCGCGTGGCCGGCCGGGATGCGTTGCGAGACCGCCAGGCGGCGGTTGCCGTGCGCCGTCAGGTCGGCGGCTCGGACCGCGTAGCCGTCCATGGAACTGGTGTTCATTGGCGGGACGTCCAGCGGCGACGTGACGTCGGCCGACAGCACGCGGTTCAGCGCTTCCAGCGTGGGGATCGTCTCGGTGCCCGCGATCGGGCTCGCGGCGCCAAGCAAAGTCGCCAACGCTTCGGCGGTGGAGAGCATCGGAGCGCGGGGCGTGGAGGTGGACATCTCTGGTTTCGAAGCCGCAGGTGAAAAGAATATTGTAGCGGTCGATGGAAGCGGCATGTGCGCCTTGGCGCGACGGCGGTTTTTTTCGGTGTTTGGCCGCCCGCCGCGATGATTCGCGGCAAGCGCCCGTGCTTGCGTCGGACGAATCTGCGTGAACCGCAAAACTCACGCTCTCCGGTGCTTACCCGCCCGTGTTCGCCACGATGTAGTCCTTCACGCGCTGCACATCCGCCGGCAGCACCTCGAAACGCTGCGGCAGCGACTCCAGGCCCGAGAACGCGGCCGGACGCTCCGGCTCGCGCAGCAGCGCTTCACGGATCGTCTCGCCGAACTTGATCGGCTGCGCCGTCTCCAGCACGATCATCGGAATGCCCGGCTGCAAATGCTCGCGCGCCACCTTCAGGCCGTCGGCCGTGTGCGTGTCGATCATCGTGTCGTAACGCTCGAACACGTCGCGGATCGCTTCCACGCGATCGTCGTGGCTGCTGCGGCCCGATACGAAACCGAATTCCTTCACGCGCGCGAAGTCGCCGCTCGCTGCGAGGTCGAAACCACCCTTTTCCTCGACGTCGCGGAACAGTTGCAGCACGCGCGCCGGATCGCGACCCAGCAGGTCGAACACGAAGCGCTCGAAGTTCGACGCCTTCGAAATGTCCATGCTCGGGCTGCTCGTGTGATACGTCTCGACCGCCTTGCGCACACGATAAATGCCGGTGCGGAAGAATTCGTCGAGCACGTCGTTTTCGTTCGTCGCGACCACCAGCTTCTCGATCGGCAAACCCATCATGCGCGCGATGTGACCCGCGCAGACGTTGCCGAAGTTGCCCGACGGCACCGTGAACGACACGCGCTCGCCGTTCGACCTGGTCGCGGCAAAATAGCCCTTGAAGTAGTACACGACTTGCGCCACGACGCGCGCCCAGTTGATCGAGTTGACCGTGCCGATCTTGTACTTCGCCTTGAACGCATGATCGTTCGAGACCGCTTTCACGATGTCCTGGGCGTCGTCGAACACGCCTTCAACCGCGAGGTTGAAAATGTTCGGATCTTGCAGGCTGTACATCTGCGCGGTCTGGAACGCGCTCATTTTCTTGTGCGGCGACAGCATGAACACGCGGATGCCCTTCTTGCCGCGCATCGCGTATTCAGCCGCGCTGCCGGTGTCACCCGAAGTCGCGCCGAGAATGTTCAGCGTCTCGCCGTGCTTCGCCAGCGCGTACTCGAACAGGTTGCCGATCAGCTGCATCGCCATGTCCTTGAACGCGAGCGTCGGACCGTTCGACAGCTCCAGCAGCGACAGCGGCGCGCCGTTTTCGATGCCGAGCGTCTTCAACGGCGTGATTTGCGCGGCGCTTTCGTCGTCGCGCACGTTGCAGTACGTCCCGGCCGTGTAGGTCTTGCGCGTGAGCGCACGCAGATCTTCGGCGGGAATGTCGTCGCTGAATTTCGACAGGATCTCGAACGCGAGATCGGCGTACGGCAGCGTGCGCCAGCGCGTCAGTTCGTCGCCGGTCACGCGCGTGTATTCGGCGGGCAGGTACAGGCCGCCGTCTTTCGCGAGACCGCCCAGCAGGATATCGGAGAAGGTATGGCGCTCGCCGGCTCCGGCGCCGCGCGTAGAAAGGTAGTTCATAGTTCGGCCTAGTTCAGCGCTTCCATGCGCAGCTTCGTGACTTGCGAGACGACGGTCTGCAACGCTTCGATCGTCCTGATCGCGGCGTTGACGTTCTTTTCAACCGTCTCATGCGTAATCAGGATGATGTCGGTTTCGCCCTTGCCGTTCGCGTCGACCTGCTCCGATTCCTTCTGCAGCAGCGCGTCGATCGAGATGCCGGTATCGGCCAGAATGCGCGTGATGTCGGCCAGCACGCCGGTCACGTCCGCCACCCGCAGACGCAGGTAGTAGCCGCTCGTCACTTCGTCGATCGGCAGGATGGGGGTGCTCGACAGGCTGTCCGGCTGGAACGCCAGATGCGGCACGCGATGCTCCGGATCGGCCGTGTGCAGGCGCGTTACGTCGACCAGATCGGCGACCACCGCGGACGCCGTCGGCTCCGCGCCCGCGCCCTTGCCGTAGTAGAGCGTCGCGCCGACCGCGTCGCCATGCACGACGACCGCGTTCATCGCGCCTTCCACATTCGCCAGCAGACGCTTCTCCGGAATCAGCGTGGGATGCACACGCAATTCGATGCCCTTGTCGGTGCGGCGCGCAATGCCGAGCAGCTTGATGCGGTAGCCGAGTTCCTCGGCGTATTTGATGTCGATCGCGGCGAGCTTGCTGATGCCTTCGACGTACGCCTTGTCGAACTGCACCGGCACGCCGAACGCGATCGCGCTCATGATGGTCGCCTTGTGCGCGGCGTCCACGCCTTCGATGTCGAAGGTCGGATCGGCTTCGGCGTAGCCCAACTCCTGCGCGGCCTTCAAGGCGGTCGCGAAATCCAGGCCGCGGTCGCGCATTTCCGAAAGGATGTAGTTCGTCGTGCCGTTGATGATGCCCGCGATGTACTGGATGCGATTGGCCGTGAGCCCTTCACGCAGCGCCTTGATGATCGGAATGCCGCCCGCCACCGCCGCTTCGAACGACACCATGACGCCGTTGGCGCGCGCCGCTTCGAAAATCTCCGTGCCGTGCACCGCGAGGAGCGCCTTGTTCGCCGTGACCACGTGCTTGCGGTTCCTGATCGCGCGCAGCACGAGATCGCGCGCCACGCCCGTGCCGCCGATCATTTCCGCCACGATATCGATCGACGGATCGTCCACCACCGCGTTGAAGTCA
>DASPZL010000228.1:0-13245 GCA_035636295.1 Paraburkholderia sp.
GCAAGCAATGGCTGGAATGAAGGAAATTCGCGGCAAGATCAAGAGCGTGCAAAACACGCGCAAGATCACGAAAGCGATGGAGATGGTGGCCGCATCGAAGATGCGCCGCGCTCAGGAGCGCATGCGCGCTGCTCGCCCGTACGCCGACAAGGTCCGCGATATCGCTGCACACATGAGCCGTGCGAACCCTGAGTATCGTCACCCGTTCATGGTGTCGAACGAAGGCGCGAAGACGGCAGGCATCATCCTCGTCACGACTGATAAAGGTCTGTGCGGCGGCATGAACACCAACGTGCTGCGTGCGTCGCTGCAGAAGTTCAAGGAACTGGAAGGCCAGGGCAAGACGATCGAAGCAACCGCGATCGGCGCCAAGGGTCTGGGTTTCCTGAACCGTCTGCGCGCCAAGGTGGTGTCGAACGTCGCGCATCTGGGCGACACGCCGCACCTGGAAAAACTGATCGGCGCGGTGAAGGTGCAGCTCGACCTGTACTCGGAAGGCAAGGTTTCGGCGGTGTACCTGGCGTACACGCGCTTCGTCAACACGATGAAGCAGGAGCCGGTGATCGAGCAACTGCTGCCGCTGTCGGCAGACCAGTTCGAGCGCAAGGAAGAAGACGGCGCGACGCCGAGCACGCAGTGGGACTACATCTACGAGCCGGATGCGCAGGCAGTGGTGGACGAACTGCTGGTGCGTTATGTCGAAGCGCTGGTCTATCAGGCCGTCGCGGAAAACATGGCATCGGAACAGTCGGCACGGATGGTGGCGATGAAGGCCGCTTCTGATAATGCGAAGACGGTCATCAACGAACTGCAGCTCGTGTACAACAAGAGCCGCCAGGCCGCGATCACGAAAGAACTGTCGGAAATCGTCGGTGGCGCCGCTGCGGTCTGATCGTCAAGACGACAGGCAGGCCTACGCCGCGAGGCGGGCCCACCTGAGCGGCACCCCGAAACTGCGCCTTTGCGCGAGTGAAGAATTGAGTATCTAAAGGAAAAGCGATGAGTACTACTGCTTTGGTAGAAGGCAAGATCGTACAGTGCATCGGCGCGGTGATCGACGTGGAATTTCCGCGTTCGGACATGCCGAAGATTTACGACGCGCTCATTCTCGAAGGTTCGGAACTGACCCTCGAAGTCCAGCAGCAGCTGGGCGACGGCGTCGTCCGTACCATCTGTCTGGGTGCATCGGACGGTCTGCGCCGCGGCACGACGGTGAAGAACACCGGCAAGCCGATCAGCGTGCCGGTCGGCAAGCCGACCCTCGGCCGGATCATGGACGTGCTGGGTCGCCCGATCGACGAAGCCGGCCCGATCAACTCGGACGTGGTTCGCGGCATTCACCAGAAGGCTCCGGCGTTCGACGAACTGTCGCCGTCGACGGAACTGCTCGAAACCGGCATCAAGGTTATCGACCTGATCTGCCCGTTCGCTAAGGGCGGCAAGGTGGGTCTGTTCGGTGGCGCCGGTGTGGGCAAGACCGTGAACATGATGGAACTGATCAACAACATCGCTAAGGAACACGGTGGTTACTCCGTGTTCGCCGGTGTTGGCGAGCGTACCCGCGAAGGGAACGACTTCTATCATGAAATGAAGGACTCGAACGTTCTCGACAAGGTCGCGCTGGTGTACGGCCAGATGAACGAGCCGCCGGGCAACCGTCTGCGCGTCGCGCTGACCGGTCTGACGATGGCTGAGCACTTCCGTGACGAAGGCCTCGACGTGCTGTTCTTCGTCGACAACATCTACCGTTTCACGCTGGCCGGTACCGAAGTGTCGGCACTGCTCGGCCGTATGCCGTCGGCAGTGGGCTATCAGCCGACGCTGGCTGAAGAAATGGGTAAGCTGCAAGAGCGTATTACGTCGACCAAGACCGGCTCGATCACGTCGGTTCAGGCCGTGTACGTCCCTGCGGATGACTTGACCGACCCGTCGCCGGCTACGACCTTCGGCCACCTGGACGCAACCGTCGTGTTGTCGCGTGACATCGCTTCGCTGGGTATCTACCCGGCAGTGGACCCGCTCGATTCGACCTCGCGTCAGATCGACCCGAACGTGATCGGCGAAGAGCACTACTCGATCACGCGCGGCGTGCAGCAAACGCTGCAGCGCTACAAGGAACTGCGCGACATTATCGCGATTCTGGGCATGGACGAACTGGCGCCGGAAGACAAGCTCGCCGTGGCGCGCGCTCGTAAGATCCAGCGTTTCCTGTCGCAGCCGTTCCACGTCGCCGAAGTGTTCACGGGTTCCCCGGGCAAGTACGTGCCGCTGAAAGAAACGATCCGTGGCTTCAAGATGATCGTTGAAGGCGAATGCGACCATCTGCCGGAACAAGCGTTCTACATGGTCGGCACGATCGACGAAGCCTTCGAAAAGGCCAAGAAGATCCAGTAAAGGTCGGGTGTAACGAAGCGGGCGCCGGCCTCGCGCGTATCGCTACCTTCGCGGTAGCGCAATGCAAAGCCGGCGCCTCTTACTACGCTCAACCCAGGAGTCGACACTTATGGCAACTATCAAGGTAGACGTCGTCAGCGCGGAAGAGCAGATCTTCTCGGGCCAGGCGAAGTTCGTCGCGCTGCCGGGCGAGGCGGGTGAACTGGGCATTCTGCCGGGTCACACGCCGCTCATCACGCGGATTCGTCCGGGTGCGGTGCGCATCGAAGCTGAAAACGGCGAAGAAGAGTTTGTGTTCGTCGCCGGCGGCATTCTCGAAGTCCAGCCGGGCGCCGTGACGGTTCTCGCCGACACCGCGATCCGTGGCAAGGATCTCGACGAAGCCAAGGCTGAAGATGCACGCAAGCGTGCGGAAGAAGCGCTGCAGAACACGGGCTCGAACCTCGAATACGCCACCGCGCAAGCGGAACTGGCGTACGCGACGGCTCAACTCGCTGCGATTCAGCGTCTGCGCAAGCTGCGCGGTCAGAACTAGGCAATACGTATCAGAGAGAAAGCAGCCTTCGCGGCTGCTTTTTTTTGACCTCCACTTGACGTTTACGGAAAGGTCAGCAGAATCGTGTAATCGAACCGGTTGATGTCCGGCTGTGCCGGTCCACGGATGCGCTGCGGGTAAGACTTGATGCCGTATGGACATGCGCCGGTGGCACAATCGATTTCAAATCCATTTCAATAGGGCGAGCTTCCGCTCACGGAGACAACACCATGGCAACGCACGTGTCAGGCGAAGGCGCACTCATCGAACCTAAAGACGGACTGTCGTACGTCCGTGGATCGACCGATATCCCGTTGAGCGAAGCGACGATCGGCCAGTTCCTGCGTGACACCGCCACGCGTTTTCCTGATCGCCCGGCCGTGGTGTTTCGCGAGCAGCGCATTCGCTGGACCTGGAAGGAGTTCGCGGAAGAAGTCGACGTGCTGGCGGCCGGACTGCTCGCACTTGGCATCGAGAAGGGCGACCGCGTCGGCATCTGGTCGCCGAACCGGGTCGAGTGGGTGCTCACGCAGTTCGCGACCGCGCGCATCGGCGTCGTGCTCGTCAACATCAACCCGGCCTATCGGCTCGCCGAACTCGAATACGCGTTGAACAAGGTCGGCTGCAAGGCGATTATCGCGGCCGAGCGTTTCAAGACGTCGATGTATCTCGAGATGCTGCAGGCGCTCGCGCCGGAGTTGGCCACGCACGCGCCGGGCGACCTCCACGCCGCAAAGCTGCCCGAGTTGCGCTACGTGATCCGCATGTGCGACACCGAAACGCCCGGCATGCTGAGCTTTTCCGACGTGATCGAACAAGGCCGCGCGACGCTGGACGTCGCGAAGCTCGACGCCATCGGCGCCACGCTCTCGTGCCACGAGCCGATCAACATCCAGTTCACCAGCGGCACGACCGGTAATCCGAAGGGTGCGACGCTGACCCACAGCAACGTCGTCAACAACGCGCGCTATATCGCGATGGCGATGCGGCTGACCGAGCAGGACAGCCTGTGCATTCCCGTTCCGCTGTATCACTGTTTCGGCATGGTGCTCGCGGTGCTGGCGTGCGTGTCGGTCGGCGCGAACATGGTGTTTCCGGGGGAGGCCTTCGACCCGGCGGCGACGCTCGCCGCGGTCGCCGAAGAAAAGTGCACCGCGCTGCACGGCGTGCCGACCATGTTCATCGCCGAGCTCGACCATCCGGACTTCGCCAGTTATGACTTTTCGCATTTGCGCACCGGCATCATGGCAGGCTCGCCGTGCCCGATCGAGACGATGAAGAAGGTCGTCTCGAAGATGCATCTGAACGAAATCACGATCGCCTACGGCATGACGGAAACAAGCCCGGTATCGTTTCAGAGTTCGACCACCGATCCGCTCGACAAACGCACTACGACCGTTGGCCGCATTCAGCCGCACCTCGAGGTGAAGATCATCGATCCGCTCGGCGCGATCGTGCCTGTGGGCGAGGCCGGCGAGCTATGCACGCTGGGCTATTCGGTGATGCAAGGTTATTGGGGCGACGAGGAGAAGACGCGGGAAAGCATCGTGGACGGCTGGATGCATACCGGCGATCTGGCGACACTCGACGCCGACGGCTATTGCAACATCGTCGGCCGCCTCAAGGACATGCTGATTCGCGGCGGCGAAAACATCTATCCGCGCGAAATCGAAGAGTTCCTGTTCCGTCATCCGCAAATTCAAAGCGTGCAGGTGTTTGGTGTGCCCGACGCGAAATACGGCGAGGAAGTGTGCGCGTGGATCGTCCTGCGCACTGGCGAGCAGGCCACCGCTGAAGAGATCCAGCAGTTCTGCCAAGGCCAGATCGCGCACTACAAGGTGCCGAAGTACATCCGTTTCGTCGACGAACTGCCGATGACGGTAACCGGCAAGGTGCAGAAGTTCATCATGCGCGAACGCATGATCAGCGAACTGAAGGTGAAGGAGGACAAGACGGCTTGACGGCCCGGGCGCTGGGCGAAATTCGCGCGGCGCCGGCCGGAATCTCGACAATACGGTGAGCGGCAAAAGCAGCGCCGGATCGACCCGGCGCATACGCTCGCAAAAAAGCTCGCAAACGTTTGGCTAGGCGAAAAAAAAGCGGGCCTGGAGCCCGCTAAAAACCACACGCTACGGGGTTAGCGCGAGGAGACCAAAGTAGGAACCGACTGAGACGACGACCCGGCGTCGACTACGGCCCCAGCAGGGATGCCCCTTCACAGGGCTTCGGCATACGCCGACCGGCAAGTGCAAAGTATCCGCTCACACCACGCACCCAGCCACATCCGTGTTGAAACCGTTGAGGGCATTGTGGGCGAATTAACCTACGAGCGCGGTAACAAAGTGTTTCAGGTTGTAACGCCCGCCAGATAAGGCGCTCCGGGATTTATTGCCAAAACAGCGCATTTAAAACGTAATTTTTACCTATGACTGCCCCGCAATTTCATACACCTGATTGATGCTATTCGTGGAGCATATTGCGGCGTAAATCGTTAAGTCGATTCCGCATGAAGTGGTTGCACGCTCACCTTTTTTGCCACGGATCGCCTTTGTTACAGGTGCTTTTCGGGACCGCGAAAAATCATCGCGTCCGCGCCGACAACGATGTTGCATTGCAACACCGAATACAGCGGCATGCTGGTGCTAAGGGTCGGTTCGTTGGAGGTGCAAGCGTGCGCGCTGTTCGGCGTTCGTTTCGCCTCCTTGGGGGCCGTTACATGATTGTGCGAGCAATATCGAACCATTAGCGCTCCCCGGCCGCCTGCATTTCCCGTCAGAATGGGAAACGGGCGGCCGGGTGCAACAGCCTTATTTCAGCCACTTATCCGAAACCGCCTGATATTCGCCAGTCGCCCGGGCAAGGTGCAACCACTGGTCCACGTACTGCTGGAACGCGACATCGCCACGCGGCAGCAGCCAGGCTTTCTCGCCATACTGGAACGGCTTGTCCGGGTGCACCGAGCAAAGGCCCGGATTGAGCTTTTGCTGCAACAGGGTCTCCGACGCATCCGTCACCATGACATCCGCCTTGCCTGCGAGAATCTGCTTGAAGATCGTCACATTATCCGGATAGACAGTGAGGTTCGCATGCGAGAAGTACTGCTTCGCGAAACGCTCGTTGGTGCCGCCCGGGTTGACGATCACGCGCGTTGCCGGCTGATCGATCTGCGCCACCGTTTGATATTTGCTGACGTCGTCGCACCGAACGATCGGCGTCTTGCCGTCGACCATATAGGCCTGCGTGAAGAACGCGCGCTTTTGCCGCTCGAGCGTTGGCGAGACACCACCTACGCCGACGTCGCATTTCGCCACGAAGTCGTTCATCAGGTTCGGCCACGACGTTTTGACATACTCCACCTTCACGCCAAGCGATTTGGCTAACGCCTCCGTCATGTCGATGTCGATACCTTCGAACTGCCCGTCCGCCTTGTAGAAGGAGTACGGTTTGTAGTCGCCGGTCGTGCATGCGCGCAAGGTGCCGCGGACGAGAATGTCGTCGAGCCGCGAAGGCGCCGCGTTGGGTGCACTGGCCTGCGCGGTGGCCGCACCTGCGTGTACCAGAACGCCGGCCAAAACGCCGAGCAATGCGATTGCTGCCTTGTTCATCGAGTCTCCTTGGTTGTTCGTCATTGTTTGGTAAGACCGTCTGATGATAGCCAGGCAATTTGCGCTTGAACATCGGCCGTTCAGCCAGGTCATGGCGCGGCAGCCGGCAGCCCGGAAAAGCGGTCGTGACCGATGCACACGGGAGTTATTACCCGCATCGAGCACGATGCGGCGAGCCGGCTCCGGTAAAATGCCCCTTTGCTCTCAGTCGTACGCAACGTGGCTCATAAACTCCTGAACGACACTTTCCTGCGCGCGCTGCTGCGCCAGCCGACCGACTACACGCCTGTCTGGCTGATGCGGCAAGCCGGTCGCTATCTGCCGGAATACAACGCCACGCGCGGCCGCGCGGGCAGTTTTCTGGGTCTCGCCAAGAATCCGGCGTTCGCGACGGAAGTCACGCTGCAGCCGCTCGAGCGCTATCCGCTCGACGCCGCGATTCTGTTCTCCGACATTCTCACGGTGCCCGACGCAATGGGCCTCGGCCTCGAATTCGTGACCGGCGAGGGGCCTCAATTCGCCCGGCCGGTGCGCACGGAAGACGACGTGGCGCGCCTCGCGGTACCGGATATCGACGCCACGCTGCGCTACGTCACCGATGCCGTGCGCGAAATTCGCACCGCGCTCACCGACGCGCAAGGCCGTCAGCGCGTGCCGTTAATCGGCTTTTCGGGCAGCCCGTGGACGCTCGCGTGCTACATGGTCGAAGGTGGCGGCTCGGCGGATTTCCGCACAGTCAAGTCGATGCTATATGCGCGCCCGGACCTGATGCATCGCATTCTCGACATCAACGCGAAGTCGGTTGCGGCGTATCTGAACGCGCAGATCGAAGCCGGCGCGCAGGCCGTGATGATTTTCGATACGTGGGGCGGAGCGCTGGCGGACGGCGTCTATCAACGTTTTTCGCTGCACTACATCCAGCAGGTGGTGAGCCAGTTGAAGCGCGAGCACAACGGCGAAAAAGTGCCGGTGATCACCTTCACGAAGGGCGGCGGCCTTTGGCTCGACGAAATCGCGGATACCGGCGTGGACGCGGTCGGCCTCGATTGGACCGTGAACCTGCGCAAGGCACGCGAGCGCGTGGGCAGCAAGGTCGCGCTGCAAGGCAATATCGATCCGTCGGTGCTGTTTGCGCCGCCGGCTTCGATCCGCATGGAAGCGCGCGCCGTGCTCGACAGTTTCGGCAATCATCCCGGCCACGTTTTCAATCTCGGCCATGGTATTTCGCAGTTCACGCCGCCGGAAAACGTCGCCGAACTCGTGGACGAAGTGCACCGTCATAGCCGTGCAATTCGCAGTGGCGCTCATGCACCAGCATGAAGCCGTAATCGTTACCATTTATGTTGCGGCGCAGCGAACTGGGCTCTCGGTCTAAGGGGAAATTTGCGGGCCCGAGGCCGTCAGATGGCGGTCTTGTGATTGTCAAGACTTGACTTATGCACATTCATCACGCTGCGGCGCGGTAGAAGCTTTCGTCGCACCCTGGCCCTTGCGCATTGCGGGCGCATTTGATCTAAGCCTTGTCTGGCAAGGGTTTCACGGGTCCATAACGAAGTGTGCGGAATCCCACAAAAGGCCGCTGCGGCGCGGTTTGCGGCCCTTCCGGGCAAAGTTCTCAACAAAGTTATCCACAGGCAAGCGAGCCGAGTGCAATTGTTCAGCGGAATCCAAAACTTAGCGTCGAAAGTGAAGTTTTACTTTAACTTCGAGAGGCTCACTGTCTGCCTGGGCGACGCCACGACGCGGCATCGTGTCGCGTCGCTTCATTTCACTCAATTCGTATAGCCGCGTGAGCGAGGTTTTCGTCCGCGTCGCGCTGGATCATCCGCTGCCGACCTTGTTCGACTATCGCTGCGACACGCCCGAGGCGGTCGCGCCGGGCATGCTGGTGAGCGTGCCGTTCGGCAAGCGTCATGCGGTGGGGCTCGTTTGCGAAGTGACTGCTCACAGCGAGGTGCCCGCCGACCGTCTGCGGGCTATGAATGGCGTTTGCACCACTTGCCCGCCGTTGTCGGCGCAATGGCTGAGGTTGACTGCCTTCGCCGCCGACTACTACCAGCGCGGGCTCGGGGAAGTGGCGCTGCCGGCACTGCCCCAGGCTTTGCGCGACGCCTCGCGCTGGACGCGCCTGTTCGCGCCGGAAGAGCGTTACCGTCTGACGTCCGAGGGCCGTGGCGCGTTGCCCGATACGCTGCCCGCGCGCGCCAGCGCACTGAGAAAGCTGGCGCAGGCACTGGCCGGCACCGACTTTCTGCTCGCCGCCGACGCACGCGCGCTTCACCCGAAGGCGATTGCAACGCTGGACGCCTGGCAAGCGGAAGGCTGGGTAGCACTGGACGTCATCGAAGCCGCCGCGGTGCTTGCGCCGCCCTCCGCGAACGCGCCGGCGCCCACGCTGCCGACGCTCACCGACGAGCAGGCCGCCGCGGTCGAAGCGATCCGCGACGCGAACGGATTTGCGCCGTTCCTGCTGCACGGCGTGACGGGCAGCGGCAAGACCGAGGTGTATCTGCGCGCGCTCGCCGAGATTCTTGCCGCGAAGCCCGACGCGCAGGCGCTCGTCCTCGTGCCCGAAATCAATCTGACGCCGCAGTTCGAGGCGGCCTTCCGCGCGCGCTTTGCCGCACTGGAAGGCACGTCGATCGTCACGCTGCACAGCGGCCTCGCCGAGGGCGAACGCGCGCGCAACTGGTTCGCCGCGCACATTGGGCGCGCGCGCATCGTGCTCGGCACGCGGCTGGCGGTGCTCGCGTCGTTGCCGAAGCTCGCGATCATCGTCGTCGACGAGGAGCACGATCCGGCCTACAAGCAACAGGAAGGTTTGCGCTATTCGGCGCGCGATCTGGCGGTCTATCGCGCCAAGCAACTCGGTTTACCGGTCGTGCTCGGTTCGGCCACGCCGTCGCTGGAAAGCTGGTGGCAGGCCGACCAGGGCCGCTACAAGCGCCTCACCTTGTCGCGCCGCGCCGTTGCCGACGCCGTGCTGCCAACCGTCAAGCTGATCGATCTGGAAGAAGAGCGGCGCCGCGGGCGAGCTTCGATGGAGGGATTGTCCGGCCCGCTGATTGCCGCGTTAAAGGCGCGGCTCGAGCGCGGCGAGCAAAGCCTTGTGTTCCTGAACCGGCGCGGTTACGCGCCGCAACTCGCCTGCGACGCCTGCGGCTGGGTCGCCGGTTGTCCGCGTTGCAGTGCTTACGTCGTGTTGCACAAGCCGGAGCGCGCGCTGCGCTGCCACCATTGCGGCTGGGAGTCGCGCATTCCGCGCTCGTGCCCGGATTGCGGCAATGTCGACATCGCGCCGATGGGACGCGGCACGCAACGCGTCGAGGAAACGCTGGTGAGCGCGGTGCCCGGCGCCCGCGTGCTGCGTATCGACGCCGACAGCACGCGCCGCAAAGGCAGCGCCCAGGCGTTGTTTTCCGACGTACACGCGGGCGAGGTCGACATCCTCGTCGGCACGCAGATGATCGCGAAGGGCCACGACTTCCAGCGCGTGTCGCTGGTCGGTGTGTTGAACGCCGACACCGCGCTGTTTTCACACGACTTCCGCGCGAGCGAGCGCCTCTTCGCGCAGTTGATGCAGGTGAGCGGCCGCGCGGGCCGCGCCGGTTTGCCCGGTGAGGTGCTGGTGCAAACGCGCTATCCGCGCCACGCGCTGTACCACGCGCTCGGGCGGCACGATTACGTCGGCTTTGCCAATTCCACGCTGGCCGAGCGGCGCGACGCGCACTTGCCGCCGTTCGTCTATCAGGCCTTGCTGCGCGCCGAGGGGCGCACGCTCGAAGCGGCGCTCGCCTTTCTCCAGCTGGCCGCGGCGGCGCTGACGGAGATTCCGGCGGCCGAACGCGTGACCGTCTACGACGCCGTGCCGCTCACCATCGTCAAGGTGATGCACGTGCATCGCGCGCAGTTGTTGATCGAAAGCGCGTCGCGGGCCGCGTTGCAAGCCACCTTGCGCGCATGGCAGCCGCTGCTGCGCGGCACGAAAGGCGTGTTGCGCTGGAATCTCGAAGTCGACCCGCTCGACATCTGACGCCTTCCGGCGGGCGTCGTCAATATCGCCATCGGCTGCGCGCTGTCCGCGCACGTGTTCGCACCGTATTGGAATAGCTTGGGACAGGGCTCGTGACAGACGTGGCCGTCCGCCTCGCCAGCACTGCGCACGCACGCGACGAAGCGTGCACGCCGCGTTGCGCAAGCTGCCGGTATCGCGCCGAAGATCGATATTCACTCGAGCAGAGCATTCCGGGTCTCGCCGTTTCAGGTTTGGGATCTGGCGCGAGCGTGGCTGACAGCCGGCGTTGCCGTCTGCATGACCAGCTCGTATCGCCTGGCGACGCGTGCGCGCAGTTCGAGCCGGTCTTTCCGCACTGAGGCGCGCGCGTACGCTTCGCCGCCGGGCCGAACCCGGCGGTGCACGCTCCATACTTACTGTCAGTCGGGAAGACCGGCGTTGCTATTTCAATCGCGAGTCGCCGGACGGCTTTGCCACTTAATCGTTAATCGTTCAACGCAGCCCGCGCATCGCCGGCCGACGCACGCGAAGCCGGGCGCGTGCGTCCGGTGGAGACCCGCTTGCCGGAGCCACCCGTCGCGCCGCGGATGAACAGCACCGCGCAAGTCGCGCACATCGCCCAGATGCCCAATACCACCAACCACTTTTCCATTTCGAATGGTCCTCTGAAACCCCGTACTGTTTTTGTGTGCTTGCCGTGAGGCAGCATACCGCTGTGTTCCGCGCTGTCCTGCGCCGTGTCCTATATAACGGCGCGCGAAGTGATTCTGATAAGGGTAAATGCAAAAAGAATCACGCCAGGGAAAGTACTGATCGCAACCGCCGCCGTCACGCGTCGCGCCATCGGCCGGAAACCCGTGTCATACAAGGCTTTCAACGAGGTGCAACCATGCGTGAAGCATGGTTGCACCTTTTTATTGGGAAGCGTAGGATTCGCTCAACTTTTAGTCTTTCGCCAGCGCAATCGTCTGGTATCCGAAGAAGGAAACATGGCTAGCACCACCCTTGGCGTCAAGGTCGACGACCTCCTGCGTTCCCGGCTGAAAGATGCCGCCACCCGCCTCGAACGCACTCCGCACTGGCTGATCAAGCAGGCGATCTTCGCGTACCTCGAAAAGATCGAGCACGGCCAGTTGCCTCCTGAACTGTCGGGCGCAACCGGTTCGGCCGATCTGGCCGACGGCGCGGCGGTCGAAAGCGAGGAAGACGGTGCATCGCACCCGTTCCTCGAGTTCGCGCAAAACGTGCAGCCGCAATCGGTGCTGCGCGCGGCGATCACCGCCGCCTACCGCCGTCCGGAGCCGGAATGCGTGCCGTTCCTGCTTGGTCAGGCGCGCGTGCCGGCCAATCTCGCGGGCGACGTAGAGGCGATGGCCGGCAAGCTGGTCGAAACGCTGCGCACCAAGAGCAAGGGCGGCGGCGTCGAAGGGCTGATCCACGAATTCTCGCTGTCGAGCCAGGAAGGCGTGGCGCTGATGTGCCTCGCCGAAGCGCTACTGCGCATTCCCGACCGCGCCACGCGCGACGCGCTGATCCGCGACAAGATCAGCAAGGGCGACTGGAAATCGCACGTCGGCCAGGCGCCGTCGCTGTTCGTCAACGCCGCGACCTGGGGCTTGATGATCACCGGCAAGCTGGTCACGACCAATAGCGAAACGAGCCTCTCGTCGGCGCTTACGCGTCTGATCGGCAAGGGCGGCGAGCCGCTGATCCGCAAGGGCGTCGACATGGCGATGCGCCTGATGGGCGAGCAGTTCGTCACCGGCGAGAACATTTCCGAAGCGCTCGCCAACAGCCGCAAGTACGAAGCACGCGGTTTCCGCTACTCGTACGACATGCTCGGCGAAGCCGCCACCACCGAAGCCGACGCGCAGCGCTACTACGCGTCGTATGAACAGGCGATCCACGCGATCGGCAAGGCCGCCGGCGGCCGCGGCATCTACGAAGGCCCGGGCATCTCGATCAAGCTCTCCGCGCTGCACGCACGCTATTCGCGTTCGCAGCAGGAGCGCACGATGAGCGAATTGCTGCCGCGCGTGCGCTCTTTGGCGATCCTCGCGCGCCGCTACGACATCGGCCTGAATATCGACGCCGAAGAAGCCGACCGCCTCGAAATCTCACTCGATCTGCTCGAGGCGCTGTGCTTCGATCCCGAACTGGCCGGCTGGAACGGCATCGGTTTCGTGGTGCAGGCGTACCAGAAGCGCTGCCCGTTCGTGATCGACTACATCGTCGATCTCGCGCGCCGCAGCCGTCACCGGATCATGGTGCGCCTCGTAAAGGGTGCGTACTGGGACACCGAAATCAAGCGCGCGCAAGTGGACGGCCTCGAAGGCTATCCGGTCTATACGCGCAAGATCTATACGGACGTGTCGTATCTCGCCTGCGCGAAGAAGCTGCTCGGCGCGCCGGACGCGGTCTATCCGCAATTCGCCACGCACAACGCGCACACGCTGTCGGCGATCTATCACCTCGCCGGCAACAACTACTATCCCGGACAGTACGAGTTCCAATGCCTGCACGGCATGGGCGAGCCGCTGTACGAAGAAGTCACTGGCCGCGACAAGCTGAACCGTCCGTGCCGCGTGTATGCGCCGGTCGGCACGCACGAAACGCTGCTCGCGTACCTCGTGCGCCGTCTGCTGGAGAATGGCGCGAACACGTCGTTCGTGAACCGCATCGCCGACGAAAGCGTT
>DASPZL010000229.1:0-23026 GCA_035636295.1 Paraburkholderia sp.
CGTCACCTGCTCTTCACCGTCGACCAGCGCGATGGCGTCAGGACGCGCACCCGCCTGCGCGGCGATCCGTGCCGTCACCGGCTCGTATGCAAACGCGGCAGGCAGACGAGGCATCGCCTCGTCACGAATCTCGGGCAATTCGAACGACGCGATTTGCGCATCCGGCGCCGCGCTCCACTGCTCGAGCAGACCCGTGAAGTTGCGCGCGAGCCGTTCGATGGTCGACGCGTCGAACACGTCGGTTGCGTACGTGAGCGTCAGATCGAGCGCTTCGCCGGCCGTCTCGGCGATGTTCAGCATCAGATCGAATTGAGCTTCGCCGTTGTCGACGTCCTGCACCGTCACGCGCAGCCCGTCGCCGAACGACGCATCGAGGTCGTGGCGTTGCTGCTGGTTGACGAGCACCTGGAACAGCGGCGTCTGCGTCAGGTCGCGCTCGGGCTGCACGGCCTTGACGACGCTCGCGAACGGCACGTCCTGATTCGCATGCGCGCACAGCAGCCGCTCGCGCACGTCGTCGATCAGTTGCGCCGCGCGCAGCTCGCCGTGCGGCGCGGTGCGAATCACGACGGTGTTGACGAAGAAACCGGCGACGTCCGCGGCGCCCGGCAGATCGCGGCCCGCGAGCGGCACGCCGAGGCGGATGTCGGACTGGCCCGAGTACCGGTAGAGCAACGCGTCGAAGGCGGCGAGGAGCGTCATGAAGAGCGTCGCGTGACGGGCGCCCGCGAGCGTGCGCAGCGCATTCACGGTGGTGGCCGGCACGCGCGTGCGATACCGCGCGCCGGATGCCTGGCGCGTGCCGGTACGCGCGCGGTCGTACGGCAGCGCAAGGGTCGCGGCGGACTCGTCGTCGTTCGCCAACTCGGCGCGCCACCAGGCGAGTTGCGCGGACTCCCGCTCGGGCGTCAGTTGCGCGGCGCGCGCCGCGATCAACTCGCGATAGGCCGCCGCCGATGCTGCCGCGACGTTCGCATCGCCGGTGAGATTGTCGATAGAGGCGGCGCGGCCCGATGCGCAATATTCACGATACAGGCGCGAGAAGTCCGCGAACAGCAGGCCGACCGACCAGTCGTCGCTGACGATGTGATGCAGCACCAGATGCAGCACGTGACGATCGCCGGCGACGCGGATCAGCGTCGCGCGCACGGGCGGCTCGGCGGTGAGGTCGAACGGTGCGCGCACGAGCGCGGCGAGACACGTCGCCAGCGCTTCGTCGTCCGTCACGTTGCGCGTGCGCGGCAAATCGAGCAGGCGGATTTCGTTGCGGCTCGCGGCTTCGATGCGCTGACACGGGACGCCCGCGACTTCGGCGAAACGCATCCGCAGCGCCGGATGCCGTTCACCCAGCGCGCCGAACGCGGCGCGCAGTGCATCGACGTCGAGCCTGCCGTCGAAACGCAGCGCACCGTTCACGTGGTACGCGGCGCTCTCGGGATCGAGCTTCCACAGGAACCAAAGGCTTTGCTGAGACGCCGATAGTGGGATTGGTGCGGCTTGTGCGGCTTGTGCGGCTTGTGCGGCAGGCGGAGTAGTCGCGCCAGTAGCAACCGGTACGCCGTACACCGGCGCATGCGTGCCGGCCGTGGCGGATTGCGCGCCGCGCAGCAGCGTCGCGAAGTCTTCGAGCAGCGGATGTTCGAACACCGCCCGCAACGCAGGCGCGTCGCCGAAAACCGTCCGCACGGCTGAAATCACGCGCACCGCCAGCAGCGAATGACCGCCGAGCAGAAAGAAATCGTCGAGTGCGCCGACGCGCTCGACGCCGAGCACGTCTTGCCAGATCGCTGCAAGCCTGGTCTCGGTTTCGTCGCGCGGAGCGACGTAAGCCGCACGGCCCGAGGCGACCGCTTCGGGCGCGGGCAACGCGCGGCGGTCGAGCTTGCCGTTCGGCGTCAGCGGGAAACGCGCGAGCTCCACATACGACGACGGCACCATGTGGACGGGCAGACGGGCGCTCAGCCAGGTCTGCCAGATTTGCGCTCGTGCCGCATCGCTCGCATCCGGTTCGCCCTGCGGCACCACGTACGCAACGAGGCGCCGGTCGCCGCCTTCGCTGTCCGACACCAGCACCGCCGCATCGCGCACCTCGGGGTGACCGAGCAGCGCCGCCTGGATCTCGCCCGGCTCGATGCGGAAACCGCGGATCTTCACCTGATCGTCGTTACGGCCCAGATACTCGAGGTCGCCATCCTCCAGCCGCCGCGCGAGATCGCCCGAGCGGTACAGACGCGCGCCCGGCGCGCCGTATGGGTCCGGCACGAAGCGTTGCGCCGTCAGGTCCGGGCGTCCCAGATACCCGCGCGCGAGACCCGCGCCGCCCACGTACAGCTCACCCACCGCGCCCACCGGCACGCGGTTCAGGTCCGCGTCCAGCACGTGCAGCGTGAGGTCGTCGAGCGGCGCCCCGATCACGCTGCGTGCGTCGCGCAGTGCCGCTTCGTCCAGTGCGCGATGGGTCACGTGGACTGTCGTTTCGGTGATGCCGTACATGTTCACCAGCGCCGGCAACACGCCCTTGCGGCGCGCGCCATCCGCCCATCGTGCAAGCGACGCGGGCTCCAGACGTTCGCCGCCGAAGATCACCGCGCGCAGCGACTCAAGAGTGTTCCCGCCATCGGCCTGCGTCAGCTGCACGAACGCCGACGGCGTCTGGTTCAGCACCGTCACCCGCTCGTGGCGCAGCAGCGCATGAAAGGCCGACGGCTCGCGCGCGGTCCAGTGCGGCACGATCACGAGCCGTCCGCCGTGCACCAGCGCGCCGAAGATTTCCCATACCGAGAAGTCGAATGCGTAGGAGTGGAACAGTGTCCATACATCGCTTGTACCGAACGCAAGGCGCGACCGGGTCGCGTCGAACAGGCGCGCGACGTTTTCATGCGTGACGCCGACGCCCTTCGGCGTCCCGGTCGAACCGGACGTGTAGATCACATACGCAAGCTGCTGCGGATGCGGATTGACGAACGACGCATCGTTCGCCCCAGCGGGCACAGCGGGCACAGCGTCACGCAGCGCGACAGCGTCAAGCGTCGGCCGCGACCCGAACAGCGCCGCATGCTGCGCAAGGCTCTGCGCATCCGTCACGATCAGACGAAGCTGCGAATCATCGACGATATGCGCGAGGCGCTCCGCCGGATACGACGGATCGAGCGGCACATAAGTCGCGCCCGCGCGCAGCACGCCGAGCAGCGACGCGACCAGCGCCGCCGAGCGCTGCATCGCGACGCCGACGCGCACCTCCGCCGTCGCGCCCAGGCGTCGCAGTTCGTGCGCGATCGCGCGCGACCACGCATCGAGTTGCGCGTACGTCACCTGCTCTTCACCGTCGACCAGCGCGATGGCGTCAGGACGCGCACCCGCCTGCGCGGCGATCCGTGCCGTCACCGGCTCGTATGCAAACGCGGCCGCAGGCGTCGCCGCAAATTCCGTCGCGTCGTCACCTGCGATATCGCGCAACCTCACGTCCTCCGAGTCGGCTTCCACCAGCGCCGTCGCGAGGCGATCCAGCATCCGCTCGAAATACTCGGCGACGCATGCAATGCCGTCCGCGGACACGCGCGCGGCATGCCGGTGCCACTCGAGCCTGAGCCTGTCGCCGCCGCCCACATGGCGCGGCGCAACCACCAGCATCAGCGGCAAGTGGCTCCGGTTGTGCGCCTCGACAGCGCGCACGCGCGGCACGCCGCCGATCGCGCCCAGCGCATCGTCGAGCGGATAGTTCTCGAACACGATCAGGCTGTCGAACAGAGCATCGACGCTCGAGTTCGCCCATTGCTGCAAGCTCGCGAGCGGCGTGTGTTCGACGTCGCGCAACGCCGCGTTGTGCCGCTGCAGCGCGGCCAGCCAGGACCGCACCGTCGCATCGGATTCGACGTCGACCCACAGCGGCAGACTGTTGATAAACAGGCCGACGATCGATTGCGCGTCGGGCAGATCGACCGGACGGCCGGACACCGTCATGCCGAACGCCACTTGCGGGCGCCCGGAGAAACGCGCGAGCACGAGCGCCCACGCGCCCTGCACGAGCGTGTTCAGCGTGACCCGCGCGCGCTGCGCGGCGCGCTGGAGCCGCGCGTGAGATGCGCCGTCGAGTTCGCGGATCATCACTTGCGCCGCCCCGCTGTCGGGACCGTTCGCGGACGACGGCCGGAACGCGTTGCCGAGTGCGTCGGCGAGGCGCGCCGGTTCGTCGAGCGTCGCGAGGCGTGCGCGCCAGAACGGACCCGTATCGGGTTGACGTCGCAGCCAGCGGACGTAGTCCGCGTAGCGCGCGCCCGGCGTCGTATCGGCCAGGCCGCCGGCCTCGAACGAGGCATACGCGCGCGTCACGTCTGTCACGACCTGCGCGGTGCTCCAGCCATCCGTCAGCGCGTGATGGTGGGTCCACAGCAGATCGTGCGCGCCGTCGGGGCGCTCGAAAACATCGACGCGCATCAGCGGCGCGACGCCCGGCTCGAAGCCGCGCGCAACGAGCGCTTCGCGCGCGGCGTCGTACGCCGCTTCGTATCGGTCCTGCGTCGATGCGACACGCGCATGCAATTCGAACGGCATCCGCACGTGCCGCTCGACGATCTGCAACGGCTCGCCGCCGGCCGGCCACACAAAGCGCGTGCGCAAAACCGGATGGCGAGCGACGACCGCGTCCCACGCCGCGTGCATCGTCTCGATCCGCAGCGCGTCGATCGTCAGGCGAAGCTGCGAGACGTACACGCCCGGTTCGCCGTCGAGCATGCCGTGGAACAGCAGGCCCTGCTGCATCGGCGTGGCCGGATAGACCGCCTCGACGGCGTCGCGCGAGACGCCGGCCTGCGCGAACCATAGAGCGTCGTCGACGGTTGACGTCGTTTCCACCGCTTCGTTCGATTGCGCCGCTTCCACCGTTTTAGCCGTTTGCGCCGTAGCCGTCGTCGCACGCTGAAGTGCGCTTGCCGCCACGCCCGCACGCGCGGACGCCACCGGCATTGCGACCGCCACACGTGCCGCCGCCTCGATCGTCGGGTATTCGAACATCTGCTTCGGCGTCAGCTTGAGCCCGGCGCCGCGCGCCTTCGCGATGATCTGCAGGCTCAGGATCGAATCCCCGCCGATTTCAAAATAGTTGTCCGTCACGCCGATGTCGTCGCGCTTGAGCACCCGCTTCCAGATTCCGGCGAGCGTGCGTTCGGCGTCGTTGCGCGGCTCGACGTGCGGCGCGTGAGCCGCCTCGCCCTGCTGCGGCGCGGGCAGCGCCGTACGGTCGATCTTGCCGTTCGGCGTGAGCGGCAGCGCGGCCAGCACCTGAAGTGACGACGGCACCATGTAGTCTGGCAGTTCCGCGGCAAGATGCGCGCGGATCGCGTCGACGTCGAGCGGTTCGGCGGCCGTCAGATAGGCGGCGAGGCGCGGCGCGACGCCTTCGCTGTCCGCATGCGCGATCACCACCGCGTCGCGCACGCCGTCCTCGGCGCGCAGGCGCGCAGCGATTTCTTCCGGCTCGACGCGAAAGCCGCGAATCTTCACCTGGTCGTCGAGACGGCCGAGGAACGCGAACTCGCCGTCCGGCAGACGGCGGCTCTTGTCGCCCGTCCGGTAGAGCCGCGCGCCGTGACCGTCGGGATCGGGCACGAAGCGCTCGGCCGTGAGCGAGGGCCGGTTCAGATAGCCGTACGCGACGCCCGCGCCGCCGATGCACAACTCGCCTGCCGCGCCCTTCGGCACGGGGTTGCCGTCGGCGTCGACGATGCGCGCTTCCACATGCGCGAGCGGCTTGCCGAGCGGCAGCGTCGCGGCGCGACTTTCCGCGCCGCCGCGCGTGAGTACGCCGACTGCCGTCTCGGTCGGGCCGTAGTGGTTGATCAGGCGGCATTCGGGCCGCAGCGCCGCGATGCGCTCGGCAAGACGCGTCGGCGCGGGTTCGCCGCCCACCAGCAGGCAGCGGCGCGGCAGCACGTATTCGGGCGACTGCGCCTGCAACAGCGCATCCAGATGGCTCGGCACGATCTTCAGCAGATCGACCGAGTGCGCGTGCATGTAGGCGGCGAACGCGTCCGGGTCGGCGGCGATCTGCGCGTCGATCAGATGCAGGGTCCAGCCGTGCCACAGCGCGCCGAACAGCGACGTGTGGCCGAGGTCGGCGGCGGGCGTCGACAGGTACGCGGCGCTCGCGACGCCTTCGGGCAGCCGTTCGGACACGCCGCGCAGATACGCGGCGAGCGCCGCGTGGCTGAGCACGACGCCCTTGGGCCGGCCGGTCGAGCCGGATGTGTAGATCACATACGCGGGCCAGACGAAGATGCTTTGGTTGGGTTGCGGCGTCGGGCCGGCGTTATCGATGCTATCGACGTTGTCGCCGACGGCACGCGACGCGTGCGGGTCCAGCGTGGACATGCCGTCAGGCAGCCAGCTGGGCGCGGCCGCTTTGGTTGCGGCATTGGCCGCTGCATCGGCCACGGCACCGGGCGCCGCATGGGGCACCGCATCGGCCACCCCACCGCTCGTCACCACCACGCGCGCGCCGCAGTCCTCCGCCTGCCAGCGCAGCCGCGCGGCCGGCAGCGCCGGATCGAGCGGCACGTAACACGCGCGCACCCGCCAGACGGCGAGAATCGTCGCGACGAGCGCCGCACAGCGCGGCAACGCGAGCACCACGTGATCGCCGGGCCGCACGCCCTCGTCGACGAGCGCCGCCGCTAGGCGGCCGGACCATGCCCACAGTTCGCGCCAGGCGAGCGGCCCCGTGCTGTCGACGAGCGCAACGGCGTCCGGCTGTTCGATGGCAAACCGCGCGACGCGGGCAGGCAGGAAATCGGTGTCGAAATGAATGGCTTGCATGGTGTCCGTGATCTGATCCGGGTGTCTGACGCCCGCGCGGGCAAGCGCGGGCTCGATGCGTCGATGTGGATGAAGGCGCCGCGCTCAGAGCGCGTAAGCACCCGCGACGGGCGCTGTGCCGTCCACCGCCTCGTCGTCGTTGAGGCTGAATTCGCCGAGCGCGCGCTGCGGAGTGTCGGCGATCTGTTCGAGCAGATCGACGTAGTGCCGCGCGAACTGCGCGACGAACCCGTCGTCGTAGAGTTCGGCGGCGTACGCGAACACGCAGTGGAGTCCGTCCGCGCCCTGGCGCAATACGTCGAGCGCGAGTTCGAAACGCGCGTCGCTCGCGTCGGCGTCGACCAGCGCGCAACTCACGCCGTCGAGATCGAGCGCGGTGTCGAACTCGTCGTGCAGGACGAACTTGATCTGCGCGAGCGGATTGCCGCCCGCGCGGCGCGCGGACTGCAGCGCGGCCACGACGCGCTCGAACGGCACATCGGCGTTTGCCTGCGCATCGATGCTGTCGTCGCGCACCTCACGCAGCAGCGCCGCGAACGGTTTCGCGCCCTTCACGGACGCGCGCATCGCGAGCGTATTGACGAAAAAGCCGATGAGCTCTTCCGTCTCGAGCCGATCGCGGCCCGCGACGGGCACCGCGATCATCACGTCCTGCGCGCCGCCGTAACGGGACAGCAGCGCGGCGAATGCGGCGAGCAGCACCATGAAAAGCGTGGCGTTCTCCACGCGCGCGAGCGTCTCGAGACGGCCCGCGAGCGCGGCCGGAATATGCGCGGCGATGCGCGCGGCGCGGGGATCGTATGGACGGCCTCGCTCGTGCGCGCTCGGCAGGTCGAGCGGCGCGTCGTAGCCCGCGAGACGGCCGCGCCAGTAGTCGAGTTGCGCATCGAGTTGCGCAGCGCCGGCACCGGCAAACCGCTCGCGCTGCCACGCGGCGTAATCGGCGTACTGGACGGCCGGCGCGGGCAGCGCCGGCACGCCGCCGCGCAGCGCCGCGCGATAGCCGGCCGCGAAATCGCGCAGCAGCACATTGATCGACCAACCGTCGGAGACGATGTGATGCATGACGAAATGCAGCACGTGGCGTCCGGCGCCGCGGGCAAACAGCGTCGCGCGAAACAGCGGGCCGCGCGTCAGATCGAAGGGCTCGCGGGCGTGGCGGCGCAACTGCGCGTCGAAGTCGGCGGGGGTGGTGTCGCGCGCGTCGGCGGTTTCCCAGCGCCATGCGTCGGCGGCATGCTCGGCGGGCGCGATCATTTGGCGCGGCGCGTCACCTATATCGTCAAAGCGCGTGCGCAGCATCTCGTGACGGCGCACCAGCGCATCCAACGCGCTTTTTGCGGCGGCGGCGTCGAGCGGGCCCGTCAGCGAGAGCGCGGCCGAGATGTTGTAGGCCGGGCTGTCCGGTTCCAGTTGCCAGAGCACCCATAGACGCTCCTGCGGCAGCGATAGCGGCGCATCGCCCCGCTCGCTCTCCTCGCGCCGCGTCAGGGCCGAAACCGGCCCGGCAGCGTGCGACGGCGCCGCCCACCACGCATCGAGCGCGGCGGCGAGGCTCGCGAGCGTCGGGTGGCTGAACAGCAGGCCGACCGGCACGTCGCGCCCGAGACGCGCGCGCAAGCGCGACGCGACCTTCAACGCCAGCAGCGAACGGCCGCCGAGCGCGAAAAAATCGTCCGACGCGCACGGCGCCGGCACGTCGAGTACTTCGCTCCATACTTGCGCGATGGCCTGCGCGGTCGGCGTCGATGTGCCGCCGGGAGCGGTCGTCGCGAGTGCGTCCGTGACGCCGGGTTGCGGCTGCGCCGATCTTGCGTCGCGTACCGCGAACGGCACGATCGCGCCGCTCTGCCACGCGCTCACGCATGCGCTGCGCTGCAATTTTCCGCTCGACGTGCGCGGCAGATCGCCGGGCTCGAGCAACAGGATCAACGCGGCTTCGTACTGGAACGCTTCGCCGAGCGCCGCGGCGATCGCGGCGAAGATCGTCTCGGGCGCCACCTGCCGCGCCCTGCCGCGCGGCACTTCGGCGGCCACACCGATCGCCTCGGCGCCGTCGGCGGCTTCGACCGAAAACGCCGTGACGCGGCCACGGCGCAGCCATTCGACGCGATCCGCCAGCACCGTTTCGAGATCCTGCGGATAGACGTTCTCGCCGCGCAGCACGATCATGTCCTTGCGGCGTCCGCAAAAGAACAGCTGGCCGCCGTCGACGAAAGCCAGGTCGCCGGTCCGCAGCCAGCGTCCCGGAAAACCGGGCGCGTCGTCGAGAAACACGGCGGCTGTCGCCTCGGGGTTCCGCCAGTAACCGTGCGTGATGCTCGGGCCGCCGCACCAGACCTCGCCGACGTGTCGCTCGGGCAAACGCTCGCGCGTGTCCGGGTCGACGATGGCCAGCGCGTGGCCCAACGCCGTCACGCCACAACCGACCACGGCCTTGCCGTCGCCGTTGTCGGCGGGAGGCAGCGCGACGGGCGAGCGCCGCGCGAGCGCCGATGCCGAAAAGCGCGTTTCAGGCGAGCCTGTGCCGACCTCGACACCCGTGAGGAACAGCGTCGCCTCGGCAAGCCCGTAGCATGCGTACATCGCTCGCGGATCGAGGCCGTGCCTGCTAAAGCGCGCGGCGAAACCGTCGAGCGTGGTCTGCCGGATCGGTTCGGAGCCGCAGAACGCCACGCGCAACGACGAGAGATCGAGTCCGGCGAGTTGCGCATCGCGCACGCGGTCGGTGCAGAGGCGATAAGCGAAATCCGGGCCGCCCGTGACGGTCGCGCGTTCGCGTGCGATGCCCGCGAGCCAGCGCGCCGGGCGCTCCAGAAAATGCAGCGGCGAAATCAGCGTGACCTGAAAGCCGCATAGCACGGGCATCAGCACGCTGCCGATCAGCCCCATGTCGTGATAGAGCGGCAGCCAGGAGAACATGCGGTCGCCGATGCGGCAACCCATGCCGCGCGACATCGCGCTGACGTTCGCGCACACGTTCGCATGGCTCACCATCACGCCTTTCGGCGACGACGTCGAGCCGGACGTGTACTGCAGAAACGAAACGGCGTCGGGGTCTGCGTGGTCGATGCAAAAACCGGCGTCATCGCTGCCCTCGTTAGGCGACACGAGCGTCGCGCCGTCGAGCGGAAGGTCGGATTCGGCGCCGGCGAAATAGGCGTGCGACGCTTCGTCGAGCACTGCGATGCGCGCCATGCCATCCCGCGACATGCGCCGCAGCCGTTCGATGTGTCCGCTCTGCAGCGCTTCGGGCGGATAGGCGGGGACCGCGATCATCCCCGCGTACTGGCAAGCAAAGAACGACACGACATAATCGAGCCCGCTCTGCAGCATCAGCAGCACGCGGTCGTTCGGACCGCCGTGCCTGCGCAGTACGGCCGCGAAGCGGCGGGCGCGCGCGTCGAGTGCCGCGTAGGTCAACTCGCGCGCGTCAGCGTCGCCGTCGGCCAGAAAACGCACCGCCAATTGGTGGGGGCGCCGGCCGACGTGCAGCTTCATCACCGACACCAGGTCGGTCGCGGGCGCAACGGCTGCATTGGTCGCTGCGTTGGTCATATTGGCCGCTGCGTTGGCCGTCGCCGTATCGGCTGCCGCATCGTCCTGAGTAGCCAGATTCACCGCATGTGCACCCGCGCCATCCTGGCGCGGCGTATTGATAACAGACATCCTCGCCTCCCGAGATTTGCCGCGCGCCGCGCGGCCATCATCGCCATGCATCGCTTAAGCGCGACGCACGGCGACCCGTCGCCGTCGCATACGCTGCGCCGGCGGCGTGAATTTCGTCATTGCGGGGAAAGCAAGGCGTCTCTTGGGAACGCCGTTATGTCTTGTCGATCGTGCCGCGCCGCGCGCCATGCATCCTGTGGATGCCTAGGGCCGAACGACGCGTGCCGGTCAATACGCGAAGCTGATCGGCGTGCCGCCGCGCGGATGCGCGACGGTGCCCATCGGCACGCCGTAGATCGCGCCCAGCATCTTTTCCTCGATCAGTTCCGGCGCGGCGCCGCTTGCGAGCAAGCGGCCGCCCTTCAGCGCGATCAGGTCGTCGCAGAAACGCGCCGCCATGTTGACGTCGTGCAGCACGACCACGACGCCCAGACCGCGCTGCTGACTCAGGTTGCGCACGAGATCGAGCACCTCGATCTGATGCGCGATGTCGAGCGCGGAGATCGGCTCGTCGAGCAACAGGCACTGGCTGTCCTGCGCGACGAGCATCGCGATCCACGCGCGTTGCCGCTCGCCGCCCGACAGGCTGTCCACCGCGCGGTCCGCGAAACGCGAGATATCGGTCAGTTGCATCGCCTCATGAACCTTTTCGCCGTCGACGCCGGTAAAGCGGCCCAGCGCGCCGTGCCACGGATAGCGGCCGAGCGCGACCAGCTCGCGCACCGTCATGCCGCTCGCGGCGGGCTGCTGCTGCGGCAGATAGGCGACCTGACGGGCGAACTCGCGGTTGTCCCAGTCGCGCAACGGGCGGCCCGCGAAACGCAGCGTGCCGGCCGTCGGCAACTGTTGACGCGCGAGCAGTTTGAGCAGCGTCGATTTGCCCGAGCCGTTGTGGCCGATCAGACCGCATACGCGCCCCTTCGGCAGCATGAGCGCGAGTGGATGCAACAGCACGCGCTCGCCGATGCTGAACGACACGCCGTCAAGTTCGTACATCGGTTCGCCGTGCGCGACGCGAGCGGAAAAAACAGACGGATTGGCATTCATGGAGGATGAAATCCTGATCAGGTATAAGCGGACGTGAGGCTTGCCGCATGCGCGGCACCGGAGCCGTCCTCGACGATCTGGCCGAAATCGAGCTTGATGAAGCGGTCGGCAAGATGGAAATAGCGGTCGTCGTGCGTGATGACGAGCACGGTCTTGCCCTTCGCCTTCAGTTCGGGCAGCAGGCGCTTGTAGAACACTTCCTTGAAAAGCGGGTCCTGATCCGCGGCCCATTCGTCGAACACGTAGAACGGCCGGTCCTCCAGGTACGCGACGACGAGCGCGAGCCGCTTGCGCTGCCCTTGCGACAGGTCCAGCGTCGAAAACGCGCCGTCCTTCACGGTGACCTTGTGGTCGAGCTGCAGATCGACGAGCAGTTGCTGCGCGAGCGCGTCGAGTCCGTCGCCGTGCAAGCCGAGCAGCGTGTCGAACAGGAAGAAGTCGCTGAACACGACCGAGAAATGCTGCCGATAAGCGTCGCGCCGCGCCTCGTCGACGGGCTCGCCGTTCAGCAGCACGCGGCCGCTCTCGGGCACGTAAAGGCCGACCAGCATTTTCGCGAGCGTGGTTTTGCCGCTGCCGTTGCCGCCGATCAGATAAACGAGCTCGCCGCGCCGGAACGTGAGGTCGATCGGCCCGAGCGTGAACACCTCGTTTTCCTTCTCGCGGAAATAGCGATGCGTGGCGCCATCGAGCGCAATGGTGTCGAACGATGCCGCGACGGGCGGCTCGAGCATGACTTCGGGCGGCAGCTCCGCGTTGACCTGCTCGATCCGCTCGAGCGCGACGCGCGCCGAACTGAGGCCCGGAATGGCGGACAGCACGGCTTCGATCGGCATGATCATGTAGACGAACACGATCGCGTAGCCCGACATCACGTGCGGATCGACCTTGATGTAGCGCACGAATACGAAGAGCGTGAGGCCGATGAACGCGAACAGGATGAAATTGCCCCAGCTCGACGCCGCCGCGTACAGCATGTAGCCGCGCGTGCGCTGCACGCGTACGGCTTCGACGTTGGTGGCGAGCGTGTCCTCGACGAACGCGCGCTTGCGGGCACGATGCAGCTTCAGTTCCTTCGCGCCGTCGAAGAGCGCGCGGAAGTGCTTGACCAGATCGTCCTCGCGCTTGCGGGAAGCGCGCAGATGGAACATCGCGCGCCCATGAGCGTAGCGAAAGCCCGTCATGCCGAGCACGATGGTGACGACGGCCACCAGCAGGATCGGCCACGACATATAGCCGAGATACGCGAGGCAGCCGACGATCACCGCGCTTTGCATCGCGAGCGACGGCAGGCTGACGAAGAACACGACGATCGTATCGAGATCCTGGGTGAGCACCGCAAGCGATTTCGCCGCGCCCTGCTTTTCCAGATGCGCAAACGCCGCGTCGCCGATGCGGCGGATCGTGCGCATGCGCAGCGTCGCCTTCGCCTTCTGGCCGAGCCACATGAAAAGCGACTGCGCGACGGCGCGCATCGCGAGCACGGCGAGGCCGACCGCGAGGAACTGCCAGCCGAGCCGTACGAGTTCCGCCGACGACGCGACGAGCGCCTGATTGATGAGGGCGAGCAGCGCGGCATTGCCGAGGCCGCCGAGCACGCTTGCAACGAGTGCGGCGGCGAGCATCCAGCGGGATTTGCTGACCAGTTGCAAAAGTACGGACATGAAGCTCCTTTCGTTGCGGCGTCGGTGCGAGAGGGCTGCGGGCCGGCTCATGGTAGCGAATGCCACCGGCGCCAGCAAACATCCTCGCGCGCCGGCCGCGTCAGTTATCGTCGCCTCGCGCACCGCCCGCATGCGCGAAGGCTCGTTCGTGTTCCTTGCGCGCGTCGTGCGGCTCGCTCCCCGCGTGGGCGCCTGAATGCGCGCCCGACGCCGCGTCCCACGGCGCATGGCGCCGCGCCGCGTGCGCGGACTGCGCTTCCGCGGGCGACGCCTCCCGCGCCTGCCTGCGGCGTTTCAGGAACGGGCAGCGGTCGTCGACGGGCGCGTTGGCATCGTCGAGAAAATACTGCTTCCATTCGAGGTTGCCGGGGTCGCCATAAAAGCCGAGATCGGGATGCGCGGGAATCTCGTCCCATGTTTCCAGACGCTTGCGCACCTGATTGCGTGCCTCGCGGCCGATGACCTTGTTCGTGATCGTATCGACAAACACCGAGCGCGGCTGAAACAGCAGCACCATGCCGGGACCGAGGTTGCGGCTATGACGCGCGCGAAACGACGGGCACGCGCACACGACGAACATCTGCACGCCCGCATATGAAAACTCCCACGCTTCTTCCATCGGGTCCGGCTGATCGTCCGCCGCCGGGTCCGGGTCGACGTCATGCAACTGCTGCAGGATGCGCCAGAAGAGCATTCTGTACGCCTCGTGCGCAAGCGGCTCGGGAGCCGGCTCGAAGAATACGGCGATGTTGTTTCTCCGGTATTCCGGCTGCACCGCGAGCTCCGCGAAGGTTTGCATCGTCGCGGGCAGATTGCGTAGATCGTGCAGATCGCGGCCGTTGACGAACGAGTAGAACATCTCGCCGCGCCGCTCCGCCATCGTGCCGAAAAAACACGGATAAGCCGGATCGAGCACCTGCTCGCGCAGCGTTGCATATGAAGCGTCCAGCCACGCGGGCGCGGACACCGCCGCACCCGTCGCCCTGCCGGCAATGATCCGGCTTTTCCAGTCGCTGACCTCGAATCGATCGGCCTGCGCGATAGCACTATTGCCTGCTTCCATCGTTCGCTCTCTCTTCCTGACCCACTGTTGCGCGCGTCGAACGCGCGAGGCATCCCAGGCCGATTGGCCGGGACGTCGATACTGCTGTCGTGGGGAAGAGGCGCCTTTCTTGTCGATCTCCGCCGTTAGCGCCCGAATTGTGCCGCCGACCCGCCTGCTGTCAGCTCGCGGCCGCCGCCGGCTCGTCCAGCTCGACGACGAGGGCCTGGACCCAGTCGTCGGGAATGATCGGCTGGTGATACGTGCATTCGCCCGAGACCACCGTCGAGCCGTGCAGGCGGCCATCGGGAATCAGCACCATGTCGCCTTTGTGCATCGCGAGCTGCATGCCGACGTTGCCCCAGAAGAGCATGTCGCCCTCCTCGATCGTGACAAGACGGTGATCGTTGTGCACGTGCGTCGTCGAGCACATCTCGTGCGGTTCGACGAACGTCTCGCGGTCGATGCCGGGACACTCCGCGTCGATACGCGAGCTGATGCGATGCGCGAAGGCCACATAGTCGCGAATCGACGACAGCCAGCGCAACTGCTCGCCGAGATCCCAGCGCCCGCGCTCGGCGAGCCGCTGGCCCGCGACGATGCCTTGCACGCACTGAGCGCGCGCCGTCTCGCCGGAACCGTCGGCGATGCGCCGCAACGCACGCGCGCAGCGCTGTTCGAGCGCGGCTTTCAGTGCGGCCGGATCGGCCGGGCCGCGATCGGCCGGCTGCAGATGCGCGCATGCGCGTTCCAGCGCGAGGCCGAACGCAAGCCATTCGGCCTCGGCCGCGAACGCCGCGCCGATCAGGCCGAACGCGCGGTCCGGGCGGCGTGCGAGCGCATACAGCAGATTGCACTTCGCGGTGCTCGTCGGCAGATAGAACTGCCAGTAGGCGTGCTGCCGGCGCGTGACGCCGCTTGCCGCGGCGACGCGCTCGAGCAGCGCGTCGTTCGGCACCTCGCGATGAAGGCTCGGGCGCTCGTCGGGCGCGAGCACGTCGAAAAAGCCGCTCGCACCGGCCCGCGCGAGCGCGCGGCGCTTCGATACCGCGAGCGCCCAGCGCTGCACCATGCTGAAGCGCAGCCCTTCCTCGAGGTAGTCGTTGCGCATCAGCCGCTCGAACGTGGCGGTCCAGAAAGCGAGTTCTTCGTCGACGATGTGCGTGAGGCGTGCGCCCACCGCGTCGACGCCTTCGTTCGTGTCGACGTCCTTCGTCAAATATTCGAAAGCGTACGCCTCGAGGAACGGCGCGATCTGCGCGCCGAGCTCCCGGGTGTCTTCACGATAGAAATCGGCGAAGCGTTGCCACCCGGCCGGCTCGCCGCTCGCGGGCGGACGCGCGACGTCGAGCTCGTAGATCGACATCAGCGTGCGTCCCGAAGCGAGCGCGGGAAGACGGCTCACGTTGTGCCGGCGAACGGGCTTCATGAACTTCAGGAACTCGAAGTCCTCGGGCCGCAGCGGGCGGCGATGGAAGTCGTCGTCGAGCAGCAGCTCATCGACAGTCGCGCTGCGGAATGGCTCCCCAGCCGCAAACTGCTTGATGAGCGCCACGTAGCGCTCGCTCTGGCCAACGAACGGCGAGAAATCGAAGATCGGCAGCGAAGCCTGGCTCATGGTCATTCGGTCCTTATCCGGGTTGCCTCAATACTGCGAGTGGTGGTTGCGGAACTGCCCGCGCGAGGAACTCACGCGCATGCTCCGGCCAACGGTTTCGTCATCCCGCCGGCGCGCGGCGTATGTTGCACATGTTGCGCAAGCGCGTTTGCGAGAACTGCGAGTACGGCTTCGTGCGCTGTGTCGATAAAGAAATGCCCGCCGTCGAACCAGTGCACCGCGCAGGCACCGCGCGTCTGTTCCGCCCATGCGCCGACGTCTGTCACGTGGGCCGTGGCGGGGTCGTCGCGGCCCACGAACACGTCGATCGGACAATCGAGCGTGACCGACGCGTCCAACGTTGAAGCGCAGGCAGCGACGCGTGCCGCGATGTGCGCCGGATGCACGCCGCACAAGTGAAAATCGGCGCGCAGCAGCGGCAGCATGAAGTCGATGAAATCGGCATCGTCGAGCAGTTCGGCGGGCGTGCCGGCGCGCTCACGCAGGCAGTCGATCATTTCGGTTTGCGAACAGGTGAGCCAATGCGTTTCGTGCTTGCGTCGCGCGGGAGATACGGTGGCCGATGCGCCGAACCAGACGGGAGCACGCTCGCCGCGTTGCCGCAGCGCATGCATCAGCTCGAGTCCGACGAGCGCGCCCATGCTGTGACCGAACAACGCAAACGGAGCGCCGCCGGCAACGAGCGCGAGCAGTTCATCCGTGAGTTGAGCGATGAGCGCGGACCATTCAGTATGCGGCGGCGCCGAACGGCGGATGCCGTGGCCGGGCAGTTCGAGCGTGCGCACCTGCACGAACGGAGGCAGCCGATGCTGCCAGTCCCGATAGAGCGCCACGCTGCCGCCGGCGTGCGCGAGGCACACGAGAGTGAGCGCGTTCGGCGCGTGCTGCGGACGATTCGACGTGGTCATCGGCCGGATGCCCGCAGCTCACGCATTGGTGACGCCTTTCGCCGCGCTGTCGGCCATGGCCTGGCGCAAGCTCAGCGGACGCATGTCCGTCCAGACCTCATCGATCCACTGCAGGCATTCGTCCTTTTTGCCGGATTTCCCCGCTTCGCGCCAGCCGGCAGGAATGGCCTTGTAGTCAGGCCAGATCGAATACTGTTCTTCATGATTTACAACGACAACGAAATTGCTGTTTTCGTCACCCCAGCTCATCGCGCCTCCTGAGTGGAAATTGTCTGCGTCTGGTTGATTGATGAAGGCACTCTCCCGCCTTTTGCGTGAGCGCCACCGATTCGCCTTGATTCACGTGCCATTCAGCACGTATGCAAATACGAATCATTTTCATTAAAATTTACTCGTCCGCTGCGGCGCCTGTCAAGGACTCTCTCGCTGTCCAATCGGGGACACGATGCAGTTCGCGGCTGACTCTGCTGTCACAACGTTTTCCGCAAGTCGCCGATGCGATTACGGAATTCGATGGTATGCGAAATGCTTCTCCACGCTCACTCAATGCGCAATGGATTACCTGCGGTTGGGGCTTGGAGTCCATCGAAAGCAAACGCATACCGCAACCGAAAACGGAGCTTAAGACAAAATCTTCCTTCAGACAAGCAAATAAGAATCATTTGCATTATCGAGTGTTTGTTGTCATGATTCTCTGATCGAAACTCGAGCCAACCGTCATGGATACCTCGCAGATCCGTCCTAGCGGCGACACCGCTTCACAGCCGCATCAAGCTTTTTTCGACACCCTGCTCTCGCGCCAGTCGCACTGGCCGCTGGCCGAGCCGGGCCCGAGCGGTACGGAGCTGGACCTGATCCTCGATGCCGCGATGCGAGCCCCGGATCATGGGGCGCTGCGTCCGTGGCGCTTCGCGCTGATACGCGACGACGCGCGCGCTGACTTCGGGGATGTGCTCGTCGACGTCGCGGCGCGCCGCGAGCCCGGCAAACCCCGCGCGGAGCACGAGCATCGGCGGCAACTCGCGTACACGGCGCCGCTTGTGATCGTGCTCGGCGCGGCGCCGTCTGCGCACTCGCATATTCCGGAAACGGAGCAACTGCTCTCGGTCGGCGCGGCCGCGATGAACATGCTCAACGCGATTCACGCGCTCGGGTATGGCGGCTTCTGGGCGACGGGCGCCGATGCGTATGACCCGAACTTGCAGGCCGCGCTCGACTTCGAGCCATCGGAGCGTGTACTGGGCTTTCTGTTCGTTGGCACACCGAAATCTCGCGAGCATTCGGCGGTGCGGCCGCCGCACTCCCACTACGTTCGAGAATGGCTTGGCCGCACGTCCGTTTGAACGTCCGTCAGGTGGACGGCGGGCACGCCGTCTCCGTCTGAGTGTTTGTTCGATGTTTTGTTAGCCTAAGCGATCAAGCGCCCGAATACCCGAGAACGTGCATCTGAAGCCACCAATTACGCGGCAAAACACTTGCCGTAGCTAGTTGCGCTTCCGTTGCGCGTCACGCACGAATTCGGCGAAGCGCATGACCAGTGCGTCATCGCGTGCCTTCTGCCATGCGAGCCCAACTCGCCACTTCGCGGCAGCATCGCGCAACGGCACGACCCGCGCGTCACGCAGCAGGTACTGCGCTCTCGAGGGCAGAAATGCCGCGCCGACGCCTGCCGCGACCGCGGCGAGGACAGACTGAATGTCGTCGGCATATTGGATGACTCGCGGTGAAAAGCCGTGTTGACTACACCAGCGATCGATTTGCGCGGCCAGCCCCGGACCCCGCCCGCGCGTGAGTGCGATGAATCCGGACTCGTTCAACTCTTCGAGATTGCGCGGCAGGCGTTTCCATCTCGCCTGCTCCGGCACCGCCAATGCCAGCGCCTCGTCCAGTACGGATAGTGTGGAAAGCGCGGCGTCAGCTGGTAAACGCAAAAAACCCACGTCGAGCTTACCGGCGAGAATCAGCCTCGTTTGCGCAGCCGAAGAGAGATCGTTAAGCGTGACGCTCACGTTCGGATAGAGCCGACGGAATTCGGCAATCAACTGCGGCGCAAAGGTCAGTGTTGAAAGCCCCAGACCGACACGCAGATAGCCGCGTTTTCCATCGGCCGCCTCGCGTGCACGCGCATAAATTTCGTCCGCATCCCGGATTAGCGCCTGAGCGTCGGACATGAACGTTGCGCCGAACGTGGTCAGTTCCGCGCCGTGTCTGCCGCGCTCGAACAGCCGTGCGCCGAGGCTCGCCTCCAGCGCGACGATCTGCTTGCTAAGAGCCGGCTGACTGACGCAAAGCGCGTTCGCGGCGTGGCCGAAGTGCCGGAGTTCCGCGACGGTCAAGAAGGCACGAAGGAGCTTGAGTTCCATTCCAGATAGCGATCGAATGTTCCAAAATATTCATTTTACTTATCGAATGGGGAGCAGTCCAATGGAGCCTGTTCGCTCACCCGTCAGGAAATGGCATCCATGGCTGCTCAAATGTTTCGCGTTGCTTCTATTTCCCTCGCGTCACGGCGCGAGAATATTGCGCAGAACGTGGTGGACGTTGCAAAACGGCTGGCTCAGGCCTCGCGCGACAAAATCAGTTTGGCGGTCTTTCCGGAACATTGTCTTGTCGGATATGGAAGCATGGCAGCTCTGCGTCGCAATGAACTCGATGCGCTTGCGGAGCCGCTCGATGGACCGTCGATCAAAGCGGTCGCCAAAGCGGTCGAGCGAGCAGGCGTTGCCGCGGGGGTGGGGTTCATCGAGCGGGCGTCAGACGGAAGGCTGTTCAACAGCTACGTCGTTTGCATGCCTGGCGGCTTGCATCATTGCCATCGCAAGTTACATGCGTCCGAGCATCGGCGCATTAGCAGTGGCGACAGGTTGACGGTTTTCGATGCGCCAAACGGCGTTCGTATCGGCATCCTCATCGGCGAGGACAACTGTCTGGTCGAAAACGCGCGCATGCTGGCCCTCATGGGGACAATGCTTCTCGTGGCCCCGCAGCGGAATCGCCTCGCTCGCGACACCACGCAGCCCGGCTCGATGGAAGGCTGCGATGCAGGCGGAAGTAGCGCGCAACGGAGCGTGTGCGATGAAGGCATGGCGCCCAGACGCAACTGGTTGCAGTCGCGGGCTGCGGATAATGGCATGTTCGTCGTATCCAGCGAGGGGGTGGAAGCTGGCGACGATCCTGGGCGGTTCGGAACAGGGATGCTGATCGACCCATACGGCACCGTGCTAGCCCAGTGCGTTGACGCAAGAGACGACCTTGTCGCGGCGGATCTCGACCTTCGCCTGATCCGCCGGAGTCCCGGGCATCGTTGGCTCGCCGCGCGTCGTCCGGAACTCTATGGGTCATTGAGCCAGTCAGCCGATCACGTGCCGCGTGTCGAGTCCGGCGCGGTTCGATCGAAAGGCTCGATTGCCGTGAGCTTCGCCCAGGTGGCGCGCGGCCGGTTGCCCGGCTGACCTACGCGAAGCATCGTAGTGCTTCGGGGCTGCCGGTCAGAACTTCACGCGCAAGCCTGAAAACACCGCCACCTGACGATTCGTCGACGAGGCGGTGCCGGCGTCGGCAATCGCCGCGATCGTGCGGTAACCAGCGCCGACCCGCGTCGACGCATCGCCTGCGGCAAGCTGATACACCCCGGACAGATACAGGTCGGTGCGCTTCGACAGCGCATAGTCGACACCCAGCGTGAACTGATGCCAACGCGGCTTCAGATTCGCGCCATTGGTGCCCGGCAGACTGGTCGCGCGGCCGTCCGTATAGGTGTAGACGCCGATCAGCGTCAGCGCCGGCGTGAACAGGTAGCGCGCATTCAGATCGTAGTTGTTGAACTTGCGCGACGAGCCGTCATTGTAGTCGAGCTGCGTGTGGCTCCATGCGAAACCGACCGTCGCGCGGCCGAATGCGTAATTGGTGCCCGCCACGGCGATCTGCTGGCGCAGCACACCACTGTTCAACCCGTAGAAAAACGCCCCGCTGTAGTCGTCGCCGGTGGTCGTCGATGCGCCGCCGACCGCACCGCTCGTGTTCGACGTCGTATCCGGATGATTCAACACCACGTAGCCGCCGCCGATCGACAGCGGTCCGTTCACGTAGTTCGCCGCTATGCCCCACGCGCGGTTGTTGCCGAACCCTGTTCCGCTGCCGCCGTTCGCCTGATTGCTGAACGCGTACAGGCCATCCACCGTGAATCCGGCAATCGTGTCGCTGCGGAACTTGACGGCGTTATTCACGCGGAATGTCTGGTTGAGGTTGTCGTTATCGCCGACGTGTGTCGACGGCGACCAGAAACCTGAGCCCGCGTACTGCGCCGCCAGATCGGCGAGCGGCTCGTACTGGCGCCCGAACGTCAGCGTGCCGATGCCCGTCTTCTGGATGCCGACGAACGCCTGCCGCCCGAACTCGCGGCCACCCTGGCCCAGCGTGCCGTCGTTCGGACGAAAGCCGCTCTCGAGCGTGAAGACAGCCTTCCATCCATCGCCCAGATCTTCGGCGCCTCGGAGACCCCAGCGGCTGCCGTTGAGCTTGCCGCTGGTCTGCTGGAAGTTGCTCGCCCCCTTCTGGTTGTTCGTGTAGGTAATGCCCGCATCTACGAGCCCGTACAACGTGACCGTGCTTTCCGCCTGGACGGCGATTGGTGCGGCTGCCAACAGGCCCGCGGCGCTGGCGAGAGCGACTCGTTTCATCGTTACCCCTTGTTGTCGTGTTTAACGTCATCGATTGGAAGGGGACTAATGTTAGGTTGACGAACTATCAGATAGAAGCATCGAAATCGGGTTTGCTACCGACCGCCTCGTGCATTTGAAATTCAGCGAAAGTTGAAATTGCATTTCCCTGACAGGGGAATTTCAACGTGTATGTGAACGCGGACCAACTGACGACGCCTGGCAGATGCATCGACGCGATCACGCCGTCCATCGACATTGGCGCGACAAAACCGTCGCTACGGTGAATCCACGCAGTACGTGTGTAGCGGCGCATTCCGTGAGCAAAAATCACCACGGCGGAAATGCATAGCTGGAATTGTTTTTTGTCATCGGCGAAACGCGTCGGCATGAAGGCCCGCTTCGCCCGTCGGCCTGTTTCGCTCTCGTGCGGTCACTCACTGCCGGAGCGCCTGGCAACGCGGTGACGGCCCCTCGTCTCACGCACTCCTTCAACAGCAACTTTTACGCCGAGGCAAGAAAGACACATCGACGGCTTCGCAGCCGGTTGAAGGTCCCCAGCCTCAGGTACTCACGGTTCACTCCAGCCCCGCAAAAGATTGTGATAACAACCGACGAGACTGCGGCGCGCGGTGTCATCGGCCTGAGTGGCATTCAGCCGTTGAATCGCCGTGTCCATATCGAACAGCAACGCGCGCTGCGTATCGCTGCGCACGAGGCTCTGCACCCAGAAGAAACTGGCGACGCGTACACCGCGCGTCACCGGCGTGACCTGATGCAGGCTCGTGGCCGGATAGACGATCATGTCGCCGGCCGGCAATTTCACCTGCTGCACACCGTAGGTATCCTCAATGACCAGTTCCCCGCCGTCGTATTCGTCGGGTGCGGAAATGAAGAGCGTGACCGACACGTCGGTGCGCAGCTTCACGCCGTTGGGCAGCACCCGCACCGCACCGTCGACGTGGCTGCCGAACTGCATGCCGCCCTCATAACGGTTAAAGAGCGGCGGATATACCTGGTTCGGCAGCACCGCGCTGATGAACAGCGGATTGCGTTCGATCGACGCGACGATCACATCGCCGAGTTCGCGCGCCACCGGCGAATGCTCGGCGATCTGCTGGTTGCGTTTGACCGGCGCGCCCTGATAGCCCGCCGTCGCACGGCCGTCGACCCACGCGTCGCCGGCCGTGTCGAGCCGCTCGCGCAGAAAGTGCAATTGCTCGGCATTCAGCACATCCGGTATATGCAGCAGCATCTTGAGTGTCCTTTATGCGGGCCTGCCTTCGCGACAGCCGCAAGCCCGCGGGTTCAATCGAGCCGGATTCAGAACCGGTAATCGAACGTCGCCAGCAGCGTGCGTCCAATGCCCGGCACCGAACGCCCGCCGTCCGATGGAATCAGTGCGTCATAGTATTGCTTGTTGGTCAGGTTCAGCAGATTCAGCCTGACGTCGTATTGCTTTGCATGATAAGCGGCGGTCGCGTCCCAGCGCGTGTAGCCGGGAACCTGCACGTAGTTCGTGTTCGACGCGTAACGCGGCGACATATAAGTCGGACCGCCGCCGATCTCCCAGTGCGGCGTGAAGGCGTACGTGGTCCAGAAGGTCAGCG
>DASPZL010000230.1:0-1572 GCA_035636295.1 Paraburkholderia sp.
TTTCTTCAGACGCATCGGATCGAAACCGCGAGCGACCTCGACGAGCACGCGCTGACGCCGATGCCGTTCCGTGTCGAGCCGAACGGCCATCCCGTGAAGCTCAGCCTGGTGAAGCCGGCGGGACAATCGACGGGTCAGGAAGGCGCCGGCCAGTTCGCGATCAACGACACCGAGGCGATCCGCATTGCGACGCTGGCGGGCGCGGGCGTCGCGGCATTGCCGGTGCACTGCGTGATAGACGACATTCGTAATGGAAGGCTGCTTCAGTTATTCCCCGAATCGCGCCTTCAAAATACGAGCGTTTTCGCCGTTTATTCAAGCCGGCATCATATCGACGCGAAGATCAAGACCTTCATCGACTTCATGACGTCGCATCTGAGAGAGGCGCTCGACGCCCGCCTTTTAAACGAGCACCAACATCAAACCTTCAGCCGTGTAGCGCGCGTAATGGAGAATGCATGATGCGCACCATCGCCTTTCCTTTTTTCCGACCCAGCTATGCGGTTGCCGCATGTAGCGTTGCCTTGGCTGCGACCTGTGCGTATCAGGCGCCGGGCATAATGCAGGCGATTCTCGTGGTCGGCGCGAATGCGCAATTGCCGCTCGAGCGTCTGGCCGCCGAAGCCGGCAAGCCAACGCCCGTGTCGGCTACGGATGTTTCATCGCCGTGGAAGGAACATGTGCCCGCGCGAGCGCGGCCTGCGATGCAAAAGCTCGACAGTTTCGGCGAGCCGCTGCGCGACCGGCATGCGCATCGTGGCATGTATGGATACCAGCGCAGCGTGACCGATTACAAATACTGGACGTAACCTCACAGTTCATTTTCGCGCTTAAAAAAGCGGGCGATTTGTGTCAGACAAATCGCCCGCTTTTTTTTCACTCGTGATGAAGGACGCTTTTCGCTTCTTCATTGGCTGACCGCTAAAAAAAGGCACCAAACGAATCGCTCGCGGGCTTAACCACCTCGCAATCGGTCAGGCAACTCCGTGTGGAAATAAAACCAGCGGGCAAACAGACAAGACGCTTTGTTTCCGTGACCCGATCATTCGCTCAATGACACTGGTTCGACTGGACAGGAAACGGAAATGGGCAAAAAAAAGGTGATCCGCATTTACAGCGACCCCGCAGGCGGTTGGGGCGCGCTCAAGGCAACGGGCGAAGCGCTGACGCTTCAGGGCATCCCCGTGTCCGGCGCAAAGACGCTGCTGCACATGAACCAGCCGCAAGGCTTCGACTGTCCGGGTTGCGCATGGCCCGACGCGAAGCACACGTCGTCGTTCGAGTTCTGCGAGAACGGCGCGAAGGCCGTCGCGTGGGAAGCGACCGTGAACCGCTGCACGCCGGAGTTCTTCGCCGCGCACAGCGTTTCCGAGCTCTCCGCATGGGACGACTACGACCTCGAAATGGTCGGCCGCCTCACGCATCCGATGGTCTATGACGCCATCACGGACCGCTATGCGCCCATCAGCTGGGAAGATGCCTTCGCGCTCGTGGGTCGCCATCTGAACGCGCTCGACCATCCCGATCAGGCCGATTTCTATACGTCGGGCCGGGCGTCGAACGAAGCGGCGT
>DASPZL010000231.1:0-39657 GCA_035636295.1 Paraburkholderia sp.
CAGCGCGCTCGAATTGCTGGACGCTTATGTGGTGGGCGTGGAAACCATGGCGCGGCTCGGGCTTGCGCTCGGCAGCCGTCACTATGAGCAGGGTTTTCACAACACCGCAACCTTGGGCACGCTCGGCGCTGCGGCAGCCACGTCGTTTCTGTTGAAGCTCGACGCTCACGCCGTCGAAAATGCGCTGGGTCTTGCCGCCACGCAGTCGGCGGGATTGCGCTTGCAGTTCGGCAGCGAAGCCAAGCCCTTGCATGCGGGACTCGCCGCGCGTGCCGGCGTGTTCGCCGCTGAACTCGCCGCCGCAGGGCTGCAAGGATCGCCGCAAGCACTGGACGGGCCAGTTGGTTTCTTCGCCGTGTTCGGCGCGGGCGCGGCGCAACCGGAGCGTGTACTCGAAGGGTGGGGCGCGCCCTGGCAAATCGCGGTGCCCGGTCTCTACTTCAAGCCGTGGGCATGCTGCACGGCCACGCATCATGCGGTTCATGCGGCACTGACATTGCGCGACACGCACCGGCTCACGCCTGATGACATCGCCGGTATAACGGTAACGTTTCCGCCGGGCGGCGACACGCCGCTCTCCGACCATTTGCCGTCGACGGGTCTTGAAGCGCGTTTCAGCGTCGAATACGCGGTGGCCGCCGCGCTGACGGACGGCTCGCCCGGCGTCGCCACATTCGCCGATGCGCCCGTGCGTGACGACCTGATCGCGCTCGCCGCGCGAGTGGCGCGCCGTCACGATGAAACCGCGCCGCGCGCGTCGACCGATCCGGCCACGCGCTTTTCCACGGTCGAAATCGTCTTGCGCAACGGCGCGGTACTGCGCCACAAGACCGACCGGCTCTACAGCACCGAAGACCTGCGCGCGAAATTCGCGGACGCCACCGGTCACAACGAGCGCGCCGCCTTCGTCCCGGCGCACATCGAATCGATGCAAAGCGCCGCCGATCTCGTCACTCTTTTCAACGTCTTCGCACAGATCCACGTATGACCACGACCGCTAGCAATGCCAACAGCACGACGCCTCGCAGACAGATGCGTCTCGGGCTCTTTATCCAGGGCGCGGGACATCACGTTGCCGGCTGGCGTCATCCGGACGCGCAAGCAGGCAGCGAGAATCTCGCACTGATGCAGCGCATTACGCAGACCGCCGAGCGCGCGAAATTCGACATGGTCTTTCTCGCCGACGGACTGACGAGCGGACCCGACGCGCATCCTTCAATGGCGATGCGGTTAGAACCTTTGAGTCTGTTGTCGGCGCTGGCGATGGGCACGCGCCACATTGGCCTCGCCGCCACCGCTTCCACCACGTACAGCGAGCCATATCACGTCGCGCGCGCGTTCGCGTCGCTCGATCATCTGAGCAACGGGCGCGCGGCGTGGAACGTGGTGACGACCTCGTACGATCGCACGGCCGCGAACTTCACGCGAGGCAATCATCCAGACCACGCGTTGCGCTATGAAATGGCGGGTGAATTCGTCGATGTCGTCAAAGGCCTTTGGGACAGTTGGGACGACGACGCCGTCATCAAGGACAAGGCACGCGGCATCTATTTCGACCCCGCCAAGGTGCACACGCTCGACCACAAAGGACCGTTCTTTTCGGTGAAAGGGCCGTTGAACGCGTCGCGCCCGCCGCAGGGGCATCCGGTGGTGATTCAGGCCGGTTCGTCCGGACCCGGCCAGGACCTGGCGGCGCGCACCGCCGAAGTCGTGTTCACCGCGCAGCAGACGCTCGAGGACGCACAGACTTTCTATCGCGACCTGAAAAGCCGTTTGCCGAAATTCGGCCGCGAGGGCGCGCAGTTGCATGTCATGCCGGGCGTGTTTCCCGTCATCGGCCGCACGGAGCAGGAAGCGAAGGACAAATACGCGCAACTGCAGCAATGGACCGATACGTCCGGCGCGTTGTCGTTATTGTCGGACCGGCTCGGCCATGACGTGTCGAAGTATCCGCTCGACGGTCCGTTGCCCGAGCTGCCCGAATCCGATCAACTCAAAAGCCGCGCCAAACTGCTCACCGATCTCGCACGCCGCGAGAACCTGACGTTGCGCGAGTTGTATTACCTGGTGGCGGGCGCGCGTGGTCACCGCATCGTGTGGGGCACGCCGGTGCAGGTCGCGGACGCGCTCGAAGAATGGTTCACCGGCGAAGCCGCGGACGGCTTCAACATCATGCCGCCGTATTTCCCCGGCGGCCTCGACGATTTCGTCGAACTCGTCGTGCCGGAATTGCAGCGTCGAGGGTTGTTTCGCACCGAATATAGCGGCACCACGCTGCGCGATCATCTCGGGTTGCAGCGGCCCGCAAGCCGTTACGCAAGTCGGTGAAGTCGTGGATAGGGAACGCGGCGTCTGTTGCAAAGACGCCGCGATCGCGCTGATTCGGCCTAAATCGCGAAGCGGCGCAAATCCAGCTGCAGCGGTTCGCGCGCTTGAGCTGCGGGCGCGGCGTCCGGCGCGTTATGCGTATGGGCGAGAAACGCGCGCGTGCGCGGACTGGCGGGCGCGCGAAATAGCCGCTCGGCCGGGCCGTGCTCGACAATCACGCCGGCCTCGGTGAAGTACACCACATCGCTGATTTCCTCGGCAAAGCGCATTTCATGCGTGACCAGCACACACGTCATGCCGTCCTTCACCAGATCGCGGATTACGGTCAGTACTTCGCCCACCGTTTCCGGATCGAGCGCCGAAGTCACTTCATCGAACAGAATCAGGTCCGGCTGCATCGCCAGCGCGCGTGCAATGGCCACGCGCTGTTGCTGGCCGCCCGACAGTTCGCCGGGGTACGCTTGCGCTTTTTCGGCGAGACGCACTTTCTTCAGCAGATCGTAAGCAGTGCGCGTGGCGCCGGCTTTGTCGCGGCCGAGAATCCGCACCGGCGCGACGACGAGATTGTCGAGCACGCTCAGATGCGGAAACAGGTTGTATTGCTGGAACACGAAACCGACGCGCTTGCGCAATTCGATCTCGTCGCGCTCGGACGCGAGTTGATCGACGCGTGTGCCGTCCACTTCGATTTCGCCATGTTGTGCACGCAATAGTCCGGTCATGCAGCGCAGAATCGTCGACTTGCCCGAGCCGGAAGGGCCGATGATCGACACCGCCTGTCCGCGAAACACGTCGAGATCGATCCCTTTGAGCACCGGATTCGAACCGAAGGAAAGATGCACGTCGCGCAACCGGACGAGCGGGCGTTCGGTTGCGAGCAGGATTTCAGCTGAAGGCATAACGTTTCTCAAGACGGCGCGTGAAGCGCGCGATCGGATAGCAGTAGGCAAAAAACAGGCCGAGCACCGTGAAATAGACGACGACCGTAAAATCCGCGCGCGCGACGGTATTACTCGCGACTTGCGCGGTATCCAGCAGATCATGCACACCGACCAGCGACGCGAGCGCGGTCGCCATCGTGATGCTGGCGTAGAGGTTCATCCACGGCGGCAGCATGCGCTTCACGCATTGCGGCAGGATGATCCAGCGGAACACCTGCGTGCGGCTGAACGCGAGCGAACGCGCGGCGTCCCACTGTGCGTGAGGAATCGACTGAATGGCGCCGCGGAAGATTTCGGCAAAGTTCGCGCTGGCCGGCAATGCGAGGCCGAGCGTCACCTTGAACCAGTCGGAAAACGGTAACGTGTGCCGGCCGATTGCGATTTCGAACGGAAAAACATAGGTCGAAAAATAGATCAGCACGAGCAGCGGGGCGTTGCGAAACACCTGGACGTAGCACCGCGCGATGACGCGCACTATCCATACCGGCGACAGCAACAGCGGTCCAAGCAGGAGACCGGCAAGCGTGCCGAGCGCGATGGCCAGCAAACTGATTTCAATGTTGACCCACAGCGATTTACCGAGCGCAGGCGCCCACGTGACGAGCGCGGCGAGCGTCGGATTGTTCGTTCCTTGCGCGATGCCGTACTCGAGCCATGCGAGCAGGCCCGCGACGGCCACCACGCTTGCGAGCGCAACGAGGCGGTTGCGCTCGCGCGGCGCGGGTGGTGAAAGCGTATCAATGGCCATAACCCGGCATCCTCAAGCGAATTTCGAGCCATTGCCCGGCGCGGTTCACCGCAAAGGTCAGCGCACCGAAGAACAGCAGGATCAGGATCATCAGCTCCAGCACGTTGTCGCGTTGCGTCCAGATCATGATCGAGGCATACGTAATATCACCGACCGCGATCGCCGAAGCGACGGTGGTCATCTTGACGAGGTCCACCATATTGTTGACGAGCGTGGGCAATGCGAAGCGCAACGCGAGCGGCAACTGCACTTCCCATAGACGCTGGCGTCGGCTATATCCGAGCGACTGCGCCGCTTCGAGCGTGGCGCGCGGCACGGCTTCGATACCGGCGCGCAACGCCTCCGCGTGAAACGCGGCCTTGTGCAGCGAAATCACGATCGCGCTCCAGATGAACGGCGTCAGCGGGTTGCCGCCCAGATTGCGCAGCGCCTCGCTAATCAGCATGTTGACGACGAGAAACGCACAGAAGAGCTGCACGAGCGTGGGCGTATTGCGCGTGACTTCGACGAACACGCGCGCCGGCCGCGCGAGCGCCGCGCGCGGCGACGTGAGCATCGCGGCCAGCACGACGCCCGCGGCGAGGCTGCCGAGCGCCGTGACGAGCGAGAGTTCCAGCGTGACCAGCATCCCGTGCAGAAACGACGCGAGTTCGTCCGGCGCGAGCACGAAGCTGTAGTTCAGGCCGGTCTTGCCGATCGCATCGACGAGCGCTTGCGCCGGCGCGCTCATGCGCCAGGCGCCTTGTACTTCGCGTGCAGATCGAGCACGGCCTGCGACGGTTGCATGCTGTTCCTGCGCTCCGTGCCGATCAGCCATCCGCTGCGATGCCAGTCCTGTACGATTTTTTCGAGTGCGGCTTGCGTGTCGGTTTCGCCCTTGCGAACCCAGATCACCGCCGGCGACGGAATCAGATCGTTGGAGACCGGGATCGTATAGTCTTTCCAGTCCGGATTGCGCGCGACGAGCAGGCGCAAGGTGGGCGCGACGTGCACCGCCGCGACGCAGTTATTGCCGCGCAGCGCGAGCAGCGACTCCGGTTGTCCCCGGAATGCCTTGACCTGTGCGCCATATTGCTCGGCGAGCGGCTTCGTATAGTTGCTGCCCTGCGAGACGCACACGGGCTTGCCGCGCACGTCGTTCCACGTCTTGATGCCGCTGTCCTTGCGCGTGATGAGTGCGCCGCCGATCTCCTCGAAGGGCGTCGGCGGGTAGGACAAAATCTCCGCGCGCTCCTTTGTGACTTCCATGTTGGCGATCAGCGCATCGACCTTGCCTTGCTGCAGGAATTGCACGCGGTTCGACGGCTGCACGGCAGTCAACTCGACGTCGACGCCGAGACGCTTCGCGACGTCGTTGGCGAGATCGACGTTAAAGCCGACCGGTTTTTGCGTAGCGGGGTCAAGCGAGCCAAACGGCGGCCCGGACAGGATCACGCCGATCACGATCTTGTGACGCTGATGAATCCGGTCGAGCGTGGCGTCGGCGTGCGCGGCGCCGGCGCTGAATGCGGCGAACAGGGCGAGAGTACGTAAGGTGTGGGCCAGGGTAGTTCGGGTCGGTCGGCTGAGCATGAAAGATAGGCTGAAAAATCGGTCGGAATCCTGATGCTTTTGCGGGCAAGTCGTCTCGCAGCGAGAGGTAATTGCAGCGGGACGAAGAGCCGGGAGCGGAGTTCAGGACGCTATTCGGGATCGCCTATTCTCGGCATGCGGCGCGCGAGAAAGAACCAAGGAATTTTCATACCGTTATCTGATTGGCGCATTAGGGCAGACGGACGCGCTGTTTTAACGGCGGTTTGGTGGTGATTGCGTGCACCTCGCGTGCGCGCGACTTCTCTGATGCATCCCGACCGGCTGCCTTCTGGCCTGCGCGAAATCGACAAGCTGTATAAGGCGCTCAAGGCGCGCGACGCGCAAGCCGCCGAAGCGGCCGCGCGGCTGCATGTCGCCAACGCGGAAAAGTTACGAATGCCGCAGCCGCACTTGAAGCGCGGTGCGCAAGCCACGTGCCACGTGCCTCGGCATTGCGGCGCGCTTATGCCCCGTCCTCCCAATCATGCCACTCGACGTCATGCGTCTTCAGGTAGCCGTTCACCGCTTGTCCGACCGTCGGAAAGAAGTGCTGCTCACCGATCGCGTCGAACAGGCCATAGTGCTTGAGGCTGTCCTTCACGGGCCCCTTCATCTCCGCGAAGCATAGCGTCACGTTCAACGCGAGCAGTTCGTCGTGAAGCCGCGCGAGCGTGTCGGCGGCGGTGAGGTCGACGTCGGTCACCGGTTCGGCGGCGATCACGATCCATGCGGTTTTCGTCGGCGCCTCGCGAACTGCCTGCCGCATGCGCTCGCGAAAAATCTCCGCGTTGGCGAAGAAAAGCGGCGCGTCCCATCGCAGCAGGACGAGCCCCGGAATGCTGCGGGCCTCCGGATGCCGGGCGAGGTCGTGATAGCCCTTGATCCGATCGACGCGGCCCAGCACGGCGGAATACGGACGCCAGCCGCGCCACAGGAACCCGAGAATCGCGAGCGCGAGCGCAATGCCGATGCCGTTCACGACTCCGATCAGCGCGACGCCGGCCAGGCACACGATGGATTGCACGAACTCGCTCGGCCTCAGCCGGTAAAGCCGCCACACGCCGCGCACCTCCAGCAGCCCGAGACACGCGGCGATAACGACCGCCGCAAGCGCCGCCTGCGGCGTGTCGCGCAGCGCCTGTGGCGCGAACAGCAACAGCCCCGCGACGATCAGCGCGGCGACGACGCCCGTCGCCTGCGTCTTCGCGCCGGCCGCTTCCGCGACCGGCGTGCGCGAGCCGCTCGCGCTCACGGCGAATCCATGCGCTATGGCCGCCGCGATGTTGGCGAGCCCGAGCGCGACGAATTCCTGATTGCGGTCGACGGCTTCCCCGCTGCGCGCCTCATACGTTCGCGACAGGATGCTGATGTCGGTAAACGAGACGAGCGTAATGGCGGCCGCGCCGCCGAGGAGCGCCGTCCATTCGTCGAGCGCGAGCGCCGGAATGTGCAGCGCCGGCAGCCCTTGCGGCATGTTGCCGACCACCGCCAGCCCGAAGCGCTGCGCGAGGCCCAGCGCGGCGACCGCAAGCGTCGCGCCCGCGACCGCGACGAGCACGCCGGGCACCTTCGGCAAGTAGCGCTTGCAGCTCAGGATTACGACGAGCGCCGCCACGCCGATTGTCACGGCCATGCCATTGATTTTGCCCGCGACCACGCCGCTCGCCAGCTCGCGCACTTGCGCGAGGAATGACGCGCCCTGCACCTGGAAGCCCAGCAGCTTGGGTATTTGTCCGACGACGATCGTCAGCATGATGCCGTTGAGATAGCCGTAGCGAATCGGCAGCGACAGCAGTTCGGTGACGAAGCCGAGCTTCAGCATGCCGACCGCCACGCAGATCGCGCCGGACAGTAGTGCGAGGCCGCCCGCAAGGGCGATCGCGTGTTCCGTATTGCCGTGCGCCAGCGGCGCGACGCTCGCCGCGATCAACGCGACTAGCGCGGAGTCCGGACCGAGTACGAGAATCCGGCTCGGGCCGAACAGCGCGTAGGCCAGCAACGCCGCGAGCGACGCGTAGAGTCCGGAGACGACTGGCAAACCGGCGGCTTCCGCGTAGGCCATTCCGGCGGGCACCAGCACGGCGCTGAGACTGAGGCCCGCGACCGCGTCGTGCGGCAGCCATGCAAGCCGGTAGTTGCGTGCCACCGCAAGCCCGTTGACCCAGCGCGATACGATGCGCCCGGCACGATTCGACGACCGCGCGGGCTCACTGCTGTCAGGTTTCATGGGATGCTCACTCGAAATTGACTTGATGGTCGCTCAATTTCTTCCGTGAGGCGAGACGTATCGCGACTAGACTAGTTGCGCCGCCGCGGGCGCCGTCACTCGGTCTCGCTGTCGTCGATGTCTGCATGGGCGCTGACCGCTTCCTGATTCATCGCGGCGGCCGCGAGTGTCGTTGCAAGCTCCGGATGCGCCTCTTTTCTTTCGCTGTAACGATCGGTCAGGTAGTCCGAACGGTCGCGCACCAGCAGCGTGAACTTGTACAGCTCTTCCATCACGTCGACGACGCGATCGTAATAAGCCGAGGGTTTCATCCGACCGTTAGCGTCGAATTCCTGCCAGGCCTTCGCCACCGACGACTGATTGGGGATGGTCACCATGCGCATCCATCGGCCCAGAACACGCAGCGCATTGACCGCGTTGAACGATTGCGAGCCGCCACACACCTGCATCACCGCGAGCGTGCGGCCTTGCGTCGGACGCACGCCGCCGCTTTCGAGCGGCAGCCAGTCGATCTGGTTCTTGAAGACGGCCGTTAGCGTGCCGTGACGCTCCGGGCTGCACCATACCTGTCCTTCCGACCACTCGGAGAGTTTGCGCAGTTCAACCACCTTCGGATGATCGGCTGTCACGCTGTCCACGATCGGCAGATCGTGCGGGTCGAACACGCGCGTGTCGGCGCCGAAATGGCGCAGGATGCGTTCGGCTTCGAGCGCGAGCAGCCGGCTGTATGACGTGGGACGCAACGAGCCGTAGAGCAGCAGAATCCGCGGCGCGTGTTGCGAAACCGCGGGCGCTTCGAGTTTCCGCAGGTCCGGCGTGTCGAGGTGCGCGGCGCTGACGTTGGGAAGGTCCTGCGTCATGAGCGGGTTCTCCGTCCTTCGCGATCGATGACCTGTTCGCCGTCCTCTTTAGCAAAGGAACCCTTCTGCGCGGCGGGCAGGATATCGAGCACGACCTCAGACGGCCGGCACAGACGCACGCCGAGCGGCGTCACAACGAACGGGCGATTGATGAGGATCGGGTGTGCCAGCATCGCGTCGATCAGTTGTTCGTCGCTCAACGACGCATCGTCCAGCCCGAGTTCCGCATAGGGCGTGCCCTTTTCACGCAACGCGGCGCGTACCGTGAGGCCGGCGCGGGCGATCAGATCTTTCAGCGTGTCGCGGTTCGGCGGCGTTTCCAGGTACGCGATGATCTCCGGCTCGATGCCGGCGTTGCGGATCATGGCCAGCGTGTTGCGCGACGTGCTGCAATCCGGGTTGTGATAAATCGTGACGCTCATAGCTGTTGTCCCTTGATGCTGATTTTCGCTTCGTACCAGTGCTGCGAACGATTGACGACGCCGACCACCAGCAGCATGACCGGCACCTCGATCAGCACGCCGACCACCGTCGCCAGCGCCGCGCCCGAATGGAAGCCGAACAGGCTGATTGCCGTGGCGACCGCGAGCTCGAAGAAGTTGCTGGCGCCGATCAAACTCGACGGACCCGCGACGCAATGCGCGACGCCGAGCCGGCGATTAAGCAGATACGCGAGGCCGGAATTGAAGAACACCTGGATCAGGATCGGCACCGCGAGCATGGCGATGACGAGCGGTGCATCGACGATCGCCTGCCCCTGAAAAGCGAAGAGCAGCACGAGCGTCGCGAGCAGCGCGCTGATCGAATACGGGCCGAGGCGCGCGACGGCCTGCCGGAAATGCGCTTCGCCCCTGGTCAGCAGACGCCGGCGCAGCAGTTGCGCCAGCGCGACCGGGATGATGATGTACAGGCCGACCGAAATGATCAGCGTGTCCCACGGCACCGTAATGGCGGACAGACCGAGCAGCAGCGCGACGAGCGGCGCAAACGCCACGATCATGATGGAGTCGTTCAGCGCGACTTGCGAGAGCGTGAAGTACGGATCGCCTTTGCAGAGTTGCGACCAGACGAACACCATTGCCGTGCAGGGCGCGGCGGCCAGCAGGATCAGGCCGGCGATGTAGCTGTCGAGCTGATCGGCGGGAAGCCACGGCGCGAACACATGGCGGATGAAGATCCAGCCAAGCAGCGCCATCGAGAACGGCTTGACGAACCAGTTCACGAACAGCGTGACGCCGATGCCGCGCCACTGGCTCCTCACCTGGGTCATCGCGGCAAAATCGATCTTGACCAGCATCGGGATGATCATCACCCAGATCAGCACGCCGACCGGCAGATTGACCTGCGCCACTTCCATGCGGCCGATCGCTTGAAAGAGTTGGGGAAGCATCTGCCCGAGCAGGATGCCGCCCAAGATGCAAAGGGCCACCCACACCGTCAGATAACGCTCGAAAAAACCAATCGCCGGTCGTGCGCCGCCACTCGCCGTTTCAGTGCTGCTCATTGGGTTCCTCTGCGGGCTTTTCGCCGACGGCGCAGCAGTCGGGCAAGTCGCTCGCGGCACAGGGTGCGCCGGCGCAGCAGTTCTCCGTGAGGAAGCCGATCAGCCCCGTCATGGCGTCGAAGTTGGCCGTGTAGATGACGAACCGCCCCTCCTGCCGCGGCTTCACCAGGTCCGCGTGGGACAGATCTTTCAGGTGGAACGACAGGCTGGACGGTGAAACGCCCACTTGTTGCGCGATCTCGCCGGCAGCCATGCCGTCCGGGCCCGCGACGACCAATAAACGAAAGATGGCGAGACGCGATTCATGAGCGAGGGCGCTGAGGGCGCGTACAACGAGGTTTGAGTCCATGCCCGCAACGATAAATCATTTATTTCGATATTTCAAGATTTGTTGAATTGATGTATCTGCACCCCCCGTGAGCGACTCACTAAAGCATCGCCTCCTTCGGCAACTGCGCGTATGCAAACGCGCGCACGTGCGTCACGAATTTTTTCACCAGCAGCGACGGCGGGCGTTGCGACGGCAGCAGCACGGAGAAGTCGGTGCCGAGTGCCGGTTCGAAACGGCGAAATACCACATCCGTGCCGCGATATTCGAGCGCGGCAACCGGATCGATGATCGCGATGCCCATGCCCGCCGCGACGAACGAACAAATGCCCGCGGAAGTTTGCGTCTCCATCATCAGCTTGCGCTCGATGCCGTGCGACGCGAACAGCGCGTCGATTTCGTAGCGCGACTGCAAACCGCGCCAGTGCGAGACGAACGGTTCATTGCGCAGATCTTCGGGAACGAGCGTCGTTTTCGCCGCCAGCGGATGCGCGGCCGGCACCGCGCAGACCATGCGCGTCGACATCAACAACTCGCCGTGCGCCGACGGCGTGCTCAACGCAAGGATCACGAAGCCCACGTCGCAACGATGCTCGACCACCATGTCGAGCACCGTGCGCGACGCATGCGAGGCGAGCGAGATTTCCACGCCCGTATGCAATCGGCTGAATTCGGCAATCGCACGCGGCAGAAAAGAGAGCGCGAGCGCCGGCGCACTCGCGATCTGCAGCATGCCGCGCTGCGCCGCGCGAATTTCCAGCGCCGCGCGCTCGATACGCTCCACGCCGACCAGCGAACGCTGCACCTCCTCATGCAGCGCGAATGCTTCGGGTGTCGGCTGCAAACGTCCATGCGCGCGATCGAACAGCGCGAATCCCGCGCTTTCCTCGAGATCGTTGATGAGCCGCGTCACCGCGGGCTGCGACACATGCAACATCTCCGCCGCGCGCGTGACGGTGCGGCACACCATGACGGCATTGAACGCTTCGAGCTGACGGATTTTCATGGCGGCCCCGGCTGAATCTCTATAACCGAATGTTATACGACACAGAAAAAATTCAATTTCCCGCTGCTTTTTTTTCCCAATAAGCTGGCTTCACCGCGGGATGCGTAGCTTATTCGGTGCCGCGCATGCCAATAACCGGGTGATATCCCTCATTGACCCACGCGCTACGGGGCGCTTCTCCAGGAGAGACGAAAATGGCTGGACGTTCGAGGTGGTTACTGGGTGCTGCCGGCGTGCTGGCCGCCGGCTGCGCGCTGCCGGCGCTGGCAACGCCGACGTTGTATCTCGGCTCGTATGGCGGGTCCACCCAGGACCTGTTTCAGAAGAAGATCATCCCGGCGTTCGAGGCCAATCACGACGTGAAGATCGTCTACGTGCCCGGCAATTCCACCGACACGCTCGCCAAGCTTCAGGCGCAAAAAGCGAAGGAAGAGCTCGACGTCGTGCTGCTGGACGACGGCCCGATGTATCAGGCCACGCAGTTCGGTTTCTGCGACAAGCTGCAGGATGCCCCGGTCTACAAAGACATTTACGACATCGGCAAGATGAATGCGAATGCGACGTCGGTGGGCGTAGTCGCCACCGGCCTCGTCTATAACACCGAGGCATTCAGGAAGGCCGGCCTGCCCAAGCCGGATTCGTGGGAAGTGCTGACCGACAAGCGCCTGCGCCAGAAGATCGCGATTCCGCCGATCAACAACACCTACGGCCTGCAAACGCTGCTCACCTACGCACGGCTGCGCAAGGGCAGCGATCACAACATCGATCCGGGCATGACGGCGCTGGCGAAGGAAGTCGGCCCGAACGTGCTGGCGTGGGAGCCGTCGCCGGGCAAGATGACGGAGATGTTCCAGAACGGCGACGTGACGCTCGCCGTGTGGGGCAGCGGCCGCGTGGCGGCGCTCAAGGCAACCGGTTTCCCGGTCGAATTCGTCTATCCGAAGGAAGGCTCCCCGGCGATGTTCACCGCGGCGTGTCCGGTCGTGCATAGCGATGTCGCCGCGCTCTCGCAGCAGTTCGTCCAGTTCCTGCTGTCGCCGCAAGTGCAGGCATGGCTCGCCGAAGGGCAGGGCTGGGGTCCCGTCAACAAGAACACCAGGCTGACGCCGCAAGTCGCCGCGACCGTGCCGTACACGCCGGATCAGATCGACCGCCTCGTCAAGACCGACTGGACCTACGTCAACGACAAGCGTTCCGACTGGACCAATCGTTGGAACCGTACCGTCGAACGCTAAGATTCAAATTAAGGCATAACCATGAGCTTTCTTACTCTGGACGGCCTCGGCAAGGCCTACGGCGAATTCAACGCGGTCGAGAGTATCAGCCTCTCCATCGAACGCGGCGAATTCGTCTCGCTGCTCGGCCCGTCGGGCTGCGGCAAGACCACGACGCTGCAGATGGTCGCGGGTTTCGTCGAACCGACTCGTGGCCGGATTCTGCTGAACGGCGCCGACATCACGCGTGAGCGGCCGGAAAAACGCGGCATGGGCATCGTGTTTCAGAGCTACGCGCTGTTTCCGCACATGACGGTCGGCAACAACGTCGGCTTCGGTCTCGACATGCGCAACGTGACGCGCGGCGAGCGCGCCGCGCGCGTTGCCGAAGTGCTCGACATGGTGCGCCTCACCGGGCTCGACAAGCGCTATCCGCGCGAGTTGTCCGGCGGCCAGCGGCAACGCGTCGCCATTGCCCGCGCGCTGGCGATCCGTCCGCAAGTGCTGTTGCTCGACGAGCCGATGTCGAACCTCGACGCCAAGCTGCGCGAGGACATGCACGTGGAATTGCGCGCGATCCAGAAGAAGCTCGGCATCACGACTATCCTCGTCACGCACGATCAGGTCGAGGCGATGACGATGAGCGACCGCATCGCGGTGATGCATGGCGGGCGGATCGTGCAGACCGGTTCGCCGTTCGATGCATATGAGAAGCCCGAATCGGTGTTTGCCTCGGGCTTTCTCGGCAAGACCAACGCGTTGCGCGGCATCGTCGAGCAGATGAACGATCGCTGCGCGGTGGTGCGGGTCGGCGCCAGCGTGATGAAGGTGCCGCACGGCGGGCGCCGCTTCGAGGGCGACGTGCAGCTTTACGTGCGGCCCGAACGCGTCGCGCTCATCGATTCGTCCTCAATGGACGCGACGCTGCAGGGCCGCGTCACCACGTGTCTCTTCCTCGGCAACCACTGGATGCTGCAGATCGACACGCCGCTCGGCACGGTCCGCGCGAGCTTGCCGAATCTCGGCACCACGCCGCCGCAGGAAGGCGACACGGTCGGCGTGCATTGGTCCGAGGACGCAGTGCGCATTCTCGCGGAGACAGCACATGGCTGATTCTTCTTCACCGCCCGTGGCTGCGCCGAGCGCTCCGCGTTCGACTGCGGAGCGCGCCAGCGCCGCGCCCTGGCTGCTGGCCGGCCCTGCGCTGCTGCTGTTTTGCGGCCTGCTGCTGGTGCCCCTGCTGTTGACGGCCGTGCTGTCGTTCCATGCTTTCGACGGCACGCAGGGCGTGTTGCCCACGTTCACGCTGTCGAATTACGTGGAAGTGCTCAGCGACGGCTACTACCACGAGATCTTTCTGCGCACGGCCGGCATGGCGCTCGCGGTGACGGTGTTGTGCGTCGTGCTCGGCGTGCCGGAGACGATCATTCTCGCGCGCATGAAAAGCCCGTGGCGTTCGATCTTTCTGATCGTGATTCTCGGACCGCTGCTGATTTCGGTGGTGGTGCGCACGCTCGGCTGGGCGATCCTGCTCGGCAACAACGGTTTGCTCAACGATGCGTTGCAGGCGCTCGGCATCGTCAGCGAGCCGGTCAAGCTGGTGTTTACGATGACCGGCGTGATCATCGGCCTCACGCATGTGCTGGTGCCGTTCATGGTGATCGCCGTATGGGCGACGCTGCAAAAGCTCGATTTGCAGGTGGAGAACGCCGCGCGTTCGTTGGGCGCGCAACCGTTCGCGGTGTTTCGCCGCGTGGTGTTGCCGCAATTGCTGCCCGGCGTGCTGTCCGGTTCGATCATCGTGTTCGCGCTGGCGGCCTCCGCGTTCGCCACGCCCGCGCTGCTCGGCGGCCGCCGTCTGAAAGTCGCGGCCACCGCGGCCTACGACGAATTCCTCAATACGCTCAACTGGCCGCTCGGCGCGACCATCGCCGTGTTGTTGCTGATCGCGAACATCGCGATCATTCTCGGCTGCAACCGTTGGATCGAGCGGCGTTTCCGCGCGGTATTCGAGGGCTGACGTCATGCGTAAAAACAACTGGCTCGCGCTCTGCTATCACACGCTGTTCGTGCTCTTCATCGTGGCGCCGCTGCTGGTGGTGATCGCGGTGTCGTTCACCGGCAAGGGCTATATCTCGATGCCCACCACTGGTTTGTCGCTGCGCTGGTTCCGCGCGATCGCCGACGCGCCCGACATCATCGACGCGTTCTGGCTGTCGCTGCGTCTCGGGCTCGCCTCGGCGACCGTGGCGGTGGTGTTCGCCGTGCCTGGCGCGCTGGCGCTCACGCGTTATCGCTTTCCCGGGCGCGGCGCCTTGTCGGCCTTCTTCCTGTCGCCGTTGATGATCCCGAACGTGGTGCTCGGCGTCGCCTTCCTGCGTTTCTTCACCACCGCCGGCATGTCCGGTTCATTCTTCTGGCTGACGCTCACGCACGTCACGGTGATCTTCCCGTATGCGTTGCGCCTGACGCTCGCCGCGGCCACCGGTCTCGACCGCGATGCCGAGCGCGCGGCGCTGTCGCTCGGCGCTAAACGCTTCACCGCGTTTCGCCGCGTGATCCTGCCGATGATTCTGCCCGGCGTCGCGGCGGGATGGATGCTCGCCTTCATCCAGAGCTTCGACGAACTCACCATGACGGTGTTCGTCGCGACGCCCGGCACCACCACGCTGCCGGTGGCGATGTACAACCAGATTGCGCAAACCATCGATCCGCTGGTCGCGTCGGTGTCGACGGTGCTGATCGTCGGCACGGCGATCCTGATGGTGGTGATGGACCGCATTGTCGGCCTCGATCGCGTGCTGATCGGCAAAAACTGAAATACATGATGAATTCTTCCGATGTACTCGTGATCGGCGGCGGCCTGGTCGGCACCGCCGTCGCGTATGGACTCGCCCGCGAGGGCCTCAAGGTCGGCGTGCTCGACGAAGGCGACGACGCGTTCCGCGCGTCGCGCGGCAACTTCGGCCTCGTGTGGGTGCAGGGCAAGGGCTACGGCATGTCGCCGTACGCCACATGGACGCGCGGCTCGGCCACGCGTTGGCCGATGCTGCGCGAGTACCTGCTCGGCGAAACCGATATCGACGTGCAACTGCAGCAACCCGGCGGTTTTCACTTCTGCTTCAGCGAAACGGAATGGCAGGAACGCGCCGCGCGGCTGCAGGCGATCCGCGACGATCTGAACGGCGACTATCCGTTCGAAATGATCGGCCATGCCGAGCTGAAACGCCGCTTGCCCGCGGTCGGTCCGCAGGTGATCGGCGCGAGTTATTCGCCGATGGACGGTCACGCGAATCCGCTCAAACTGCTGCGCGCGCTGCATACCGCATGCGGCAAGCGCGGCGTGAAGATGACCTCGGGTGTGCGGGCGCAGCGTATCGAACGCGACGGCAGCGGTTTTGTGGTCGACGCGGGCGGGCAGCGTTTTCATGCGGGACGTGTGGTGCTGGCCGCGGGGCTCGGCAATCGCACGCTCGCGCCGCAGGTCGGCATTCATGCGCCGGTCGCACCGAATCGCGGACAGGTGCTGATCGCGGAGCGCGTCGCCCATTTCCTCGATTTCCCCACGACATACGTGCGGCAAACCGACGAAGGCACCGTGCAGATCGGCGATTCGATGGAAGACGTCGGCTTCAACGACGGCGTGACCGCCGACGTGGTGAGCCATATCGCGTGGCGCGGCGTGCGCAGTTTCCCCGCGCTGGGCGAAGTGAAGCTGGTGCGTGCGTGGGGCGCTTTGCGCGTGCTGAGCCCCGACGGTTTTCCCATCTATCAACAGTCGGCAACGTGCCCGGGCGCCTACGTCGTGACCTGCCATAGCGGCGTCACGCTCGCCGCCGCGCATGCACTGCGCGTCGCGCCGTGGATCGCGCGGGACGTCGCGCCCGCCGGCATCGAACATTTCTCCGGCGAGCGCTTTTTGCAGACCGACAAGGTATTCACACATGGTCACTGACAGTCTTTTCAAAGTGTTGCCGGCGGATGCGCCGGGCGGCGCGATCGACACCGGCACCGTCACCATAACGTTCGACGGCAAAGCGCTGCGCGTGCCGCAAGGCGCAAGTGTTGCCGCTGCGTTGCTGGCGGCGGGCGTGGAGCGCTTCCGGACCACGCCCGTGAGCGGCGCGGCGCGTGCGCCGTATTGCATGATGGGCGTGTGCTTCGAATGTCTCGTCGAAATCGACGGCGTGGCGAACCGGCAGAGCTGCCTCGTGCCGGTCGCCGACGGCATGGCGATCCGCTCGCAACTCGGCATGCGCGAATTGAACGATTTCATTGGTCTGGCGGGAGGCACGGGCGATGAGCGCTAATCAGGTCGATCTGGTGATCGTCGGCGCGGGGCCGGCCGGCATGGCCGCGGCGACGCTCGCCGCGCAACGCGGCCTGAGCGTGACCGTACTCGACGAACAGGCCGCGCCCGGCGGGCAAATCTATCGCGCGATCACGCAGACCAACGCGCGGCGTCTGAACATTCTCGGGCCGGACTATGCCGCGGGCGGCGAACTGGCGCGCGCCTTCGCCGCGAGCGGGGCGAAGCATGAACGCGGTGCGTCGGTGTGGCAGGTAACAGCTGAACGCACTGTCGATTATGTTCAGGATGGCGTAGTAAAGTCGCTGCAAGCCGGCTCGATCATTCTGTGCAGCGGGGCGATGGAGCGCCCGTTTCCGATTCCGGGCTGGACGCTGCCCGGCGTGCTGACCGCCGGCGCCGCGCAGATTTTGCTGAAGAGCGCCGAGGTCGTGCCGTCGCAGCCGGTCGTGCTCGCGGGCTGCGGCCCGCTGCTGTATCTGCTCGGCTGGCAGTATCTGCGTGCGGGCGTGCCGATTCGCGCCATCGTCGATACGACGGATAGTGCCGACTATCGCCGCGCGCTCGCGCATCTGGGCGGCGCGCTGAAGGGCTGGCGGCAACTCGCGAAAGGGCTGAAGCTGATGCGCGCGTTGAAACGCGCCGGTGTGCCGTTTCATCAGGGCGCGACGAATCTCGCGCTCGAAGGAATGGATGCGCTTGCCGCGATCCGGTTTACCGTCAACGGCAGCGCGCAGCGTATTCCCACCGAGGTGGTGTTGCTGCATCAGGGCGTCGTGCCGAACACGCAGATCAGCTGGTCGTTGCGCGCGCAGCATCGCTGGGACGACGCGCAACTGTGCTGGGTGCCCATTACCGATACATGGGGCGAACTCGACGTGCCGGGCATTTACGTCGCGGGCGACAGCCGGGGCATCGGCGGTGCGCAGGCCGCGGCGGAGCAGGGCAGGCTCGCGGCGCTGGAGATCGTGCATCGAGCCGGACGTATCGACCGCGCCGCGCGTGACTCGCTGGCGGCTCCGTTCACACGGGCGTTGCGTGAAACGCTGCACATCCGCCCGTTTCTCGACGCGCTGTATCGTCCGAAAGACGCGAATCGCATCCCCGCGGATGAGGTCACAGTGTGCCGTTGCGAGGAAGTCACCGCCGGTCAATTGCGCGGCATCGTGAAGCTCGGCTGCCTTGGGCCGAATCAGGCGAAGTCGTTTGGACGCTGCGGCATGGGGCCGTGCCAGGGCCGCCTATGCGGACTGACCGTCACGGAAGTGATCGCCGATGCGCGGGGCGTGCAGCCCGCCGAGGTCGGCTATTACCGCGTGCGTCCGCCGATCAAACCGGTCACGCTCGGGGAACTTGCGGTCGCGCACGACGCAGCGCTGAAACGCGCGGCGGCGCAACGAGATGAGACTGCCGCCGAAGCTCAAAATTCCTCCGCACGATGAACGGCGCGAGCGAACCCGCGGGCGCTGACGTCGTCGTGATCGGCGGCGGCTTGCACGGCTTGTCGAGCGCGCTGCATCTGGCGCGGCGCGGTGCACGCGTGGCCGTGCTCGAACGCGACGTGTGCGGCCGGCATGCATCGGGCGTCAATGCCGGCGGCGTGCGCACGCTGGGTCGCCATGACGCGGAGATCGCGCTGTCGCTGGCCTCGCGCGAGTTATGGTTCAGGCTCGCTGAACTGGTGGGCGACGACGCCGGCTTCGTTGCATCCGGTCAATTGAAAGTCGCGGAGAGCGACGCGGAACTCGACGAATGCCGCGCACGTGTCGCGCATTTGCAAGCGCTCGGCTTCACGCATGAAGTGCTGATCGACGCCGATGCCGTTTGCGAGCTCGTGCCGAGTCTTGCGCATCATGTCGTGGGCGCGGTGTGGGCCGAGCATGACGGCTACGCGTTGCCGTTTCGCGCGGTGACGGCGTTCCGGCTCGCGGCGCAGAAAGCGGGCGTCGAGATACACGAGCAGTGCGCGGTCCACAGCATCGTGCGCCGCGACGGCCAGTGGAACATCGAATCGGCAAGCGGACCATGGCGCGCGCCGCACGTGGTCAATGCGGCGGGCGCGTGGGCCGGCGAATTCGCACTGCAAGCGGGCGAGCCGGTGAAGATCGAGCCGCGCGGCTTGATGCTGATGGTGACGCAGGCTGTACCGGCTTTCGTCAAACCTGTGCTCGGCGCGACCGGACGACCGCTCTCGTTCAAGCAGTTCGGCAACGGCACCGTCGTAATCGGCGGCGCGCTCGAATGCACCGCCGACATGCGGGCGCGGCAATGCCCGCTCGATTTTCCGCAGTTGGGCAAAAGCGCGCGCACGGTCACCGATCTGTTTCCGCATTTACAGCACGTGGCGGTGAACCGCGCTTGGGCCGGCATTGAAGGCTTCATGCCGGACGGCATTCCGGTGATTTCCCGCAGCGGTACGCACGATGGTCTCGTGCACGCGTTCGGTTTTTCGGCTCATGGTTTCGAACTCGGACCGATTGTCGGCAGCGTGGTCGCCGATCTGGTTTGCGACAAACTCACGACGCACGACATCGACGCGTTTCGCATTGGGCGCTTCGCGACGGCAGCGCTGTAGTGCTGTAGTGCAGTAGTGAACGCGACGCGCATCAGGTCGATTCAAGTCCCTTCAAGTTTCTTCACCCACCCTAAAGTACAGGCAATGAGCGATATTCAACGTTTCGAAACCAACCCGCGCCTCTCGCGCATCGTGATTCACAACGGCACTGTTTACGTCGCCGGTCTCACCGCGACCTCACGCGATGGCGACGCGAAAGCGCAAACCGAAGAAATCCTGAGCAAGCTCGACGGGCACCTGAAAACCGCCGGCACCGATAAAACGCGTCTGTTGTCCGTGCAGATCTGGGTGGCCGATATGGCGCGCGACTTCGGTCCGATGAACGCCGCATGGGAAGCCTGGGTGCCGAGCGATGCCACGCCGGCGCGCGCGACGTGCGAGGCCGCGTTGGCTTCGCCGGAGATTCGCGTCGAGGTGATCGTCACCGCGGCGCTGTAAGCGTATCGCGGGTTTCGGCTTCGCAGAGCCGACAAGAGTAGGACTGTGCGCCGCGTTCGCCCCGGCGCATATCGAATGGCGCCGGCGCCGAACGCGGCGACCAGGCGTCGCGTACGGCCTGGGCGCAAGAGGTTCGCACGGTGACGCTTCAGGCAGGCACGAGCGCGACACGCGCTGTGAACGTGTGGCTTCACGGCACCCACGAGCAAACACGATCCGTGTCTCATGTAAAAAACAAACCATCTAGACGGTTTACATATCGCATTGACGGTGTTAGTCTGCGTCCTCAGATGCTCAGGCATGTTTTGGCGCGGCTGTGTGAACTTGCAACCGCACTCGAGAGGAACAATGGACAACCCCACCCGTTCGGAACGTTCTCGCCAGGCGGCCATTCAGGCGGCGCTCACCATCGTTGCTCGCGATGGTCCCGGCCGGCTGACGTTTGACGCCATCGCGCGCGAAAGCGGCATAAGCAAGGGTGGATTGATGCATCAGTTCCGCACAAAAGGCGATGTGCTGAAAGCGTTGCTCGAACACCAGACCGAGTACTTCGAGAAATTTTCTCGAGAATATCTGGCTGCGCTCGGTTCCGCCACGCCCGAAGCCAACCTTCTGGCACAGGTCGCGACATTGCGCGAAACCGTTACCCAGCCGCACTCAGTCGCCTTGGCCATACTTGCCGCGCTCGTGGAGGATCCCACCCTTTTGTCTCCCATCCGGGAGAGCGATGTGGCGAAAGTGAAACGTATCAGGAGCGAGGCAGCCGATCCGGATCTGGCGCTGCTGCGCTGGGCCGCGGCCAACGGCCTTGCATTGACGGCTCTCTTCGGGCTTTGTCCGCTTTCGGAAAAGGAGCGCGGGCGTTTGTTCGATCGCTTGCTGGATGAACGTCAGTGGTCGACGGCTCCTGACGTCAAAAGAGAGCCGCGCGCCGTACGGCCATCGCGCCGTTCCAACATGTCGTTAAACGCGCGCGAAATAATTGTCGAACGTTAAGCACGTCTGATACTAGCGTCACCTGAAATTAAGCCCGGCATATCCGACGGTTTAAGTTGTAAACAAACCGTATAGTCGGTTTGTAAATGCGGTTTGCGGTGTTAGGCTTGCGCCTCACATGAACTGTCCTGTCTGACCCGGTCGTGCAAACGCCAGGCGCGGAATCGAAACTGGAGATCTGAATGTATAAGTCAATGAAGCCGCGGCACTTGCTGGTTGCCGCCATTTGCACCGCCTTGATGGGCTGTTCGAGCGTGAAACCCGTTGCGTATTCGGGGATCGCGTCGTCGTCCTCGTTGCAGCCCAATCAGCAGGATGAGTCAGGGCGTGTGCCTTATCGCTTTGCGACGCAGGTCGATTGGCGCAAGTACGGCCGAGTGATTATCGATCCGGTGGTGGTTTACCGGGGTGCCGACAATCAGTTCGGCGACATGCAGGACAAGGACAAAGCGGCCCTCGCCAGCTACATGCAAACAACGTTTGCAGAAAAACTCCGGACGCGTTTTGAACTGGCGAACGAGCCGGGCCTGAGCACGCTGCGCCTGAAGCTGACCCTCACGGGCGCGGCGACCACGACGCCGGTGATCAGCACCTTTTCACGGTTCGACATTGCGGGCGGCATTTACAACGTAGTTCAAACGGCCCGTGGCAAAGAGGGCGCTTTCACAGGCTCCGTCACCTACGCGGTTGAAATCTACGACGCTTCGACGAACCGTCTGCTCAATGCCTACGTGACGAAGCAGTACCCGAATCCGTACAACGTCGGTGCGAGCTTCGGATCGCTCAGTGCATCGAAAACCGGTATCGATAAAGGGGCCGACGCGCTCGTAGCGCAATTCAAGTGAACCACGGCTAAAACGCGATGGGGACGGCCGATACGGCCGGCTCCGGCGAAGTTGGGCGATATCTATGGCGCTGCATGAACGTGCCGCGCCGGCCGGATAAATGGCGTGCGCTTCCCGGAGCGCACGGCCGCGAGCGGATGCGGAAGATGAAGAAAGCCAAATTGATCGCATGTCACGAATGTGACTTTCTCCAGTGGGAGACGTCGCTAGTCGAGGGCGGTGTCGCGCGGTGCCGGCGATGCAATGCAACGCTCTACCGCTGCTTGCCGGCAACCTACGATCGCGCGCTGGCACTCACTTTGGCTGCCGCTGTGCTGTTCGTGGTTGCCAACTGCTTTCCTATCGTGGGACTGTGGGTCAACGGAGTATTGGTCGAAACCACGCTGTTCGGGGCGGCTTATTCGCTGTACCTGGACGGTATGTGGCCAATTGCCGGCCTTGTCTTCGTGACGACGCTGTTGATGCCGGCACTGAACATAGCCTCCGTGATCTATGTGCTCATACCGTTGCATATTGGCGGCCTGCCTCAACGGCCCGAGATCGTTCTTCGCGTGCTCCGCCACGTTGCGCCGTGGGGAATGATCGAAGTACTCATGCTCGCCATGCTGGTCGCACTCGTCAAGCTGCAGCACATTGCCCTGGTTGTCCCTGGCGTCGCGATCTGGGCGTTCGGAGCGGTCATGGTACTGCTTGCGGCAGCGGCCGTGACGTTCAATCCGCGCGATATATGGGCGCGCATCGATTCCGTGCAAGGGCGCGATATGCCGCATGCGCTTACTACCAACACCACATCGGCTACCGCCGCGCGCGCGGGTCTGTTCGTTTGCCACGATTGCGGCTTGTTGTCGAAGCCGCTCGTCCACGTGCACGTCGGAACCTGCCCGCGTTGCAACGCGGCGCTGCATTCGCGCAAGCCCAATAGTCTCGTACGCACCTGGGCATTTCTGTTCGCCGCCATGATCCTTTACATCCCGGCTGTGCTCCTGCCGGTCATGGTTACCAGCACGCTGTTCGGCGCTCAATCCGACACCATCCTGACGGGCGTTGTTTACCTCTGGACCTCGGGGTCGTGGTCGCTTGCCGCGATCGTCTTTGTTGCAAGCATCGTGGTGCCCATGCTCAAAATCCTGTCGTTAGCCTACCTCGCGTGGAGCACCCAGTTGCGCTCTTCGCTGATCCCACGGACGCGAACGCGTATTTATCGGTTCGTGGAGATTGTCGGCCGTTGGTCGATGCTCGACATTTACGTCATTACCATTCTGGTTGCCTTCGTGCAATTCGGTACGGTTGCAACCATCGATGCAGGTCCCGGCGCGATTGCATTCGGCGCGGTCGTCGTGCTGACCATGTTCGCCGCGTTGTCGTTCGATCCACGGCTGATATGGGACGCTGTGGAGTCAGAAGGTGAATAAGTTGTCCGGACAGAATGATGATCAGAACGAGGCCGGTATTCCCGAAGCCGCCGCTAGTAAATCATCGAAATGGCGCATACAGCTTATCTGGTTAGTGCCGCTGGTCGCCGTGCTGATCGCCGGCTGGCTCGTGGTGCGTTCCGTGATGCAAACAGGCCCGACCGTCACGATCAGGTTCTCCACCGGTGAGGGTATCGAGGCGGGCAAGACGAAGATCAAGTTCAAGAATGTCGACGTGGGCGTGATCAGGAGCGTCGAACTGTCCGACGATCACAAGACCGTGCTTGCCAGTGCGGAGATGTCGCGCAACGCTTCCAGCATGCTCGTCGAGGATACCCGGTTCTGGGTTGTTCGACCGCGTATCGCCGGCGGTACGGTATCGGGCATCGGAACGCTATTGACCGGTTCTCATATCGGAATGGATATCGGTACTTCGAAAACGGCGCGTGGCGATTTCGTCGGGCTGGAGTCACCTCCGGTTCTCGCGTCAGGTGCGCCGGGGCGAGAGTTCGTGCTGAAGAGCGAGAACCTCGGTTCACTCGATATCGGCTCTCCAGTTTTTTTCCGGCGGCTTCAGGTCGGGCAGATCGTTTCGTACGCGCTTGACCCGGACGGCGTTGGAATGACCCTGCACGTATTTATCAATGCGCCTTACGACAGGTACGTGACCGGCGACAGCCGCTTCTGGCACGCAAGCGGCGTCGATATGACGCTGGATACGACCGGCGTGAAGATCAACACGGAATCGATGGTGTCGCTCCTGATTGGCGGTCTCGCATTCGAGACTCCGCTTGGGACAGCTCCACGAATCGAAGCAGAGACGCGGCACGAGTACAAACTTTTCGCTGATCGGGCCGAAGCGATGAAGCGGCACGACGCAATCGTCGACAAATACGTGCTGAACTTCAAGGAGTCGGTGCGCGGGTTGACTGTCGGCGCGCCCATTGATTTCCGCGGGATAGTCATCGGCGAGGTATCGGCGATCAGCACACACTTTGATCCGGCGACGAAGGAATTCAGTATCCCCGTCGAAGTCAGTATTTTTCCCGAGCGTTTGATTTCTCGCGATGAAGCAGGAAGCGCCGCCGGGCGAATACCGGCGGAGCGCAAGGAGTTTGCGGACTACCTGGTGGCAAAAGGACTACGCGCACAACTAAGAACAGCGAGCCTGCTTACGGGGCAACTCTATATCGCGATCGATTTCTTCCCCGCTTCCGCGAAGGCGAGCATGGACTGGAGTAAAAAGACGCCCCAACTTCCGACGGTGCCAGGCAACTTGCAGAGCTTGCAAGACTCGATCACCACGCTTGTGGCTACGTTGAACAAGATCCCATTCGAGGGAATCAGCCATGACCTGCGCAAAACGCTCACTGATGCGGATACGTTGATGAATACGATCAACACCGATCTGGCGCCCGACGCAAAGGCGACGTTGAGCGCGGCCCGGGAAGCACTCACGTCAGCGAATCGCGCGTTGCAAAGCGACTCGCCTTTGCAGCAAAGCAGCGCGGAGACAATGCGTGAGTTGTCACGCACCGCTGCCTCGTTCCGCTCGCTTGCGGAGTATCTGCAACGCCATCCGGAAGCGTTGCTGCGCGGCAAGGTCGAGGATAAGTAATGAGTCGATATTCAACGCTATTGGTGAGCGTGTTCGTGCTGATGTTTTTCGCGGGATGTGCAACGTCGCCGGCGTCAAAGTTCTATACATTGAGTCCGGTTCAAGCTGTCGCACCGCCGCAAGACGCCGATCCGATCGAGATCTCGATCGCGATCGATCCGGTTACGGTTCCGGAACTGGTCGATCGACCGCAAATCGTCTCCAGGCTGGATGCGAACCGCGTGTCGATCGATGAGTTCGCCCGCTGGGCCGAGCCGTTGAAGAGTCAGATTCCACGCGTTTTAGCCGCGAATCTCGCGCGGCTTATGCCGGAGGCGATGATCTCCACTTATCCACAACGTGTGGACGATGACGCCTACCGCGTGTCAATTGACGTGCAGAGTTTCGATTCGTCGGCGGACGGCACGATAACGCTGGCCGTAATCTGGTCCGTGCGTCCGCCGAAGGCAGGGCGGAAAGTGAACGGGCGCTCGGTTGTGCACGAGGCCGTGAGCGCGCCAGGCTACGACGCGCGGGTCGAGGCGTACAGTCGGGCTCTCGCGTCCGTGGCGAGCGATGTCGCCGTGGCGGCGTATGCGGCTATGCCACGGTAACGCGAGAGACACATACACGTTTCCAGCACCTGGTTATCGACTAAACCGCGCCGACCGATACGGATCGAGAAGGTCCACGTGTACTTCATCGAGTAGCTCGGTCGTGATCAACTGCGAGAGAATCGCGGAGAGGCTTACCCCCGCGTTCGTCGTGATCGCGGCGACGCCCGGAAAATCGGTGCTGCGGCTGAATACCGGCAGACCGTCCGATGGAATCACACGCCGCGTCTCCGTTACTTTTTCGACAGATGCGCCTTTCAGCCCAGGCAAAATCTTCGATGCGATCTCAACCAGTTCTTCGGGCACAGGAGTGCTGGGGTCGCCAACGGGCGAGCCGGAAAAATGCTTGGCAATGACCACTCGACCATCCATGCGCTGGATTGCGTGCACATGTGAACTGAGAACGACGCTGCTGAAAAGCGGCGGTAGCGGTGCGAGATGCACGACGCTTCCAGTGCTATGAATCAGAGGCGCCTTCAGATCGGTTCCCTCGACGAATTCCGGATTGGCTATGCCACCCGCAAAAATGAGCAGACCGGTTTCACGCTTGCCCTTCGAGCTGGTCACTTCATAGCCGCCGGCGGTTCGTGTAAATCCCGCGTACTCGTCATAGGGCGAATACTTCACGCCGAGCGCGATCGCTTCCTTCAGCATCGTCGAAGTCAGTTCAACCGGCGACATCATGCCTTCGTCCGGCGTATAGGTAATGAAGGTTTCGTCGCCGGGCTGCATTGACGGTTCTATCTCGCGCGCTTCCGCGGAACTCAGGCGGAACGTCGGGCTGCCCCAACGCAGGCGCCGATCGAGTTCACTTTCCAGTTCCTTTGCTTCGGAACCGCCCGGTTCGGCCAACTGAAAACAGCCGGCCCAGCGAATCGGCAGCGTGCTTTTGACGTCGTCCTGCAGATAGCGCCAACGCAAATGCGATAGCCGGTGCAGATTGAAATAGTGCTTTGCGCCCACTTCGCCAAGCGAATCGGCATTGCGGAATTTCGTCTGATTGGTGATCCACGCAAACGAGCCGGACGTCGCCCCTTTCGCCACTTCACCCTTGTCGATAATCGTCACGCGCGCGCCGCGGCGTGCAAGGTCATACGCGAGTACCGAGCCGAGAATACCCGCGCCGACGATCAAAACCTTTGGAGAAGACTTGTTCATGTTCTTGCCTCATTTTCCTTCATGCTAGTTGTGCTGCCAGGTGACGTTTGAGCGCGATGCGATTCGGCGAGCGAGAGGCCGCGCGTTTCCGGCGCCATGCGATATGACACGACGAGTCCAACCGCGCTGATCGCGCCCGCGATCAACAGGCCGTTTGCGCTGCCGAGCTTTGCAATCGTCATCGGCAGGAGGAAGGTGCCTGCCGCGGCGCCGATCCGGCTGACGGACATCGCGAGCCCCATACCGGTCGCGCGTAGATCGGTGGGGAAAACCTCATTCGGATAGACGAATTGCAACGCCGAGCCCGCAGCCTCGGCAACCGTGAAAAGAATGAACAATCCGATCGCGAGCACCGCAAAGGTGGAAAGCGGCGTCGCGAGAAGCAACAACGAAAGCGTGGACAACACGTAGGCGCTGAGGAGCAGCAGGCGGCGGCCGATGCGATTGATGACGAGCATGCCGATAGCGGTCCCCACCACGGCGAAAGAAATGATGACCAGCGACCCTGCCAATGCCTGAGTCACGCCGAGCGATTTCAACAATAGCGGCTGGAAAGTCTTGATCGCGAACGACGGCGCGATCTGGCACATCCAGAAGATCGAGCAGAACAGCAGCACGCGGCCATACCCTCGTGCGAACAGTTCGCGGATGCTCGACAGTCCCAGACCGCTTCGCTTCGTACTGACCGGCGTGTCTGCCACGAGGTGGTCGAAGTCGGCTTGCGGACCCAGGTAATCAGTGACGACCTGGCGCGCCTGCTCTTTGCGTCCCACCGAAATCAGCCAGCGCGGCGACTCCGGAATGTTCATGCGCAGCACGAGAAAGATCGCCGACGGAATGGCCGCGCTTGCGAGAATGTATCGCCAGATGCTGCTGTCGCTGCCGGCGACGAACAAACCGGTCGCGAGACTGATCGTGTAACCGACCCATAGAAACAGCACGAGACTCGAGAGAATCGGTCCACGCAGTTTTTTCGGCAGAAATTCCGAGGCGAGGGCGGTTGCGATCGGATAGTCCGCGCCGAGCGCGATGCCCATCACGAGACGCAATACGAATAGCGTGGTGACGTCGTTGACGAATAGATGCGCAAGCGAGCAGATCACGAAGACGGCGAGGTTGAGCACGTACATCGATTGACGCCCGAACCGGTCGGTCATCGGACCGAACACAATGCCGCCAATGAACATGCCGATCAAACTCGCCGCGCCGATCAGCCCCATTTGCAAGGCGTCCAGATGAAGACTCTGGCCGATGAACGGCAACGCTACGACAATGATTCCAAGTAAATACCCGTCGCAAAACGGGCCCCCCGCCGCGACGAATGCAATGCGCCGATGGAAACGGCTGGTGGGAAGATCATCGATGCTGACACGCTTGCTAGCCATGGAAACTCCGCTCCGGCGAATGACGTGGAATTGAAACGACGCTTTTTTGTTCAACTTGCTTACAGGCTAGGGAAGCGGAAAATATCGGTCAATGGGGTTCTTTATTGACCATATATCGAGGTATTGAATATGTTGTTCAGCGAGGAGATCAATACCTTTCTGGCTGTCGTTCATTCGGGCAGCCTGTTGCAGGCGGCGGAAATCGTCTGCACGACACAGTCGACCGTGTCGTACCGGATTCAGTCGCTGGAACGCCGCATTGGGCATGCGTTGATCTTGCGCTCGCGTGGCTCGAGGCGAATCGCGCTGACGACGGACGGCGAGCGGTTTCTCGACATCGCCGAGCGCTGGAAGATGCTGGAAATCGAGGCAGAGCAACTCAAGGCCACGAACGATCGATATCTCGCGATCGGCGCGGTGGATGCGGTCGCGATCCACGTTTTGCCGTCGTTTCTCACGGCACTTTCGCAGGAGCAGCCCGCCATTCGTCTGCATCTGGAAAGCGGCCGTTACTGGCAGCTTGCCAATCGGGTGGCGTCTGGGCATCTGAGTCTCGCGTTTGCACTGTCGCCGGCGGAGCACGCGGATCTGATGTCCGTTCAGTTGAACACTTTTCCGATGTTGATCGCATATGTGCCGGGTGAAGGCGGCGCGCTGGAACCGGAAGCCGATATGACCGCCTTCGATCCTTCGCGGGAGGTTTATCTGCCGTGGTCGGCCGAGCTGGATATATGGCGGACGAGACGTGGTTTGTCGCGGCTCGTGAACTCAGTCGACAAGAGTCACATGCTTGCGCCTCTGCTTCAGCGGTCCGGCGCATGGGCGTTGATTCCCGCATTCATGGCCGAGGCGTTGCGAACGCAAACGGGCTGTTCGGTTCATACGCTGAAATACAATCCGCCGCCCGCGCTGCCGTTGTTCAAGATCAGCAAAAGAGTGGAGGGCGCGATTGGCGAGCGCGATCAGGCATCGATCGAGACTGCTTTGATTCAATTGACGGCGCGCAACTAACGGGGGCACGTTCAGGGCTTTCACAAAGAGGAACCGCAGTTTCCGCACGGCGACAATTCACACAGGTGCTTGCCCGTCCGGCTCATCATCCATAGGGTCCACCGCCGCGCCTGCCGCATCGCGCATTCCGTATGCGTTCATCAGCCGATACAGCGTGACGCGCGAGATGCCGAGCGCGGTCGCCGCTTCGCCCAGCCGGTGGTTGTAGCGCCGCAATGCGGTTTCGATTGCGCCGCGCTCGGCCGCTTCGCGGATATGGTCGAGCGTTGCCGCTTGTTTGTCGGCCGCCGATTCGAGATCGAGGTCACGCGGCGTCAGCAACCTGCCTTCGGCCATCACGAGCGCATGGCGCACGCGATTGATCAACTCGCGCACATTGCCGGGCCAGTGGTAGTGACTCATGGCCTCGATAGCCGACGGCGTGAAGCCGTGAATCTTGTGCGTGCTGTCGGTCTTGTACTTCTGCAGGACGTGGTGCGCGAGGACTTCGATATCCTTGCCGCGTTTGCTCAGTGGCGGTTCGTCGACGCGCAGCACGCACAGGCGATGGAACAGGTCGGCGCGAAAGCGTCCGTCGAGTATCGCGGCATCGAGGTCGACGTGGGTCGCTGAAATGATGCGGATGTCGACGGAAATCGACTCGTTGCCGCCGAGTCTTTCGATCTTGCCTTCCTGCAGGAAGCGCAACAGGCTCGTTTGCGCTTCGAGCGGCATGTCGCCGATTTCGTCGAGAAACAGTGTGCCGCCGTTCGCCGATTCGATGCGGCCGATCTTGCGCCGGTCCGCACCCGTGAACGCGCCGCGCTCGTAGCCGAACAACTCGGACTGCAGAAGATGGTGCGGAAGCGCGCCGCAATTGATCGCAACGAAAGGCGCCCTGCGGCGCGGCGAGCGCCTGTGGATCGCGAGCGCGGTGAGCTCCTTGCCGGTGCCTGACTGCCCGGAAATGAACACGCTGGCGTCCGTGTTGGCGACCTTGCGGATGGTGCTGAAAAGCTGCCGCATGGCTTCGCAATTGCCCACCATCTCGTTGCCGTCCACGAGCGGGGTCTCGGCGGCGGCGTCGGCATAGTCCAATGCCGCCATGCCTCGAGCGTGCCCGAGTACCTGTGAGATCCATTCGCGCGGCAGCGGCAGCGTGACGTAGTCGAAACAGTAGTTGCGGATCAGTTCGCGCACCGCCTTGCTTGCCGATTGACCCTCGACAGTGATGGCCACCCAGCCGATGGCGGTCTGGCTCAGGCATGCCTTGAGCACGGGAAAGTCGCGCGGTGTGAAGCCGTCGAAATCGATGATGCCCGCGGCGACGCCGGTTTTCTTCGTCGCGGCCTCGGCGCCCGCGGCGGTTTTCGTCACGACAACGTCCCAGCCGGCGGAACGCATATCGGCGAGGAGCACGTCGTCCGGTGTGCGAGCAACGCAGATCAGACGGCGCTGAGTGTCAGGCAGGCGCGGGGAAGCCGACTCAGTCGGGCTGGCCGTCACGCAGGCGGTCGTTCCGGCACGGTCAGGTGATTTTGGCACGGTGCTCCCCTTTCTTTTTTACGTCGTTGCACGCCTGAACACCGGCTGCGCGATGACGTCACGATACTTTGTGATGCTACTCGCTGCGGTCGCCGCAAAAAAATATCGATGCCGCTATTGCCGCGAGGTGCGCGAAACGCCTATACAGCAGTAACGTCCCGATTCGCCAGTGGACATATCGGTACTTTCCCCGACAACATACGATCCGCAAGCACGCCGGTTCGCTTACCCGCTAACCGCCGCCGCTCAACGTGGGCAGCAGAACCCGGTAGATGTGGATGAACGCGGGCCCCAGCAGAACGGTGAGCAGCGCGGGAAAGATGCAGAAGATGAGCGGGAACAGCAATTTCAGCGCGATTTTCGCCGCCTGCTCTTCCGCGCGCATCCGCCGGCGTGTGCGCAGCGTGTCCGAAAGCACGCGCAATGACGAACCGATGCTGGTGCCGAAACGTTCAGCCTGCACCAGCATCGCGCAGAACGAATCGACATCCTCGACGCCCGTGCGCAGCGCCAGATTGCGCAGTGCTTTCTCCTTGGCAAACCCGGAGCGCATTTCGAGCAGCATGAGTTGAAGTTCGCTCGCGACCACCGGGCTGCGCAATTCGATTTCTCCCGCCACTTTCATCAACGCGGCGTCGAGGCCGAGACCCGCTTCGACACACACTGTCAGTAGATCGAGCGCGTCGGGAAAATCCTCGAAGATAGTCCGCTTGCGCCACGCGATGCGGCGCGTCAGCACGAAGTTCGGCAGGTAGTAGCCGATCGCGGCGAGCAGGGCGAGCGTGCCCATCAACATATACTGTTGCGCTGCGAGCGACGTATTGGCCAGCCACATGAGCGCGATCAGCGGCAGCGCGAGCGCGAGTACAGTCTTTGCAGCGAAGTAAAGCGCGGCGGCTCCCTGCGTGCGCCAGCCTGCATTCATCATTTGCACGCGCAGCGCCGAATTTTCCCAGCCTTCGGCCGGGATCGACAGCTTCGAGATCGGCTGCGAAATCTCCGCGAGCTTTTCGAGCCATGCGGACCCGGTCGACGTACTGCCGGGTTCGGACATAGGCAGGTTCGCGCCGCCCGCCTGTTCGATGCGCCGGCGCATATCGCGTGGCGAGAACAGCAGCATCACGGCGAATGCCGCGCCGAACACCACGGCGAAAAGACCGGCCAGCAACAGCATATGCATCGAGTCGAGCGTTTGCATGACAGCTCCTTAATATCTTGTTCTGTGGCGCGCCTGTGCGGCAAGCGCCGTCAGACGCGAATCTTTACGATGCGCCGCATCCACAGCACGCCGAATAACATGGAGAAAGCTATCGTCTCCAGAATTTTGATGCCGGCCGGGTCTTGCCACAGCACGTCGAGGAACTTGGGGTTGAGGACCATCATGAACGCCGCGGTGGCGAACGGCAGCAGGCCGAGTATCCACGCCGACAACTTGCCCTCCGCCGACAGCACGCGGATCTTGTCGAACAGTTTCAGACGTTCGCGAATCAGCGTCGCAATGCCGTCCAGCACCTCCGCGAGATTGCCGCCCGTTTCGCGCTGAATCAGCACGGCGATCACGAAGTAACGCAGATCGCGGATCGGCACGCGCGTTGCGAGATTCATCAAGGCCTCGTTCAGCGAGACGCCGTAGTTGATTTCGTCGAACGTGATGCGGAATTCGCCACCCATCGGTTCGGCGAACTCGGTGCTCACCATGCCGATCGCTCCGGAGAACGCATGCCCCGCGCGCAGCGCGCGGCTGATCATGTCGGCGACGTCCGGCAACTGGCGTTCGAGTTGACGCAGCCGCTGGCTGCGTCGCCGGCTCACGTACAGGAACGGAAATACCGATGTGGTCAGCGCGCCAAGCGCGGCGAACAGCATCGGCACGGGGGTGAACGTAGCCACCGCGAGCACGGTTGCCGGCAGCACGAGGCTTGTGCCGAACAACCGCGCGATCGACCACTTGAGCCCCGATTGCTGGATCCACAGGTCGAGCGTCTGGATGCGCGGCAGCCGCATCAGCAGCTTGTCGAGCGTTTCCGACTCGCTCAGCATGCGGTTCTTCAGGATCGTCAAGCGATCCTTATGAACCTGCCCGCCGGCGGATAGTGCGCGGATACGCGATTCGATCCGACGGGCGGCGGGGCCGTGACGATTGTTCCACCACTGGTAGCCGCCCTCGAGCGCGAGCACGACAGCGAGGAACAGCAAGATGGCGAATGCGTAGAAGATCGGGTTCATGCAGGTCTCCTGAGACCGCGGCGAGTCAATGAGCGGATCGGCCTGGCCGGATCACGTGGTTTCGAAGTGCCGTCCCGGATCGTAGGTCTGATCGGGCAACGTGATGCCGAACGCCTGCAAGCGCTCGGCGAATTTGGGCCGTACGCCGGTCGCGCAAAAGCGCCCGCGCACGATGCCGTTTTCGTCGATGCCGGTGCGCTTGAACGTGAAGATTTCCTGCATGTTGACGATGTCGCCCTCCATGCCGGTGATCTCCTGGATGCTGACGATCTTGCGCCGCCCGTCGGTCAGCCGGGCCGCCTGCACCACCACCGAGATGGCCGACGAAATTTGCTGACGCATGGTTTTTGTCGGCAGCGACAGGCCGCCCAGGTTGATCATGTTTTCGAGGCGCGTCAGCGCATCGCGCGGCGTATTCGCGTGGATGGTGGCGAGCGAGCCTTCGTGACCAGTGTTCATCGCGTTGAGCATATCGAGCGCTTCCGATCCGCGCACCTCGCCGAGGATGATGCGGTCGGGCCGCATCCGCAGCGCATTGCGCACCAGCGTGCGCTGCGTGATCTCGCCGCGCCCCTCGATATTCGGCGGGCGTGTTTCGAGCCGCAGCACGTGCTGCTGACGCATTTGCAGTTCGGCGGCGTCCTCGATCGTGACGATGCGCTCATCGTCCGGAATGAAGCCCGACAGCACGTTGAGCAGCGTCGTCTTGCCGCTGCCGGTGCCGCCCGACACCAGCACGTTGACCTTCGCGCGCGCCAGTGCGTCGAGCACTTCCGCCATCGGCGGCGTGAGGCTTTGCAACTGGATCATGTCGGAGACCTGCAACGGATTGACCGCGAAGCGCCGGATCGAGAGCAGCGGCCCGTCCACTGCGGAAGGCGGAATGATTGCATTCACCCGCGAGCCGTCCGGCAGACGCGCGTCGACCATTGGGCTCGATTCGTCGATACGGCGTCCGACGCGCGATACGATCTTTTCGATCACCTTCATCAGATGCGTATCGTCGTAGAACGTCACGTCGGTCAGTTCAAGCCGCCCCTTGCGTTCGACGTAGGTATGCTGGTACGTGTTGACGAGAATGTCGGACACGGTGGGATCGCGCAACAGGCTTTCCAGCGGACCGAAACCGAACATCTCGTCGTACACGTCGATAACCAGTTGCCGGCGTTCGAAATCGTTGGCCGGCGCTTTCTCTTCTTCGAGAATACGTGAGATGAGCGTGCCGATTTCGTGGCGGACCTGCTCGGTCGGCAGCCGTGCGAGACGTTCGAGCTCGACGCGCTCGAGCACGCACTGATGTACTTCGTGTTTGAGCTTCTGGTAGGCGCCGCGCGCCATCCGGTTAGGCGTTTGCTGGCTGTTTTCGCGTTCGCCGAACGGCTGCACGCGTTGAGCGGAAATCTGTTCACGCAGCGACATGGTGTGTCTCCCTGGGGTGTATCACATAGTCTTGAGTTTCGGCGTCGGATTGCGGCCGAAGAAGCGGGTGAGCAACGGCTCGCTTTTGACGCGGCTGCCTTCGGGTCCCGCCGACAGGCTGACGATGTTGCTCGCGAGCGCAAGCAGACCGCGCGACACGCCGCTATTGCGGCTCACCTTCGCGATCGGCACGCCGTGGTTCACCGATTCCAATACTGCTTCGGTATCCTCCGGAATGACCTGATATGGACGCATGCCGAGCACTTCCTCCAATGCGGCGCGCGCGCGTTCGCCGTGGCGCGTATACCGGTTCAGCAGCAGCCGCGTGCGGTCGGCCGGATAAGCGAGCGACGCCAGGATTTCCTGTAGACGCCGGCCCGCTCGTACATGCGGCATGCTTGCCTGCAACACGAGATGAATCTGGTCGCTGCGATCGAGTGCGAGGATGGAAAGCGGATTGATGGACTGGCCGAGATCGAAGATCACCAGGTCGTAGCGCGGAACTGCGACGCCCAGAATCCATTCGAGCCTTTCTTCCTTGATCTCCGAGGCCTTGATCGGGTCGCCGGCGCCGGCGAGTATGTGGAACGTATCGCTTACGTGCACAAGGCAGGCGTCGAAGAAAGCCGCGTCCATGCGCTCGATCTGCGCGCACATTTGCGGCAACGTGGAGGGCGCTTTTTCCTCGGTGACCAGAAACGCGGCATCGCCGAAAAGCTGATTGAGGTCGATCAGCAGCACGCGTTTTTTTTGCTGCGTGTCGGAGATCGCGTGCGCGACGTTGCTGGCGATGAAGCTCGTTCCCGCACCGCCCTTGCAGGACAGGAACGACACGATCTGCGTCTCGTGCGCGCCATGCAGCGCCCGCTGAGTCTCGATGCGCGAGAGCGCGTCACCGAGCGAGGCGCGATTGAGCGGCCAGCCGAGCACGTCGCGAAAGCCGGCGCGCATGGCTTCGATCAGCGTCTGCGGCGACGCGTCCGGAATCAGCAGGATGCAGGTGACCTGAGCGCGCCCGCTGCACAGCCTGGCGGCGACCGGCAGCTCGGCGGTGTCGAGCGACGATGCGTCGACGATCAGCACGTCGAACGCATCGAGGCTGTCGCCGCGCTCTATCAGCAACGACGGTCTGCCCGCCACGCGGGTGGTGCGATAGTTGCCGCATTCGCCGATCAGACGCACGATTTGCGCAAGCCGCGTGGCGTCTTCCGAAGTGATGAGAATGTTGATCATGGTCGTGGATGCCTGGCTATGGGAAGTTATTGACAGACGGTGCCGCCCGTCGACGTCGCGAGGCTTTCGCGCGGCAGCGTGGTGGTGAGCGGCGGCATCGTGAGCGTGAGGGGCACGAACGGAATCATGGTTTGCACGCTGACGTTGGTGACGCTGACCGTGACGAGCCGGCACGTGTTGCGTGCCGTGGTGGGGTCGGCGTCGCAGCCGGTCGGCGTGTAGGCCACGCTCACCTTGGACGCGGCGAGCAAGGGCAGCAGGCTGGTCATCTTGCTCTTGATGACCGCCGCGTTCGCGTCGCAGACCACGGCGGTGCGCGCGCCGAGACGAACGGCCTCGCTCGCGGTGTTCCAGTAAAACAGCACACGGCCGAATTCGCAGATGCCGATCAGCACCGTGCACAGAATGCCGGCAACCAGCGCGAACTCCACGGCGGCGGCGCCGCGTTGCTTGCGCAGCGGCCTCGATAGGGAAAGCGGAAGCGGGTTCATGACACTTGCCTCATCACGGTAACGATGTTGCCGAACGTCAGGTTCGCCAGGTTGAAGTAGGAGAGGATCGGGGAATACGGATACCCGGCGATCTTCACTTCGACGAGGTTGATGCTGCCGGCCGCGTTCGAAGGGCCGGCTCCGTTGTTGTTGTCGTAGGTCGGGACGTTGGCGAACTGCGTCGGGTCGGACGGATCGGTGCAACCGCTCGTGTGCGCGCTGTCGCATACGACCACCATCGAAGTCGTCAAACCCGTCACGAGTTCCGTTCCGCTGCCGGACGAGGGGCAGGTCGTACTGCCGTAGACGGCGAGGCACTGGGCTTGCGCAACCGGGTAGGCGCTATCGGTCGGCAGGTAGCTGGACAGGTAGCGCGCCGCATCGCGCGTCGCCTTGGTGAGCGCTTCGTACTGGTAGATCGCATGGCCGAATTCGGCCACGCCGGCCACGAGCGTGACGAGCGGAATCAGCACGATGGCGAATTCCACCGCGGCTACACCGCGCATGCGTGCCGGACGGGAAGAGTGTTTTTTCATGACGGCCTCTATTGCAGCAACACGGGTACTTGCGGCCCGACCGCGCTGCCGGAACCCGGAACGCCCTGGGTCGCACAGGGACTGCCCGGCGCGGACGACGAACCGCGGTACTCGAGGTGGACCGGGCCGGCGCCGCCGCCGGACTCCATCGGATCGAGCATCAGCACGCAGTCCCAGGTAATGACCGGCGCCTGGTGGCTGCTCGCCAGCGTGCCGCAGTCGAGTTCAGGCGCGAGTGCGAGACGCCGGTCGGCGCCGAGCGGATAGTTGCCGGCGCTGTACGACCCCTTGGTGTCGATCTTGGAGAGCGTGTCCCCCTGATAGCTCTGAAACGTGTTGCGCTTGCCGACGAAGTCGCCATACGCGTCCTGCGGCGGACTCGTGTTTGTTGCCGTGTACGCGTATCCCGTGAAATCCGGCGCGCCGTCTTGAGGTCCCTTGTACGAGGTGCCGTAGATACCGAAGCGCGTATTCCAGGCGCCCGAGTCGGCGACCTTGTTGCCGGTCGAGCCGATGTTCGCGCCGACGGCGGGCAGGCTGCAATAATTCCCTGTCAATTCATTCTTGATCTCACTGGCGCTGCTGCTGCCGTCGAGGGCGGCCCACCCAAAGTTGCCGGCGCCGCTGGCCGGAGATGAGCCGCTCTTCGACGCGAGCCACTTCCCGATCGTATAGCTGGCGCCTGCCGTCGGCGGAGTGGTCTCCGTCCCGGGCTTGCAGATGAAGACCGGAATCGCGCAGGTGGTTTGCGCCGCGCCGACGGTCGCGACCGCCGTAGCCGAAACCGTTGCATTGGCGATGGTCGCGCCGGTGAATGCGCCAAGCACCTGGATGAACCAGTGCGCGATGTTCGTTTTCGACGTCGTGCACTTCGCGTACTTGATGCTCGCCGGGCTGGCGACGGAACTCTTCGGCAGGAACGGGTTGCTCAGCGAATCGCTGAACAGCACGCTGCTGTCGGTCGTCATCTGCACGGCGCCGCTCTGGAAAAGCGCGTAGTTGAGGTGGCCGGCAGTGATGCCGGCGGCCTCGGGTACGGACAGATTGACGGTTGCACCGGTGAGATCGCGCGCGGCCGCCAGCGCACAGGCATCGGCGCTGTTCTGCAACTCGCTTTTGGCGACGTACAACTTGCCGAGATCGAGTGCGAGGCCCACGAAGCCGATCAATGCCACGAGCGACACCGCGACGATGATCGACACCGCGCCGCGCTCGCCGCGGCGAGCCGCACCGTATCTCCCTGATTGTTTTACGCGATACATGACGCCCCCCGGTGCTTATCGTTGTTACTGACCGCCGCCCCCGCTGCCCACGCCGATGACAAACGCATTCGGTGTCGGCACGGGTTGGTGAAACGACTTGTCGTAGTTGTCCATCGCCGAGGCGGCGGCCTTGCCGTCCACGCCGGCCGCCGCTTGCGCGTGTTCGGCCGCGTGCGGATCGATGATCTGCGCCTGGGTGACGGTTTTCAGCGCCTCGCCGAAATGCGCATCCCAGATCGGCGTGCTGGTCATGCAACCGCTGAGCGCCGCGCAGACCGGCACGATGAGCGCGGTCCAGCGTGCGAAAGCAAAGTGTTCGTGTTTCATGAGATTCCCCTTGGCATCACATCAGTGTTGGAGCGCGTCGCTTGAAGCATCCGCCTTCGCGACTTCCTGCTTCGTCGTGCGGGCGGCGATCCGTGCCGCGGCGCTTTCGATACGGGCGGCGCGGGCCGTCTGTTCGGATTCGGCCGACGGCGCCGGCGTATCCGCCAGCGGTTCCACGGTGACGGTCGTTGCCGGCACGGCGGCCGGCGTGACCGCTTGCGCGTCGTGCGGCCGCAGCACCGTTTCGGCGGGCGTTTGCCGTGCCGGTGCGGGCGAGGGCTGCGGTGCCTGCGGGCTCACCGAAGCAGGCGCGGGCATCGGCGCAGCGGCCGGAGCCGGAGCCGGAGCAGCGTTGGCAGGCGCAGCGTCGGCGGGTGCGGCAGCCGTTGCCGGCGCTTTCGCTTTCGGATGGCGGCCTTCCATGTTGCCGGTCGCGTAGACGTCGGCTGCGTTGGTCTGCGAGAAGCTGTCGGTCGGCAGCGGATAGTCCGCGGTCTGCATCGGCTTGACGAGGTGCGGCGTGATGATGAACACGAGCTCCGTCATGTCCTGCTGGAACGACGTGCTGCGCAGCAGCGCCCCGAGCACCGGCACTTCGCCCATGCCAGGCACCGCTTTGAGCGCGCCGGTGATGTTGCTCTTCATGAGCCCGCCGATCATGAACGATTCGCCGTCGCTCATCTGCACAACCGTGGAGGCACGGCGCGTCGTGATGAGCGGCAGGATCGACACGCCGCTCACGTTGGTTGCGCTGAGCGTGATGCCGGTCGGCGAAAGCTCGGAGACTTCAGGCGCGACCTTCAGGCTGATGCGGCCATTGGCGAGCACGGTCGGGGTGAACTTCAGGCCCACGCCGAATTCCTCTTCCTGCAGCGTGATGGTCGTCGCGCCCGTGCTGCTGCTCTGCGGCACCGGAATGAAGATCTTGCCGCCGGCGAGGAACGTGGCTTCCTGGCCGCTGATCGCAACGAGATTCGGTTCGGCGAGAATCTTGACGAGGTCGTCCGTCTTCTGCGCGTCGATGGCGAAGTTGAACGGGCGGTTGTTGGCCTTGCTGCCCGCAATGATGCTCGACACGCCGGCCAGCAGATTGCTCACGAGCGCTCCACTCCATGAACCGAAGCCGCCCTGAATGTTGAGCGCCGCGCCCATCTGGTTGATGAGCGTCTTCGACACTTCGGCGACCTTGACTTCGAGCATCACCTGTTGCGGCGCGTCCACCGTCATCATGTTGATGACGTCGGCCGGTTTGCTGGTGCTCGAACTCTGCTGGTTGACGTTATTGCCGTTGCCGAGGGTGCCGGACCCGCTCTGCGATTGCTGGGTGGGCTGTGCGCTCGCGTGAGCCTTCGCGATCTCCATCGCCTGCTGCGCGGCAGGCGAGCTCGACACGTGGCCGCCGAGCACCAGGTTGCCCGCCGCGGTCGACACGCGGATGCCGCGCTCCGCGGGCAACAGCTGCCCGAGCGATTGCTGCACGCCGTTGGCGTCGATGTTGACGATCACGTCGATGATCTGGCATCCGCCGCTGCGTCCTTGCACGATCATGTTGGTCGTACCGACCGCCATGC
>DASPZL010000232.1:0-2935 GCA_035636295.1 Paraburkholderia sp.
CCATCAGCACGAGGTGGCGGCAGCTACAGCTATCTTGCTTGCGTGCAGTTGCGCCCTAACCGCGCGGCGCACGCGGACGCGCGTGGAGCATCGCACCTTGGTCGATCATCGCAGTCGCGCGCCGGTGGCCGCGAACGTTAGAGCACACAAGATGTCCTCGAGTCCTCCAGCACTCATCATTATCGATATGCAGTGCGGTATGAGCGGTCCGTCTGCGGGGCGACGAAACAATGCTGAGGCGGAGGCACACATCGCTTCGTTGCTAGCCGCTTGGCGTGCAGCTAATTTCCCAGTCGTTCACGTAAAGCATGTTTCCAGGACACCCGGCTCACCGTTTTGGCCGGGCCAAGTCGGCGTGGACTTTCAGCCACAATTTGTGCCAACTACCGACGAGTATATTGTTGAGAAGAGCGTCCCCGACGCCTTCATCAACACCGGGCTAGAGCGCTGGCTACGCGCTCGCGGCATTGCACAATTATTTGTCTGCGGCGTTAGTACGAACATTTCTGTCGAATCGTCTACGCGAACAGCCGGCAACCTCGGGTTCCAAGTCACCGTTATCTCTGACGCGACCTTCGCCTTTGAGAAGTCCGACTACGACGGGGTCACGCGCACAGCGGAGGAAGTTCATGCTATGTCCCTCGCAAACCTCAAGGGGGAATTCGCAACGTTGGCGAAAACAACCGAGGTGCTGAGTGCGCTCTAACCCGCCAATCAACACGGACCTGTGCAAACGTCGCTTCGCTCCGCTTGCACAGGCCAGTTATTTCGCACGTTAGGCGTCATGAAGGCGATATACATCGAAAGCTATGGCGGCCCGGAGGTCTTGCAGTTCGGGGAGCGCTCCCTACCGGTCCCGAAGCCCGGTCAGGTTCTTATTGAAGTGCACGCGGCTTCGGTGAATCCTCGTGACTGGCTGCTGCGCGAAGGGCGCTATGTCTTCCGACACTTGGCGCGCGGGTTCCCGCTTGTCTTGGGGAGTGATGTTTCAGGTGTTGTCGTCGAGGTTGGGTCGGGTGCCAAGCGTTTCAAACCCGGCGACCGCGTTTTCGGCATGCAGACGCCCTTAGGCAGAATGGGCGGCTATGCGGAATACACGGCGATTGCTGAGCGCGCGCTAGCCAGAAAGCCAGACCACGTGAGTCACGAAGAGGCAGCTGCGGCGCCTTGCGCAGCGCTCACTGCATACGGTGCCCTGGTTGAGATTGGTCGCATTGGATCGGGATCGCACGTTTTGATCGTCGGCGCTTCGGGGGGCGTGGGCTCATATGCCGTGCAGATAGCTAAGAGCCTTGGCGCCACGGTCGCTGCAGTGACTAGCACAAGCAATGTGGCGCTGGTTCAATCGCTTGGTGCGGACAAAGTCATCGACTACAAGGCTGAGCGTTTCACTGATGTTGTTCAGGGGCAAGACATCGTGTTCGACACGATCGGCAAGGAAAGCCTGGCTTCTTGCCGTTCAGTACTTGCTCCGGGCGGGCGCTACGTCACCACGATTCCGAGTGGCCGTACGGCAGCGGAGTCGGTGATTTCGCGACTGTCGCGCTTCTTGAGCAGTGGGCGGACACCCAGTGCCCACGTGGTATTGGTTCAGGCGAATGGCAAGCAGCTCGAACGGATTGCGGCGCTCATGGAGCAACGGCGTATTCGCAGCATCATCGACACCGTGTACCCCTTGCATGACGCAAGGAAGGCGCACGAAAAGAGTCGCAGTTGGCGAACGCGCGGGAAACTCGTCCTGTCGGTTCGATCCTGACGCTACGCAAGCGCGCCGCCCCCTATAATTCCACCGATTCGGTTGCTCAGCCAGGAGGCAGATCATGTCAAAGCATGTCGATTCGCGCCGGATCACCGTGCCCGAGATCCGCGCACGGAAGGGCCAGGAAAAGATCGTCTGTCTGACCGCCTATACCGCGCCGATGGCGGCGATCCTCGATCCGCATGTCGATCTGCTGCTCGTCGGCGATTCCCTCGGCATGGTGATCCACGGGCTGCCGAACACCGTCGGGGTGACGCTCGACATGATGATCCTCCACGGGCAGGCGGTGATGCGCGCCGCGTCCCACGCGCTGGTCGTAGTGGACTTGCCGTTCGGCACCTACGAGTCCGAACGCGAGCTGGCCTTCTCGTCGGCCACCCGGATCATGCGCGAAACCGGCTGCCAGGCGGTCAAGGTCGAGGCCTCCGATGGCATTGCCGACACGATTGCCTTCCTGACCCAGCGCGGCATCCCTGTCGTAGGTCATGTCGGGCTGCGGCCGCAGGCGATCAATGTCGAGGGCGGCTTCAAGGCCAAGGGGCGCAACGCCGCGGAGCGCGCACGGGTGCTCGCCGAGGCGCGCGAAACCGATCAGGCCGGGGCGTTCGCTATTGTCGTCGAGGGCGTGGCGCCCGACCTCGCGGACGAGATCACACAGATGGTCGCGGTACCGACCATCGGAATCGGCGCGTCACCGAAATGCGACGGCCAGATCCTCGTCACCGACGACATGATCGGGCTGTTCGACTGGACGCCCAAATTCGTCCGTCGCTACGGCAACCTGCGCGATGTCGTGTCGCAGGCGGTTGAACATTACGCCGCCGATGTGCGAAGCGGCGAGTTCCCTGGGCTTGCGGAGCTCTATACGCTGAAAACCGGGTGACACGCGCTGCGACAATTTCACGGTCCTTCGCGGCGTAACCGCACAAGGCAAAGGCCATTGCCAAAGAAGACGCCTAACCTCACGCCGCACCGGGACGCGCGTGGAGCGGGTCCCTTCGGTCAACCAATGCAGTCGCGCGCCGGTGGGCGTGAACGTTAGACAGCACAATGGACTAATGCTGCTCATGGGAGGAGAACAATGAAGTACTTGATCGCGCTCTGCATCGCGACTGTGACTACGCTCCCTGCGTCGCTTCTCCAGGCTCAAACTTGGCCGCAGCGGCCGGTCAAGGT
>DASPZL010000233.1:0-2260 GCA_035636295.1 Paraburkholderia sp.
TGTAGCCCTTCGAGCGCAAGTATTGCGACGTGATTTCCGTCAGCACGTATTGCTCGGTGAAGTTCTTGCCGCCGAGCACGAGCGTCGCCGCGCTTGCGTGCAGGCTCGTTAGAAGCAGTGCGCCGGCTGTGATCCAGCGGCTGCGTTTGAACAGATTCATCATGCCGTCACCCCGCGTCGTGCGAGCAGGTAGCGGCTGCCGGCGGAAACGATGCCGTCGAGCACCAGCGCGAGAATCGCGGTGGCCGCTGCACCGAGCAAAAGCTGCTGCTGATTGTCCAGGTAGATGCCGGGGAAAATCAGCGTGCCGAGGCTATCCGCGCCGATCAGATAGGCGAGCGGCGCGCTGCCCACGTTGATCGCGAGCGCCGTGCGCACGCCGCCGATGATGATCGGCATCGCATTGGGCAACTCGGCGCGCACCAGCGACTGCCAGGGCGTCATGCCGAGACCGCGCGCCGCTTCGCGCAGCGCGGGCGAGACGTTTTTCATGCCTTCGTAGGCATTGCGCGTGATCGGCAGCAACGACGCGAGGAACAGCGCGACGAGCGCCGGAATGTCGCCGATACCGAAGATGCCGAGCGCGATCGCCAGCACGGCCAGCGACGGAATCGTATTGCCGATGTTGAAGATCTGCATGAAGCGTTCGGCATGGCGCGCGAACGACGGGCGGCTCAGCAGCACGCCGGCCGGAATGCCGACCAGCAGCGCGAGGGCCATCGAGTAACCGACGAGCAGCAGATGCCGTTTCGTGTAATAGACGAGATCGGGCGCGTACTGATGCAGTGCGCTGGGGTCGATCGCGCGCCATAGCAACGCGACGACAATGCCGATGGCTACAAGACTGCCGATCAGTCTGGCAGGACGTTGAATCATGAAGATGCGCCTCCTTGTTCGAGCGACGCGCGGAAATAGCCACGCCGCACAGGCGTCGTGACGACGCTGCGAATGGGAAGTTCGGGACGCGGCAGGTGCCGCGAGGTGAACCGAGTGGTGCCGGGTTTTTGTCTTGCCCGGCGCGAGGGCGGTGGTTTGCTTTCGCCTTCGGCGGCGTGCCAGTGGGTAGAACTGGACGCCAGATCCATCGATGAATTTGGATAGCTGCGCTGGGCCGCTTTCCGACGGGGCTCGGAGCCCCTATTGAATACCGGGTTTTCTACCGGTGGCGGGATGAATGCGCGGTACTGCCAGTTTGCATTCAACCCCTTCTAACTTAGGCTATCTAGCTGCGATTTCGCGGTTAGGGTGTAGGGATTATACGGGTATGAGGGTGGTTCGTCTACCCATGTGGTTAATCCATAGGCTGATCGGCCGGGATGTGGCCGCTTGTGAAGGGGCGTTTCGAGGGGCGTGCCATGACTTCCAGTTCGAAGTATCAAAGGCTTGCGCGGCTCCCGAAAACGCTCACCTCAAACACTCGCCGGTGAGCCTCATCCTCACGAAACCTTCACCCGCCGCACAAAGATCCGCCGCGTAAAATCGAACGCCACCAGGTTGCCGGCCACCACCAGCAGCAGCCCGACCACCGCCAGCGCGGACCACTGATAGCCTTCGAATACCGTCGACGCAGCCAGCGCCACAATCGGAAACAGCACCGTGCTGTAAGCGGCCCGTTCCGGCCCGATGCGTCCGACCAGCATCAGGTATGCGGTAAAGCCGATCACCGAGCCGAACACTGCCAGATAAGCAAGCGCACCGAGATAACGCGCAGACGGCTCGACGGCGAACGAAAAACCGGCTAATGCGCTGCCCACCGTCAATACGCTGGCGCCGATCAGCATCGCCCAGCTGTTGGTGGCGAACGGGTGCAAGCCCATCGATTGCATCCGGCTCGACAACAGATTGCCGGCCGAAAAACACACGGTGCCGAGGAACGCGATCGCGAGGCCGAACCACGCGGTATGGTCGCTCAGGTGTCCCGCCATCTGCTGGACGAACAGACACACGATGCCGACGAGACCCAGCAACGCGCCCGCAATCGCCGACGGCTGCAACGGCCGGCCCATGAAGAGGCGGCCGTTGATCGAGTTCAGCAACGGCGCCGTGGAAAACACCACCGCGACGAGACCGCTCGGCACGACCTGTTCGGCGTAGTAGAAGCACAGAAAGTTGACGCAGAAGAGCGCAAGACCTTGCGCGGCCAGGAATCGCCACGCGGCGCGCGGCGGCAGGATGGGCCGGCGCATGATGCGCAGCAACGCGAACAGCACCAGCGCCGCGATCCAGAAGCGCCACGCAATCGACACGGGCGGCGGCACCG
>DASPZL010000234.1:0-15516 GCA_035636295.1 Paraburkholderia sp.
GGCAGCCCGAGCGGCAGGACGACCTGCTGGGGACCGGCAAAGACGCCCGTCAGGCCGAGCCCGCACAGCAGCAGCCCGAACACCGCGCCGGCAGGAAACAGCCCGTGCGCCACCACGCGTGTGCGGCGCAGGTTCGCCAGTCCCGCGACTCCAACGACGAGCCAGCCCGCGATCACGAGCAGCACGTAATGGACGACCAGCGGGATGACCAGCGCGTGTTCCATCGACGTTGTCTCCAATGCCGTCAAAGGTTCTGTTCAGCGGGCAGCGTGTCTGATGAAGAGTATCCCGAAACCGCCTCCAGCCGGTGATGATGTTCCATTTCCTTGACATGGCGGCATGGCGCGCACGCCTCGCAATTGCGCGTTGCGCAGCTTCCGGGGAGCTCTTTCACCAAGAGGCATCAAGTTAGCAGTTAATGATAATTGCGTTATCATCCTAGCAGTTTTATCGATCCGATTCCACGTGATGACCCGCCGACGTGCGCGTAAAACGCGCCGCGTTCGTTCGGGGCATTGAGAATGCGGCTTTACCGCGCGCGTGGAGTTTCAGAAACTCCAGCTTGCCGCAACGGTCCCTGCTCGCGCCCAACACGCGGTTCGGACAGGCGAACCCTCGAGTCGATACCCGATGCCAGCACACTATTTCCGGACTCTGACGGGAAAAGACCGTAGTGCCGAGGCCAACAGGCATCTCGGCTTCCCGCTTGCGTTTGTGGCCGGCGCGACCAATGCCGGCGGTTTTCTCGCGGTGAAGCAGTACACGTCGCATATGAGCGGCGTGATATCCGCGATCGCCGACCAGGCCGCGCTGGGCGACCTGTCGCTCGTGCTGGCGGGCGCCGGGTCGCTGATCTCGTTCCTGCTGGGCGCCGCCTGTTCGTCCGTGCTTGTCAACTGGGGGCGGCGCAGGCGGCTGAACAGCCAGTACGCGTCGCCCTTGCTGATCGAAGCTGTTCTGCTTCTGTGCTTCGGGCTGCTCGGCAGCCATCTCGCCTTGTGGGAAACCCTGTTCGTGCCGGCCGCAGTCGTGCTGCTGTGCTTCATCATGGGGCTGCAGAACGCGATGATCACGAAGCTCTCGAGCGCGGAAATCCGCACCACTCACATGACGGGCATCGTGACGGATATCGGCATCGAATTCGGCAAGCTCTTCTACTGGAATTCGTCGAAGGCCGGGCCGGCCGAGCCGTTCGTGCTGGCCAATCGCGCCAGACTGAAAGTGCATCTGACGATGCTCGCGATGTTCTTTGTCGGCGGCGTGACCGGGGCGATGGGCTTCAAGCACATTGGATATGCGTCGACCGTACCGCTCGCGGGCGTGCTGATCGTGCTCGCCATCGTTCCTTTCATCGACGACCTGCGCGAGCGCGTTTATCGACTCGATCGCTAGGCAGGGCGCCGCGGCGCACCCTTTCTCGCATGAAAATGTCATCGGGACGGCCGGCCGCCACTGTCGGGGAAGGTGTCAATTTATGATAATTTAATTATCATTGACTTGTCCTAATATGGTAACAATAATGCAGGTTCGGGTAGGAACCTTGTGGGTCACGTTGCGGGCCGGGCTTGCGCGAAATGAGGTAGAAGCCTGCGTACGGCAGGGAGGTGAACGTGATTGATGCAAGTGTTCCGCTGCTGTCCCATGACTACACGCATCTGTATCTGCGTGACGTGATGGGCCGCCGCGGGCTGATCGTCGTCGGCGTGGGCAAGGCGGGCGAGCGCGGATTCCAGATGCTGTACCGCTTTTCCGATGTCTGCGACTGTCTGGAGCAATGCGGGATCAATGTGATCTTCGTTTATCAGAAGGAGTCGGCCCGTCACGTTCAGGATGCGACCTCGCTGTTCGGCGCCCGCTACCGGCAAAGGCCGTGTCTGTTTCTGGACGACGACGGTCAGTTCTTTGTCGGCCCGCCGCGTCCAAAATCGCTTCGCGCAATTTATCTGGATCGGGAAATGACGCGGCTCGACACGGCCGAAATCGCGTTGCGGGATGAAACGTGGGACGCGCTGCTGCGCGCTTTCTTCGCGCAGGCCGCGGCAGGGTCGATACATTGAGCGCGTGTGGACGGAGCGTCCCCGGGTCCCGGCGCGGGTTGGAACAGGCATAAGGGGAGAGGGCGAAGTATTGACGCAGGTAGACGGGCGGCAGGGTTCGACCGGGCACGACCCGGCATGCCTTGCCGTCAATGCCATGCGGTGCGCCTGCGGGCGGTGAGCCGATAGGTCCCGATGGCGACCCCGCGGCACGTCATGTATGATAATCAAATTATCATATCTGGACGTTGCTCTCATCATGGAAACGAAAAGCGCTCGACTCACGATTCTGATCGACCCGGTGAAGAAGGAAGCGTTCGAAAAACTGTGTGCCGCGCAGGACCTCACGCCCTCGCAGGTGGTGCGGCAGTTGATTCGCGAATACCTCGAGCAGCATGGCGTCACCTACAAGACGAAGAGCGTCATCGGTGCGCGTCCACGAAAAAAAACCGCGTGACGTATCGCTACGCCGCCCGGTTTTTCACCGAAATCTCCCCGCTTGTAACCAGACGTAACGTAGCAGCCGGCACTGCGATCTTGTGCATCAGTTATTACAAACTTGAAATACGCCGATTGCTGCCTTGCGCTATATTTCGCCCAACAACACATTCTTCAAAAGGGTGATCGATGAAGTCCGTTCGTCTTGTTCCGCTTCTGATCGGGGTTTTCGCGTTGGGCGCCTCAGGTGCTGCAATGGCCGGTGGGGTCAACATTGGGGTCAATATCGGCATTCCCGCGCCTGTTTATGTCGCGCCGGCTCCGGTCTACGCACCGCCGCCGCCCCCGCCGCCGCCCGTTGTGTATCAGCCGGCACCCGTGTACTACGGTGCCCCGGCGATCGTGATCGGCTGGCATGGCGACCGCTACTGGGACGGTCGCCGCTATTGGGCGCGTAATGACTGGTATCGCCATCATCCTCCGGGCCGCTACGATTACGGGCGCGATCATTACGACAATCGTCGCGGCTGGCATTAAGCGTTCAGACCGCGGTTGATTTAGGCGCAGATTCAAAAAAACCGCCCGGGAGAATTCCTCTCCGGGCGGTTTTTTTATTGCGCTGGCAAGAGCCCTCGCGTCGATCCGGCAAGCACCGTTATTCGGCCACCGCGGCCATGCCGCCCACCACCGCGCTAAAGCCGCTGTCCACGTGCACGATCTCCGCCGTCACGCCGGCCGCCAGATCCGACAGCAGGAACGCCGCGGTATTGCCCACCTGTTCGATCGTCACGTTGCGCTTGAGCGGCGCGTTCTGCTCGACGAATTCGAGAATCTTGCCGAAGCCCTTGATGCCACTTGCGGCCAGCGTCTTGATCGGTCCCGCCGAAATACCGTTCACGCGCACGCCCTTCGCGCCGAGCGACACCGCCAGATAACGCACGCTCGCTTCGAGCGACGCCTTGGCGAGACCCATGGTGTTGTAGTTCGGAATCGCGCGTTCGGCGCCGAGGTAGCTCAGCGTGAGCAGCGATGCATCGGGCGTGAACATCGATTGGGCGGCCTTGGCGAGCGCCGGGAAGCTGTACGCGGAGATGTCGTGCGCGATGCGGAAATTTTCGCGCGTCATGCCGTCGAGGAAGTCGCCCGCGATCGCTTCGCGCGGCGCAAAGCCGATCGAATGGACGAGGCCGTCGAGGCCGTCCCAGTGTTCCTTCAGCGAGGCGAAGAGGGCGTCGATCTGTGCGTCGTCGGCGACGTCGCACGGGAACACAAGGTCGCTGCCGAACTCGGTGGCGAACTCGGTGATGCGGTCCTTGAACCGCTCGCCAACATAGGTGAACGCCAGTTCGGCGCCTTCGCGCTTGCAGGCTTGCGCGATGCCGTACGCGATCGAACGGTTCGACAGCAGGCCGGTCAGCAGGATACGTTTGCCAGCGAGGAAGCCCATGAATTCTCCTGATAAGGTCAGCGCATCGTGCACGCGAACGTCACGCGTCCGGAACGTGCGGACAGCGCGGGTTTATTAGGTAGAATTCTCTCACATTGCAATTGCCCACTGATCAACAAGGCCCCTATGACAACTGGCTCGCGACGGGTTCAAACGCCTCATGCATTTCGGTGCAGCGTGATTCACAGACTCTCGCGTGTCGGTCTACCGGTTGTGCCGCGTTTGTGGAGTTCATGGCGCCCCGCATGCGCCGCCGCGCTATACGGCGCGTTTGCCGTGGCCGGACTGCTCGCGGCGCCGCGGGCGCAAGCGGTCTATGCGATCGCGCAATACGGCGAGCCGAAATATCCGGCGGATTTCAAGCACTTCGACTACGTCAATCCGGATGCGCCCAAGGGCGGCACGCTGGTGCTCGCCAATCCGAGCCGGCTCACGAGCTTCGACAAATTCAATCCGTTCACGTTGCGCGGCAATACCGCGCCGGGTGTGAGCCTGCTGTTCGAAAGCCTGACCACGGGCAGCAGCGACGAAGTGGCGTCCGCCTATGGGCTGCTTGCAGACGACATCAACATCGCACCGGACGGCCTGTCCACCACCTTCCACATCAACCCGAACGCGCGTTTTTCGAACGGCGATCCGGTGACCGCCGAGGACGTCAAATTCTCGCTCGACACGCTGAAGAGCCCGAAAGCCGCACCGCAATTCGCGTCGATCTTCGGCGAGATCACGCGCGCGGTAGTGGTCGATCCGCACACGATCCGCTTCGAGTTCCATCAGCGCAACCGCGAACTGCCGTTGCTCGCCGGCGGCATGCCGGTGTTCTCGCGCAAGTGGGGCGTGAAACCGGACGGCGGCCGCATTCCGTTCGATCAATTGGCGTTCGAAAAACCGATCGGCAGCGGTCCCTATCTGATCGAGCGGTACGACAACGGCCGCACGATCACGTACCGGCGTGACCCGAACTACTGGGGCGCGACGCTGCCGGTGCGCGTTGGCACGAATAACTTCGATCGCATCGTCTACAAGCTGTATTCGGATAGCACGGTGCGGCTCGAGGCGTTCAAGGCAGGCGAGTACGACGCGATGGTCGAGTATGTCGCGCGTAATTGGGTGCGGCGCGACGTCGGCAAGAAATTCGATAGCGGTGAACTGATCAAACGCGAATTTCCGCAGCATAACGGCACCGGCATGCAAGGCTTCATGCTGAACACGCGGCGGCCCTTGTTTCAGGACGTGCGCGTGCGCAAGGCGCTCGATCTCGCGCTCGACTTTCAGTGGCTGAACCGTCAACTGTTCTTCAATCAGTACACGCGTATCGACAGTTTTTTTGCCAATACGGATTTGCAGGCCAAAGGGCTGCCTTCGCCGGGTGAGTTGGCGCTGCTCGAGCCGTGGCGCGCGAAGCTCGATCCGACCGTGTTCGGTCCGCCGCCGAAGCAGCCGGACACCGATCCGCCGGGCTCGTTGCGCGCCAATCTGCTGCAGGCGCGTGCGCTGTTGCAGCAGGCCGGGTGGACCTATCGCGACGGCGCATTGCGTAACGCCAAGGGCGAGCCGTTCCGCTTCGAGATTCTCGACGACTCAGGTTCGTCCGCGCAGATGGAGCCGATCGTCGCGACCTTCATTCGTAATCTGCAGAAGCTGGGCATCACCGCCACGTTTCGTGTATCCGATTTCGCCGTCTATCAGAAGCGTCTGGACGCATTCGATTTCGACACCACCACCATCCGCATGCCGGACGTGCAGGTGCCGGGTTCGGAGCAGATCGACCGTTTCGGCAGCAAGGCCGCGGATACCAACGGTTCCGACAATATGATCGGGTTGAAGTCACCGGCGGTCGATGCGATCCTCAACGCGCTCGTGCATGCGCAGACGCGCGAGCAGCTGGTCGACGCGACGCATGCGCTCGACCGCTTGCTGATGCATGGCTACTATGTGGTGCCGCACTGGTATAGCGCGACGCATCGTGTGGCGTTCAAACGCGGTCTTGCGTGGCCGAAGACCCTGCCCCTGTACTATGGCGCGGAAGGCTGGATCACGTCGACGTGGTGGTTCGCGCAGCCGCAATCGCAGCCGCAGCCGCGCTGAAGCGCCCATCCACTCACCGCCTTCACCGGAAACACCGCCTATGTGGAGCTACATCCTCAAACGCCTGCTGCTGATGATCCCGACCTTGCTCGGCGTGCTGACGCTGACCTTCGCCGTAATCCAGTTCGTTCCGGGTGGCCCGGTCGAGCAGATGCAGCACGAGCTGCGCAAGGGCGCGGAGGGCGGCTCGCCGTTCGGTCTGCGCGCGCATAACGGTGTCGACGCGCAACAGGTCGCGCAATTGAAGGCGCTGTATGGTTTCGACAAGCCGCCGCTCGAACGCTACGTGCTGATGCTCAAGCGCTTCGCGACGTTCGACCTCGGGCAGAGCTACTTCCGCCATCAAAGCGTATGGTCGCTGATCGTCTCGAAGCTGCCGGTGTCGATCAGCATCGGCTTATGGACGTTCTTTCTGACGTATCTGATATCGGTGCCGCTGGGTATTGCGAAGGCGGTGCGCAACGGCTCGCGCTTCGATGTCGCGACGAGTCTCGTCGTGTTGATCGGCTACGCGATTCCGGGCTTCGTGCTCGGCGTGCTGCTGCTCGTGCTGTTCGGCGGCGGCAGTTTCCTGCAGCTGTTTCCGCTGCGCAATCTCACCTCGGACAACTGGGCGCAACTGAGTCTCGGCGGCAAGATAGTCGACTACCTGTGGCATATCACGTTGCCGATCACGGCCTCGGTGGTGGGTAGCTTCGCGGTCATCACCATGCTCACCAAAAACGCGTTCCTCGACGAGATCCGCAAGCAGTATGTGCTGACCGCGCGCGCCAAGGGTTTGTCGGAAAAGCGCGTGCTGTGGAAGCACGTGTTTCGCAATGCGTTGCTGCCGCTGATCGTCGGTTTTCCGGCGGCGTTCATCGGCGCGTTCTTTACCGGCAGTCTGCTGATCGAGACGCTCTTTTCGCTCGACGGTCTCGGCTTGCTGTCCTACGAATCGGTGGTGCGGCGCGACTATCCCGTGGTGCTCGGCACGCTGTATCTGTTCACGCTGATCGGTCTCGCGACCAAGCTGATTTCCGACCTGTGCTATGTGTGGGTCGATCCCCGCATCCAATTCGAACAACTGGAGCGCTGATGAATCGAGCCCGTCTTTCCGCCGATGCGGCGGCGCGTAGCGAACCGGCTCGCGCGTTCGTGTCGCCTTCGCCCGCGCGCCGCGTGTGGCAGCGTTTTCGCCAGCAGCGTCCTGGCTACTGGAGCCTGATCGTATTCGTCGTCGCGTTCGCGGCGAGCCTCGCGGGTCCGCTTTGGTCGAACGACAAGCCGCTGGTGGTGCGCTACGACGGCCATCTGTATTTCCCGATGTTCAAGACTTACGCCGAGACCACGTTCGGCGGCGATTTCCCGACGTCGGCCGATTATCTCGATCCGTATATCAAGCAACGCTTCGACACGCCCGGCAACTTCGCGTTGTATCCGCCGAACCATTACTACTACGACACGCTGAACTACTTTTCGAAGGCGCCGAACCCGGCGCCGCCGTCGCGCGAAAACTGGCTCGGCACCGACGACCGCGGCCGCGATCTGTTCGCGCGTCTGCTGTATGGCTTTCGCGTGTCGGTGGAATTCGCGCTGGTGCTTACGCTGATCGGCACCGTCATCGGTATTGCGGCGGGCGCGGTGCAAGGTTTCTTCGGAGGACGTATCGATATCGTCGGGCAGCGGTTGATCGAAATATGGAGCGCATTGCCGGAGCTCTACCTGCTGATCATTTTCTCGTCGATCTTCGAGCCGGGATTCATTCTGCTGATCGTGCTGCTGTCGCTGTTCGGCTGGATCGGTTTGTCCGATTACGTGCGCGCGGAGTTTCTCCGCAACCGCAATCAGGACTACGTGCGTGCCGCGCGGGCAATGGGGCTGTCGAACTGGCAGATCATGTGGCGGCACGTATTGCCCAACAGCCTGACGCCGGTCATCACGTTCCTGCCGTTTCGCATGAGCGGCGCAATTCTCGCGCTGACGAGCCTCGACTTTCTCGGCCTTGGCGTGCCGTCCCCGACGCCGAGCCTCGGTGAACTGCTTGCGCAAGGCAAGGCGAATCTCGACGCGTGGTGGATTTCGTTGTCCACCTTCGGCGTACTGGTCGCGATGTTGTTGCTGCTGACTTTCATGGGCGATGCGCTGCGCAACGCGCTCGACACCCGCATTTCCGATGCGATGCGTGCCGGAGGCAATCAGTGAGCGCCACCGTCGATAACACTGCAAAACAGACCATGACGCCGCCACCGCTGCTCGAGCTCGAGCATCTGCATGTGACCTTCGGCGACATCGTCGCGGTGAACGACGTCACGCTCGCGATCCAGCGCGGCGAGCGCGTTGCGCTGGTCGGCGAATCGGGCTCCGGCAAGAGCGTGACCGCGCTGTCGATCCTGCGTCTCTTGAACGACGCGCAGGTGAGCGGGTCGATCCGTTTCGACGGCGAGGACCTGCTCGCCAAAAGCGAGCGCGAGATGCGCGGCATGCGCGGCTCGGACATCGCGATGATCTTCCAGGAGCCGATGACGGCGCTTAATCCGCTCTATACGGTCGGTGATCAGATCGCGGAGACCATCGTCGTGCACGACGGCGTGGCGGCGGGCGAGGCGCGCAAACGCGCGGTCGCGCTGCTGGGGCGCACCGGCATCGCGGAACCGGGCAAGCGCGTGAACAGCTATCCGCATCAGCTCTCGGGCGGACAGCGGCAGCGCGCGATGATCGCGATGGCGCTCGCGTGCCGTCCGCGCCTCCTGCTCGCCGACGAGCCGACGACCGCGCTTGACGTAACGATCCGCGCGCAGATTGTCGACCTGCTGCTTGAATTGCAACGCGACGAAGCGGAAAAACGCGGCATGGCCGTGCTGCTGATTACGCACGACCTGAATCTGGTGCGCCACTTCGCGCACCGCATCGCGGTGATGGAGCGGGGCGTGCTGGTGGAAAGCGGGCCGGTCGAGCAGGTGTTCGAGTCGCCGCAGCATCCGTACACGCAGCGTCTGCTGGCCAGCCGGCCGCAGCGCACGGTGGTGCCGGTGCTGCCGATTTCGCCGGTGCTGCTCGAAGCGCGCGAGGTCTCGGTCGATTTCAAAATGAAGCTGCCGGGCTTGGGCGGCTGGTTCCGTTCGGGGCGTTTTCGCGCGGTGGCGGATGCGAACGTGTCCGTGCGCCAGGGCGAGACCTTGGGCATCGTCGGCGAATCGGGCTCAGGCAAATCGACGCTCGCGATGGCCTTGCTCGGCCTGCAACGCACCGCACACGGCGAGATCGAATTTCAGGGCAGGGCGCTCGGCAGCTATCGTGGCGCCGAGCAGACCGCCTTACGCTCGAACATGCAAGTCGTCTTTCAAGACCCGTTCAGTTCGCTTTCGCCGCGCCAGACCATCGAACGGATCGTCGGCGAGGGGCTGGCGCTGCACCGCCCGCAAATGACGCCGCAGGCGCGCCGCGACAAGGTGGTTTCGGTGCTGCGCGAAGTCGGCCTCGACCGCACGGTGCTGTGGCGCTATCCGCATGAATTTTCCGGCGGCCAGCGCCAACGGATCGCGATCGCCCGTGCTCTGGTGCTGGAGCCGCGCATCCTGATTCTCGACGAACCGACCAGCGCACTCGACGTTTCCATCCAGCAGCAAGTGCTGAAACTGCTCGCCGGATTGCAACAAAAGTACAACCTCGGCTTCGTGTTCATCAGCCACGATCTGGCCGTGATCGGAGCGATGGCGCATCGCGTGGCGGTGATGCAAAACGGTTCGATCGTCGAAAGCGGCGACGTTGAGCAGATTTTTGCGACGCCCGCCCACCCTTACACTCGAAAGCTGCTGAAAGCGGCGCTGGATCATTGATTTTGCACTCTTTCACCAATTGGGTGCGTGTCTCGATTGTATTTTTCTATTTGTTTTGACACGTGAATACTTACTGGCTAGTATCGACCAAACTTTTTTCCGTAGACCCTTGTTTTTTAGGCAATAAATACCGACCAATGCAGCACAGAAACCTAACCCAGGCTTGCACGCGCGTCGTCGCCGGGATGTTCATTGGCGTCTTGATGGCAGCAGCTCCCGGCGCTTTCGCCGACGAAGTAAGCAGTTTCAATCAGAATGCCCCCTCTTCGACCCTCAGCGGGTCGAATTCGTTGTCCTCCCTGAATTCGCAAGCAGCCGCTCCCGAGAGCGACAGCGGCGCCAAATCATTTCTCTCCGGCATGGCCGGCAAAGCAGGCGACGTGGTCGTCGGCGCGCTGAATATGATCGGCGTGCGCTACCGCTGGGGTGGCAACACGCCGGATTCGGGACTCGATTGCAGCGGTTTCGTCCGCTACGTGTTCCAGGACACGCTCGGCATGGCGCTGCCGCGCCGCGCCGAGGAAATGAGCCGTGTCGGCGAGAAGGTTCGCGTGAGCGACCTGAAGCCGGGCGATCTCGTGTTCTTCAATACGATGCGCCGCACGTTCTCGCACGTCGGCATCTACATTGGCGACAACAAGTTCGTGCATTCGCCTTCCACGGGCAGCACCATCCGCGTCGACGACATGGATAGCGGCTACTGGGAAAAGCGCTTCACCGGTGCACGCCGGATCGAGACGTCCTATCAGGACGGCCAGGATCTGCGCAAGCGCGTGAACGCGGCGATCGGCGGCAATAACTGATTTGACTTGTTGCGCCGGCGGTTCTGGCGCGACAACAAAAAAGCCTGCTTCGTTTGAAGCAGGCTTTTTTGCGTTTTGGCGCCGGTGCGGCCGTAACCGGCGCTGTCCCCAACGGGTCACACCGCCGCGCGGCTCGCCGCCAGCTTGCGCTGCAACTCCGGCATCATCTTCGCCACGGCTTCCTCGCCGGCCAGAATCGCCGCATTGCGTTGCGAGAAATCGCTGCCGCTCATGGCGGCCAGATTCGGACGGATCACGACGTCGGCGTACTTGTCGAGTTCGTAGGCCTTGATCGTCTGCCCCATGATCGTGAAGGTCTGCATCAGCACGTCGAACGAACTCGCGGTCAGGCCGCTTTCCGGGCGCTGCGAGATGTCCACGGCGATCACGAAGTCCGCGCCCATCTTGCGCGCGAACGAGGCGGGCACCGGGCTCACCAGGCCGCCGTCGACGTACTCGTGGCCGCCGATCTTCACCGGCTCGAAGATCGACGGCACGCTGCACGACGCGCGCACGGCGATGCCGGTGTTGCCCCGCTGGAACAGGATCGGCTGGCCGGTCTTCAGATCGGTGGCGACCACACCGAGCGGCTTGGCCATCTTCTCGATCGGGCGGTTGTTGAGCGTTGTGTTCAAGTAGTTCTGCAGTGCGATGCCTTGTAGAAAACCCCGCGTGCGAAACGGCATCGCCCAGTCGCTGATCGACGCTTCGTCCATGGTCAGCGCCAGCTTGTTCAGCGCGAAGCCGTTCATGCCCGACGCGTACAGCGCGCCGACCACCGAGCCCGCGCTCGTGCCGGCCACCAGATCGACCTGGACGTTGCGTGCCTCGAGCGCCTTGATCACGCCGATGTGCGCGAAGCCGCGCGCGGCGCCGCCGCCTAGCGCAAGCGCGACCCGAATCGGCCGCTGCGGTTTGTCGAGCGGCGGCGTGGTTGCCGCGGGCGTGCCGGCAATCGGCGTGTTGTCGGTTTTGCCGCCGGTCGTGGTGCACGCGGCCAGCACCGTGGAGGCCGCCGCCAATGTGAAGTGGCGGCGGGCGAGGCGAGGGGATGACGGTTTCAACGAGTTCTCCAGCAGCGACGCGGGCGGCGCGATCAGCGTGAACCCGTGCCGCGATCAGGCGGATAGTCAAACGGAGAGGATCGCCGGCGGCGATGCCATGCGCGGCGGTTCTATCCCCGGCCGCAGCGCGCGCACATCATAAATCAAAGCGCCCAATGCGCGGCGGCCCGGTAATGAAACGTTGCAGAGGAGCGTTCGGGCGCCGTGAAATGCGTCGCGTATGCCGCCCGCGCGCGGCTCCCGCCGTGCCGTTGGCCATTCGGACGAGGGCAGGCAACGCGCGTGCGGCAGGTATAATTCGGCTCTCGCATTTATTTCCTTCGTGTCCGTGCGCGGCGCTTTCCTGCCGCATGGGCGCGGTCCGCTGCCGCGCCTGGCTGGCGATGTTTGCCGGGGCGCCGGCGCCCGTCTTCCGAGTAACCGCTAATGACCACCTCAGTTCGCACCCGCTTCGCACCGAGTCCCACCGGCTTCATCCACCTCGGCAACATTCGCTCCGCGCTCTACCCGTGGGCGTTCGCGCGCAAGATGAAAGGGACCTTCGTGCTGCGGATCGAGGATACCGACGTCGAGCGCTCCACGTCCGAATCCGTCGACGCCATTCTCGAAGGCATGGAATGGCTCGGCCTCGATTTCGACGAAGGTCCGTTCTACCAGATGCAGCGCATGGACCGTTACCGCGAAGTGCTCAAGCAGATGCAGGACGCGGGGCTCGTGTACCCGTGCTACATGTCGACGGAAGAACTGGACGCGCTGCGCGAACGTCAACGCGAAGCCGGCGAAAAGCCGCGCTATGACGGCACATGGCGCCCCGAGCCGGGCAAGGTCTTGCCGCAGCCGCCGGCGGGCGTGGAGCCCGTGCTGCGCTTCCGTAATCCGCTTACCGGCGTGGTGGCATGGGACGACGCGGTGAAGGGCCGCATCGAGATCTCGAATGAAGAACTCGACGACCTCGTGATCGCGCGCCCGGACGGCACGCCCACCTACAACTTCTGCGTGGTGGTGGACGATCTGGACATGCGCATCACGCACGTGATCCGTGGCGACGACCACGTGAACAACACGCCGCGTCAGATCAACATCCTGCGCGCGCTGGGCGCCGAGACGCCGGTGTACGCGCACCTGCCGACCGTGCTGAACGAGCAGGGCGAGAAGATGAGCAAGCGCCACGGTGCGATGAGCGTGGTGGGTTATCGCGACGCCGGCTATCTGCCGGAAGCGGTGGTCAACTATCTGGCGCGTCTGGGCTGGTCGCATGGCGACGCGGAAGTTTTCTCGCGCGAGCAGTTCGTCGAATGGTTCGATCTCGAACACCTCGGCAAGTCGCCGGCTCAGTACGACCACGACAAGCTGAACTGGCTCAACGCGCACTACATCAAGGAAGCGGACAACGCACGCCTCGCCGGGCTTGCAAAGCCGTTCCTGGCCCAACTGGGTATCGATGAAGCCGCCGTCGCGCAAGGCGCGGATCTGACCGCGGTGGTGGGCTTGCTGAAGGATCGCGCATCCACGGTGAAGGAGATCGCCGAGAACGCCGCGATGTTCTATCGCACGCCGGCGCCGGAGGCCGAGACATTGGCGCAGCACGTGACCGACGCGGTGCGTCCGGCGCTTGCCGATCTGGCTGCCGCGCTCAAGACGGTGGAGTGGAGCAAGGAGGCAATCGCTGCCGCATTGAAGGCGACGCTCGGCGCGCACAAGCTGAAGATGCCGCAACTGGCCATGCCGGTTCGTCTGCTGGTGGCGGGCACCACGCATACGCCGTCGATCGACAGCGTGCTGCTGCTGTTCGGCCGCGATGTCGTCGTGAGCCGTATCGAAAAAGCGTTGGCCTGAGCGCGTTCGACTGTGCATTGAGAGGTTTTGCATGCGGCTCGTGAAAAAAATCGCATGCAATTGCTCAAAGGGTATTTACAAAGCGAAGATTGGCCTCTAGAATCTCGTTTCTGTTCTGCAAGGGGGTATAGCTCAGCTGGGAGAGCGCTTGCATGGCATGCAAGAGGTCAGCGGTTCGATCCCGCTTACCTCCACCACTACATGGTCCGCAGACAGTCAAAGAAGTCCGAAAAAAAGCCCTGAGCAATCAGGGCTTTATTTTTTTCCGAAGCCGCGTGCATCGCCGGGCATCAGATGAGCGTCCGTTTTACAGATAGCTGCAGACGTAGTCGAGCGTTTCGATCACGTCGATATCGAAGCGGCTCTTGCCGGGCACCGAGAATGACTCGCCCGCGCCATACGTCTTCCACTCGTCAGTGCCTTCGAGGCGGATGCGGCATTGGCCTGCCTGCACGTCCATGATTTCCGGCGCGTCGGTACCGAAGTTGAGCGCGCCCGGCAAGATAACGCCCAGCGTCTTGCGCGTGCCGTCGGCGAAGAGAACGGTGTGCGACACGCACTTGCCGTCGAAGTAGACGTTGGCGCGTTTGATGATGGAAACCTGATCGAATTGCATTGCGGCCGTCATGGCGGTCTTCCTCTGAGTCGTGAATGGATGCGTTGCGCCGCGCGTGCCTTCGGTCGGCGCAAGCCCGCCATCATACAGACGGTCTGCGGGGGCCTGACGTTTAGTCCACCCGGAACCAACGACCGGAATCCGGGCACACATCGGCTCGTTCGCCATTGAGCCGGACTTGCTCATCGTCCAGTTGCAGCGAGATCGAAGGGGCGATGTCGAATGCAACTTCGAGTGCCTGCCCGATATGGGCATCTTCGATAGGAAGCTCCCAGGTCAGGAATATCTGGATCCAGTCCTGGTCCGGCGCGAAGTCGGCGGCATTGAAACCGGTGCTGCCGCGCTGAATGACGCCGTGAGGCTGGCCAGTATCGAATATCACGGCCGTTCCGCGGGTCAGAGGAATGCGAAGCCCCAACGCGGGAAAATGCAAATCCAGGCCCTTGTCCTCGCTCATGAAGAGATTGCAAAAGGCCGCGCCGCCATATTGCGCACCGTCATGGTGGTACCGCGCGCCGCGGCAGGCCATGAGGGCGATGTCACTGGAGGCTAGCACCTCGGGCAGTCCAAGCGCGAACGTCCAGTCGGACATGGCCTGCACGCAGCGCGTGTAGTCCGGCCAGCGCATCCGCGCTCGCGCCAAAGGCATTGGCTCGACGTCGCCGGGCTCCAGCAGCATGCGTGTCGACGTCTCCCTTTCCCAATCCGCCAGAAGACGTGCCGGGGGTGCGGGCACGTCGACCGTGCCGGTTAGCACGATGTCGCTCACGCGCCGACTGCGGATGGCGTCGCCGCTCCGGAAATAAGAGGTCAGCATGTCTCGCACTCGATGCGGTTGAAGGGGGACTCGTCTTTGTGCGGACTATTGTAACGAGCGGAAGGGATGGCCGGCAGCGTTGGCTGCGATGAAGGGCGATCAGGCCGGCCGGCGGCCCATCTGTGGAAACGACGCGAAGAATGTTTTGCGGCACACCGGCGCGTGCTCGCTTGCCATCAGCACGGCGCCACCACCCCATTCGCCGCCCACCGCAATACCCTGCAGGATGCGCAGGAGCACGAGCAGAACGGGCGCCCAGATGCCGATGCTGTCGTAGCCGGGCAGCAGTCCGATCCCGGTGGTGGCGATCGCCATCAGGAACATGGCCGGCAGCAGCATCTTCTTGCGGCCGAGCTTGTCGCCGAGATGCCCGAACACCGCGCCGCTCGGCGGCCGTGCAATGAAGCCGACGAAGAACGTGCCGAACGACGCCATCGTGCTGAGAAAGTGATTGCCGCCCGGGAAGAACACTTCACCGAGAATGAGCGCGGCCGCGGTTGCGTAGGTGTAGGCGGAATAATTCGGATTTTTAAACCTTACTATCAAGGTGGCT
>DASPZL010000235.1:0-11517 GCA_035636295.1 Paraburkholderia sp.
CGGCCACGCTTCGCGCCGCCGGATGAGAACCCCAGTTTCGTTTTCATTTCTTCATCCCCCATTCCCGACATCTTGTGAATCGAGATTTCTGTTCTTTACTTTGTGGTGTCAGCTGCGGCGCTCCGTCTTCGCGGATGCCGCCGCGTCCGGCTTAAAAACATTCAACGCTGCCCAACACACCCGAGAGCACGCCGACGCAGTCCCGCTTTACCGCCGGCTTAGCGGCGTAGCGCACCCGCGCCGGATGAACCGGCAACGCGGCAGGCGCCGAGGCGGGCACGGCGGCGGATGTGCCGAGCAAGGTGAATTTGGTGGCGCCGCCCGTGGGCAACGTTGCCTTGTCGATCTGATTGCGCAGCACGAGTGACAGCGTGCCGACGCTGCGCGCGAGATCGAGTTTTTCTGCCTGCACGGGTGAGACTTCGAGCGTGACGGCGTTGACGACCTTCGGCGCGGTGTCGTCGCGATTCACCTGCTGGGCCACCGCGAGAACCAGGATCTTTTCCAGCACGATCTTCGAGATGCTTTGCTGTGCATCACCCTTGCCCGGCTCCTGGGTGTTCACGATCACGTCGACATAGTTGCCCGGCAGCGCGAAGCCCGCCACGCCGACCACGTCGTTGACGCGCACCGTGATGGCGCGGTTGCCTTCGCCGATGACGGCGGACAGGCCGCCCTTGGTGCCGATCGGCGCGAGCTTCGATTCGATCACGGGCTCGCCGCGGCCGAGACTCGTGCGCACCACGCGGCCCTCGAGCGCTTTCGGATCGGTGAATGCACCCGGCGGCACGCTGCCCGTCGGCCAGTTGACGGTGCGGATCAGGCCGGCGTTGAGCGGCTCGCCGAGGTTGACGTCGCCCGCGGCGACCGCGATAGGCGTGATCGCACTCGACGAGGTTTGCATCAGCCACCGTGAGGCAAAGACCACGGCAGCGAGACCCGCCAGGACGGCGATGGCCAGCATGACTAAAGCGCGACTGTTTTTCATGGTGATACTCCTGCGTAGGTCGTTGGACACTTGCCGGTCAGCCGGCGGCCAACTGTCGGCCCGGCCGGTCGGCCGTAGGTGGGTAAGAGGCGTCGTGGTCCATTGCGATGCCGAAATAGTTGTGCCAGGCGTCGCGCAGTCCTTCTTCCGTCACTTCGCGCGCCGCGCCCCGGTAGTGCGCCGCGGCGGAAACGAGATCGAGCAGATCACCGGGATAGCAGGCGAGGAACGGTCTGCCGCTAGGGAAGTGCAGGTTGTGCAACAGGTAATCGAATACGGCTTGGGTCGCGGTGAGTTCGAGCGCTGCGCAACGGGCATTGAAGATCGAGCGATAGTCGTCGACCGATAAGGGCCCGACGTACAGCTTCGAACCGAGCCGGCGCAGGAAGGCATCGTCGAATTCGCTCGGTGTGAGATTGCTGGAGAACACCGGCCAGACGTCGAACGGCGCCATGAAACGCGAGCCGGACTGCAGCGCGAATTGATCGACGCCACGATCGAGCGGCATCAACCAGCGATTGAGCAGTTCATGCGGCGCGATGCGCTGACGGCCGAGGTCGTCGACGATATACAGGCCCATGCCTGCTTTCATGTGCGGCGGCGCCTGATAGAAACCGGCCGCGGCGTCGTAGCGCAGGTCGAGCGCGTCGAGCGTCAGTTCGCCGCCTGAGATCACCACCGGGCGGCGGCACATGCGCCAGCGCCGGTCACCGGCCGACGCCGGATCCTGCTCGGGCGCGTCGCGGTGCACGAGCGGGTCGTAGAGCTGAACGATTTCGCCGCCTACGTAGAGCGCGTAGGGAATCGGCACGTTGCCGCGCAGCAGCAGTCCGAGCCGCTCCGCGAGAAACGTCTTGCCGCTGCCCGCGAGACCGTGCAGCAACAAAGGCCGTCCCGCATTGAGCGAGGCGGCGGCCGCGTCGAGAAGCGCCGGATCGATGACCACGTTCCGGAACGCCGCATGAACGTCGGCTTGCGTGATGCGCACCCATCGCACCGAGTGTTCACGCACGCTCTGTGCGTAGCTTTCGAATATGACCGGCGCGGGGCCGCAATACCTGCAGCGCGCCATTTCATCTTGCGCGAGCGTGCGGCCGCTGTCCGTGAGACGAAATTGCACGTCCATGTCGGTCGCGCCACGGTGAGTGATCTCGAGAAGATGCTCGCGCACGAGAAAGGCAAGCACTTCATCGAGTACGCCTACCGACAGACGGTGCCGCTCGGCGAGTTCCGCGAAGCTCGACTTGCCGTGCAGCAGGGCGGACTTGAGGACGAGGCGGGTCACGAACTCCAGAGGCAATCCTGTTTCGGCCAGCGTGCGCGGAGCACGCAGCGACACAGTGGATTCCTCCGCGCGACGCCCGTACGACGGCGCCGGCTCGGGAAGGCGCGTAACCTGCGCAACTGTCCCGCTTTCGATGTTCTGCTGGTTCATCGCTCTTTTCTCCAGCGCCGTTTTCGACGGCGCTACAGGCTGTACCGCTCTTCGCTGCCTCTACGGGAGGCAACCCCGGATTGTTCGGCTACGCAGCCGATGCGAACAACACACCTAAAGTTCCTGCAGCAATGGCGACGCCGTAGGGAAGTGATCCAACCGATTCGGCCTGCAGGTACTCAGGATTCCTTGCCTGCTGCCCGGGGCGCCACGCGCTGCTTACGATGCACCAGAGATTCACGAGCAACTGCCTCGTGCGGCCTTGACGCAAGGTGACCCACAGCGACCAGATTCCCCCGATGACAAACGTGGCCAGCGCGATACGGATGGTCATCGCCGGTCCGACCCAGGCGCCGATCGTCAGCAGCAGTTTCACGTCGCCGGCGGCCATGCCGCGCAGCAGATAGAACGGCAGCAATACCGCGAAGCCGGTCAACGCGCCGGCCAACCAGTCCGCACCGCCGGCAAGCGGGCCCTGCAGCCAGACCTGCACGATGAGCGCGGCGGCGAGGCCGATTGCGATGACCCGGTTCGGAATCCGCCGGCAGGTGAGGTCCGTGCTGGCTGTCACGATTGCCAGCGCGATCACGCATGCGGGAATCGGTTGGGGGGGCAGTAACATGACGTGTCTCGATCCGGTTCTGCTACGTTTATGCAAGCGCCGCCGCGACGCTGGTCGCGATGCGCTGATAGAGATCGTTCACGGAGCTGCCCAACGAAGCGACCGCGCCGAGGATCGTCACCGCGATGAGCGACCCGATCAACGCATACTCGATCGAAGTCACGCCGCCGTCGTCCCGCATCAGCTGCTTCACAAACGCGCTCCATGCATGCATGGCGATCTCCCGAATTGGCTCGTTGCCGGTCCCGTTTAACAACGGGCCCGCAACGGTCTTGGAGAAGACGGGAGAGACGGAAAAACCGCTCACCCCGTCAAATCCCGTCTCTACAGGTCGTTTCCGATCGTGGTGAACACCGAGTTCAAATCCTCGCCAACGGTCTTGACCGCACCGATGATGACCACCGCAATCAATGCGGCGATGAGGCCGTATTCGATGGCCGTCACGCCTTGTTCATCCGACACGAAACGTTTGATGCGGGCTGCGCCGATCCGCAAGGACTGCTGCAGCGCTGTCGTTACTTTCATCGCGTTCATGGGTCGCTCCTCTATAGGGTGTGGAGTGGCTTCAGAATCGAAGCCTCCGCGGAGACGGACGAATCAACAGATGACGCCGTCCGTCGGCGCACGGCTCAAAGGTCGGTGCCAATCGTCGTGAAGACCGAATTCAGCTTGTTGCCGACGGTTGTGACCGCACCGATGATGACGACTGCGATCAGGGCGGCGATCAGTCCGTATTCGATGGCGGTCACACCATCTTCGTCACGAACGAAACGCTTGGCTTGGGCGATGATATGTTGCATGGCAAACTCCTTCGGATAGCTAACATTAAACCCTTGACCTGGATAGGCTGAGGGAAGGAACTACAGGCACTGCGAAAAAACTGGGCGTCGAGTCTAGGCCAGACGTGCGGCCATACACGCGTCGGCGTGCAAACCTGTCCGGGCAGAAGATTCTTTTCGAGGAAACGGATATGGAAGCGCGAGCAAGGCGATCGGCCGGGCGCGTGGTCCGTGGAGATCATTCCCGGCGCGTTCATGGGCGCCGCGGACAATCGATGCAATTGCAGCAGGGAACGTATAGTTCGAGTCGCTGTTGCGACGGTGGGTCCGTCGCTTTGTTTGATGGTTCTTCATGTCGTGGTCCTCTGCTTCGTTGCTCGTTATTGGCTTCCGGCTAGAGCTGGAGCCCGCTAGTCAGTCGGCGACTACCATCTGTTCCATCCGCATGCGTGCTGTCTTTGGTGTTTGCAGCAGCGCATGCGGAGGAACATCCCCGTGGCTGACTCCCGTCGCGTTTCAGGCTCTCCCTCGTCGCTGCTGCCTGAATCGTTCCGGTCGTCATGTCGTCGACTTCCGCGCTTTCTCCTTTGCAAACTCCAGGCCAGTTGCCCTAAATGCCAGGAAATACGGCGGTGACGCGGGTTTGCCTGCCGTCTCTTTGCGCTTTCCAGGCACAGGTTGTCTCCGATTTGCGACGTCTTCGAGCACTGATCCGCCAAGCTGAAAATTTGGGAGAGTCCCGCCCCTTATGGCGCTCCGGAAAACGTCTAGCGATTTACCCTGGTGGGAGCTGGGCGCAGGCGTGGGTGGGAAACGGGGTCTTTCGAAAGGCTTGCCCGCACAAACCGTTTCAAGGTTGAAACATGACCCTTTCCATACGCGCAAAATCAAGCCGAATTTCGACTCCGATGCGTGTCTTTTGCGGATGCCTTAGCCGGTGAGGAAAACGATGGGTTGAAAGTCGGCGTTTTTCCAACAACAATGAATCGACCATAAGCGGGCGACGTTCACTTCGTTAGCTTAGGAATAGAAACAAAAAATCGAATAGACCGGGTGAGTCAAAAAACATCCGGCCCTCATGTGAGGCGGGGATTATGTACTTTGCAAATCGGGGAATGCCCGGTGCGGAACGTCGCATCCACAACTGGCTGACACGCGAACGGATGGTGCTGTACAGCTGCGCGATGCTCGCCCTGTGTGTCGTCGTGCTGGCGGCATGGGCTTGGACCAGCCGCGGCTTCACGGCAACTGAGGTCACGCGGCCAGGCGTTGATTTTCTGGTGTTCTGGACTGCATCGCACATGATGCTGAACGGCACACCGGCTGCCGTCTACGACTATTCGATTTTTGGTCGGGCCGAAACGGCGCTGTTCGGCACGTCTGTGAATCATGGTTTTTTGCCGTGGCTCTATCCGCCGACACTGCTGCTGCTCATCACGCCGCTTTCCCTTCTGCCGTACCCCGTCTCCTATCTTCTGTTCATGAGTGTCTGCGCGTGGCTCTTCGCAGCGGGCACGCTCGGCGTTAGCGGTTTGGCCGCGCACTTTCGTCGTCCATGTATCGCGGCACTCGTCGTGCTTGCGTATCCGGGCGTCTATGCCGCCGCCGTCATCGGGCAGAACGCGCTACTCACCGCCGCGCTGATGGCGTTCGCCGTTCGTTGGACTGAGAAAAATCCCGTACTGGCAGGAATTTGCATCGGCTTGCTGGCGATCAAACCTCAATTGGCCGTGTTGTTCCCGGTCGTGTTGATCGTGGCGCGCGCGTGGAAAACCATGTGGGTCGCTGCGATCACCGCAGCTGTGTTTGCCGGTGTCAGCGTGCTCGTGTGCGGCATGCAATCGCTCCGCGCATTCATGGCCGGCACCGGCTTCGCACGGGAGATGGTGATGGAGGGCGGCGTAATGTACTGGTTTGCGTCTCCCACGTCGTTCGCCACGTTGCGCCTCGCGGACGCGTCGATCGCCATGGCTTATATCGCGCAAGGCGGCGTCGCGCTGGTCGCGGTCGCGGCCGCGTGCTACGTATGGCGGCGCACGCACGACCTGCGCATGCGAGCCGCGGCCATCGCGGTGGCGACAATGCTCGCCAACCCCTACTTGTGGTTCTACGAACTGACCTGGCTCGGTGTTGCGCTCGCCTGCCTTGTGGTAACGGGGCTGGAAAAAGGTTGGCGGCGAGGTGAGCAGATCATTCTGGTGATTGCGTGGCTGCTGCCGGTATTCGAATACTTCAATCGTCTGACTCGTCTTCCGCAAATCGGACCGATGGTGCTGCTGCTCGTTCTGCTGCTCATCGTGCGGCGCACACGGCTCGATACACAGGTGACGGCATGAACCCGCACGCGTTCCGTCATGCGCCGTCGAAATCCCGGTCCCTGCCCGCATTGCAGGTGGCGGGTCCGCGACGGCGCCCGCATTGGCTCAACGCAAATCGTCTGCGGCTCTATCCGCTCGTCGGATTCGGGTGCTACGCATTGTTCGTTGCGATCTATCTGTTCCGGCTGAACACGCAGAGCGGCATGAGTCCGTTCACGGTGGATTTTCTGCCGTTCTGGAGCGCGGCGGTTATGGCTCTGCAGGGGCATGCGGTCGATGCCTATAACGTGCAGGCGCTCTCGGTGATCGAGATCGGCGCGATGCCGTATTTCGCCACTGTCGACGGCATCCTGCCGTGGCTGTATCCGCCCAATGCGCTGCTGCTGGTCTTTCCGCTCGCGCTGCTTCCTTATAAGGTGGCAGCCGTGGTGTGGCTCGGCGGCGCCTATCTGCTGTTCGTCAAGGTGATCCGCGCGATCGTGCCGGACCGGCACGCCATTCTGCCCGCACTGTTCTTTCCGGGTGCGCTGTTCGTCATCACCGTCGGACAAAACGGCTTGCTGACGGCCGCGCTCGCCGGATGCGGCCTCGCGTGGCTGCGTCGCCGGCCGGTCGCCGCGGGCATCTGCTTCGGCCTGTTGTGCATGAAGCCGCAACTTGTCGTGCTCTTTCCGCTGGCGCTGCTGTGCTCGCGCTCGTGGCGCGCGTTGGCCGCCTTCGGGTTGACGGCGGGGGCCACGCTCGGCCTTGCGCTGCTTGCGTTCGGCACGGGCACGCTAAGCGCCTTCCTGCATAACACGGGGATCGCAACGTACAGCATCGAATCCGCCCACGCGACGCTCGCACGCATGCCGACCCTCTTCGCGCTTGCGACGCTGGTCCACGCGCCGGCCGCACTCGCCTATGCGGCGCAGGGCATGTGTGCGCTGATCGCCGCGGGAGCGGTGTGCTACGCATGGGGCCGTGAATGCTCTTACGCGCTGCGTGCCGCTACGTTGATCTGTGCGAGCCTGCTCGTGAGTCCCTATCTTTACGACTACGACCTCGCCTGGTATGGCGTGCTGATCGCATGGTATTGCCGGCATGCGCTGGCCGAGGGTTGGCGACGCGGCGAACGCGAATGGTTGGTGATCCTATGGATTGCTCCGCTTGCGGGCATGCTGATCGTCGCCGTCGGGCCGTTCCAGTTCATGCCGTTGATCTCGCTGACCACGCTCGCGATGCTGCTGGGGCGCATCGCGCTCGAAAGGCGCGCGGCCCCGGTCTTCCAGGCTTACGTCGACGAGTGAGGCCCTTTCACCAGCCAACACCAGCCAACGAACCGCCGGAGACAAACGTGCGCGATGTTTGTGTAAATCACATTCGCATCTGTTCATCCGGCACATGGCGTCAAATCAGAACTACGGGGAGGTAATCATGTTTGAACACAATAATATTCCATTGATTTCACTGGTGGTGCCGTTCTACAACGAAGGCGAGGCAGTGGGCCATTTCTTTAGCGAGATCATTCCGGTACTCGAGGGGATTGAATCGACGCGATTCGAAATCGTCTGCATCAATGACGGCAGCAATGACGGCACGCTGGACAAGCTGATCGCGGCCAGCGTGAGCGACCCGCGCATACGCGTCATCGACCTCACGCGCAACTTCGGCAAGGAGGCCGCGCTGACCGCCGGCATCGACGAAGCGTGGGGCGACGCGGTGATCCCTATCGACGCGGACTTGCAGGACCCGCCGAGCCTTATCCCGGTCATGATCGAACACTGGCGGGAAGGCGCGGAAGTCGTTGCCGCCAAACGGACCAACCGGGCGTGCGATACCTTCGCGAAACGTACCGCTGCCTCGATCTACTATCGCGTTCACAATGCGCTCTCTGAAGTGAAGCTGCCGGAAAACGTCGGCGACTTTCGTTTGATGGACCGCCAGGTGGTCAACGCGCTGCGCAATTTGCCGGAGCGGCGGCGCTTCATGAAAGGGCTGTTCGCGTGGGTCGGCTATCGCACCGTGATTGTGGAGTATCAACGCGAACCGCGCAGCGCGGGTCATTCGAAATTCTCCGGATGGCGGTTATGGAATTTCGCGCTCGAAGGCATCACGAGTTTCAGCACCGTGCCGCTGCGCAGCTGGAGCTATATCGGCCTTGTGATCGCAACTGTGGCGTTCGTGTATGGCGGTTTCATCATCGGCCGCACGCTGTGGCTCGGTAACCCGGTGCCGGGCTATGCGTCACTGCTCTCCGTCATGCTGTTCATGGGCGGCATCGAGCTGATCGGCATCGGCGTGGTCGGCGAATACATCGGCCGCATCTACTACGAGACGAAGGGGCGGCCGGTCTATCTCGTGCGCCGCCGCTATCAGGAAAACAGCAAAATCAGCACGCTGCCCGTCGGGCGCAACAGCTCGCGCGTGTCGAACACACTGCGGCTCGAAGCGTCACGCAAACGCGTACGATTCGCCAGCCGTTGATAGGAGGCGTGAATCATGTCCCCCGACGCTTATCTTCAGATGGCCGAGACCGAGGCCGAACATTGGTGGTTTCGCGGCCGGCGCGACGTGTTGAGTTCGGTGTTGCGCCGCCTTGCGTTGCCGTTGCGTGCACGCGTGCTCGAGGTGGGATCGGGCACGGGCGGCAACCTCGACATGCTGGCCGAATTCGGTAGCGTGAGCGGAATTGAAATGGACGAAACGGCGCGCATGCTGACCGCAAAAAGCACCGGCGAGCGTTTCGACATTCGCGCGGGGCGTTGTCCGGATGATCTGCCTTTCCACGGCGAACGCTTCGATCTGGTCTGTTTTTTCGATTGCCTCGAACACATCGCCGACGACGTCGGCTCGCTCAAACGCGTGCGGGAAGTCCTGACCGCCGGCGGAAAAGTCGTCGTGACGGTGCCGGCGTATCAATGGCTTTGGAGCGCGCACGACGTGCATCTCCATCACCATAGACGCTACAGCCGGGCGACGCTGGCCGCGTGCGCCGATGAAGCGGGGTATCGCATTGAACGCATCACGTACTTCAATACGCTGCTGCTTCCGTTGGCGATTGCCGTGCGTTTTGTCGATCGTTTATTCAGGCGCGGCGGATCGAGCGGCGATTCCACACCGGCCAGTGCGCTGAACGCGCTGCTATACCGGATCTTCAGCGCCGAGCGTCACTGGGTTTCACACGGCGCATTGCCGTGCGGCGTGTCGCTGCTCGCCGTGCTGACCGCGAAGTGACGCGGACATGATGAACCACGCGGAGTTGATACGACTGATCCGCTTCGGCGTGTGCGGACTGTCGGCGACAGCCCTGCATGTCGCCGTCGCGGTCGTGCTGATCTCGCACGCCGGTGCATCGCCGACGCTCGCTAACACGGTGGCGTTCGCATGCGCGACCTGTTGGTCCTATCTGGTGAATACACTCTGGAGCTTTTCGTCGTCGCTTCGCGTGCGCAATGTGTGGCGATTTATCGCCGTTTCGTTGGGCGGTGCGGCTTTGACCGGCCTCGTGTCGTCTCTCGCGCAAGTTGCGGGAGCGGGGCCGTGGACAGGGATTGCAATGGTGATTTGCGCGGTCACGCCGCTCTCTTTTGTCACGCACCGTCGCTGGACGTATCGCTAGCGCGTGGCGGCGCGCACTCAGCCCACGTCGCTATAGTCGGCGTATGGAGGTTGCCGGAGCTGATCTGACGCAGTGACCGGCGTGCCATCAATGGACTGCATCGGCAGCTTGTCCCATAGCAGCGCTCTGCCCCGCCGGTTGCGGGCGCCGCCGGCAAGGTTTCGCGGTCGTTTGAAAACGCTTTGAAAACCTTACTCTTGTGTAGTGAAGAGCTTGCCGACGCGGCCAATTGCGGGTCACATTCAGGCCATATCACGTTCGAGGCACAAACGTTGCTCAGAGGCGGGTAAAGCCGCTGCAATCTGGAGATGCGCATGGCACAGACGGACCCGTCCCGCACGCAAGACGACGCGCGGCCCACCGCCGCTGCGAACGGACCCTCGGTGCGCCGGCCCGAGACGCACGACAGCCCCGGCTCGGACGAAAATTCGCCTGTCGAATCGGCCCTCGTCAACGAAGCCGGCGGGACGATGCGTCTGACGCATCGGGGCATCGACGTCACGGTGAGCGCGCGGCAGAACTCGCGAGGCGCCTGGGTGGACGTGATCGTCGCGTCGCAAGCAGGCAAGCCGTTCGCGCTGCCTGACGTGGAGCCCATCAACCCCGAATGGCTGACGCGCGACGAAGCATTGCGCGCGGGTGTCGAACGCGGCTGCTACCTGATAGACCGATGCCTGCGCGACAGCGGCCCGGACCGCGACGTGCTCGACTGGGAGGCGAAGCAATGACTGTCCTCGCTACAATCATGCGCCGCGCGCTCGTGTCGGGCAGCGCGGCGGGCAGTGCCGCCGCCATCGCCGCCGCGGCGCGGGCGCCTGCGGAGGGCAGCACGCCCTTCGCGCCGCTCAACGCGGTGACGCACAGCTTGTGGCCGCGGCGGGCATTCAGCGAGACCGGCCCGAGCGTGCGTTTCACGCTGACCGGGCTCGCGATTCACCAGGCCGCGGCGGTGTTCTGGGGCGTGCTGTTCGAAGCGCTGCTGGCGCGCCCGCAAAACGCAAAGGGCGCGCGTCCGAGCGCCGCGACGATCGCGACGGCTGCCGGCACAACGGCGGCCGTGGCTTACGCGGTCGACTACCACGCGGTGCCGAAACGGCTCACGCCCGGTTTCGAAGCCCATCTGTCAGGGCGTTCGATGTTTCTGATCTACGCCGCGCTTGCGGCCGGTTTCGCGGCGGCCGCACTTCGCCGCAAAGAATAAACGGCGTCCGGCATCGAGAGACACAGGGCATCCGGTCCGTTGCCGGACGGGTGCTGCAAGCCGGGACGCTGACCATTCGCGCGCCGGCGCATCTTGCGGTGCTTGCCGATTCGCGTACAGGAGGCCGCCATGGAGTTCAAGTACAAGTCGTGCACGATTCACGCGACCGCGGGCGTCGACAGCGACGCGATCGTCGCCAACGTGCGAATTTATCTGCCGTCACCGTACGACGGTCCGTTTGACGAGACACATGAGATGGAATTCCATCGCGATTTCCTCGATGAACATGAGGCGATCGCATTCGCGCACGAACGTGCCGTTGCGTGGATCGACGAACATTGGGATGCGGAGCTCGACCGTCCGGTGGGCGCATAGCGCTTGGCGCCGCGAGTGCGGCGAGGTGAATCAATCGCGGAGCAAGCCGTGTGCGCCGCGAGCGTTGTAAGTACTTCCCGCGCAGTTTGAATATTTGACAGGCACGCCGTAGCGGATCGCGCATTTCGCAGCGTGACGGCAGAGATCGCGCGCTGCCCCGATTGCCGCGAAGCAGCGGTGGCATCGCCGCTACGTCAT
>DASPZL010000236.1:0-10301 GCA_035636295.1 Paraburkholderia sp.
TCGGCGTGGTGGGCGGCGGCACGATGGGCGCGGGCATCGCCGTCGCGGCGCTCGACGCGGGCTTGCCGGTGACGATGATCGAACGCGACGACGCGGCGCTCGCACGCGGCCGCGCGCACATCGAAAAGGTCTACGACGGACTCATCGCCAAGGGCCGCATGAGCGCCGACAAGAAAGCCGGCATCATGACGCGCTGGAACGGCAGCACCTCGTACGATGCGCTCGCGGGCGCCGATCTGGTGATCGAAGCCGTATTCGAAGACCTGGCGGTGAAACAGGCCGTGTTCACCGAACTCGACCGCGTCTGCAAGGCCGGCGCGGTGTTCGCGACCAATACGTCGTATCTCGACATCGACGCGATCGCGGCCGGCATTTCACGCCCCGCGGACGTGATCGGCCTGCACTTCTTCTCGCCCGCCAACATCATGAAGCTGCTGGAAGTGGTGGTGCCGAAAGCGGTCAGCGCCGACGTGGTCGCCACCGCGTTCGAGCTCGCGAAGAAGCTGCGCAAGACGCCGGTGCGCGCGGGCGTATGCGACGGCTTCATCGGCAACCGCGTGCTCGCCGTGTATCGCAGCGCCGCGGACGCGATGATGGAAGACGGCGCCTCGCCCTATCAGATCGATGCGGCGGTACGCGCGTTCGGCTTTCCGATGGGACCGTTCCAGGTGGTCGATCTGGCGGGCGGCGACATCGGCTGGGCCGCGCGCAAGCGGCGTGCCGCCACACGCAATCCCGCCGCACGCTACGTGCAGATCGCCGACCGCCTGTGCGAGCGCGGGTGGTTCGGCCAGAAAACCGGCCGTGGTTTTTATCTTTACCCCGAAGGGTCGCGCAGCGGTACGCCCGATCCCGAGGTGGAAGCCATCATCGACACCGAGCGCGAACGCGCCGGCATCACGCCGCGCAGCTTCACCGATGAGGAAATCATGCGCCGCTACATGGCCGCGATGATCAACGAAGGCGCGAACGTCGTGCATGAAGGCATCGCGCTGCGGCCGTTGGACGTCGACGTGACGTTCCTCTATGGCTACGGCTTTCCGCGCTATCGCGGCGGTCCGATGAAATACGCGGACATGGTCGGCCTGCCGACGGTCCTCGCCGACATCCGCGAGTTTGCCAGGAAGGATCCGCTGTTCTGGCAAGCGTCGCCCCTGCTGGTCGAACTGGTTGAGCGCGGCGCGGATTTTGCGGGCCTCAATCATATGGTTTGACGCGGCACCTCATTGCATTCGTTGCGGTAACCACATATCGACCGGCGGCGGCGTGCTCACGCCGCTGGTCCGCTCAACCTCCACGGACACACCGCTATGGATCTGAACTTCACTGCGGAAGAAGAAGCCTTCCGCGCCGACGTGCTGGCCTTTTTGCGTGACAAACTCCCACCGCGTCTTGCCGACAAAGTACACGGCGGCCGCCGCCTCACGCGTGACGACATGGCCGGGTGGCACGCGATTCTCAACACGCAAGGCTGGCTCGCGAATCACTGGCCGAAGGAGTACGGCGGCCCCGGCTGGAACGCGGTGCAGAAATTCATCTTCGAAAACGAATGTGCGGTGGCGGGAGCGCCGCGCGTGGTGCCGTTCGGCGTCAACATGCTCGGCCCGGTGCTGATCAAATATGGCAGCGAGGCGCAGAAGCGCCACTGGCTTCCGCGCATTCTCGACGGCTCGGATTGGTGGTGCCAGGGTTATTCGGAACCGGGCGCGGGTTCCGATCTGGCGTCGGTGAAAACCACCGCGGTGCGCGGCACGGATGCGCAAGGCGAGCACTACATCGTCAACGGCCAGAAGACGTGGACCACGCTCGGCCACTACGCGAACATGATCTTCTGCCTCGTGCGCACCGCGACCGACGTGCGCAAGCAGGAAGGCATCAGCTTCCTGCTGATCGACATGAATACGCCGGGCGTCGACGTGCGCCCGATCATCACGCTCGACGGCGAGCACGAAGTCAACGAGGTGTTTTTCACCGACGTGCGCGTGCCGGCCGCGAATCTCGTCGGTGAAGAGAATAAGGGCTGGACCTACGCCAAGTATCTGCTCACGTATGAGCGCACCAATATCGCGGGCGTCGGCTTCTCGGTGGCCGCGTTCAACCGCCTGCGCAAGATCGCCGCGAAACAGCGGCGCAACGGCCGGCCGCTGGCGGAAGACCCGTCGTTTGCGGCACGCATGGCGCGCGTCGAAATCGATCTGGAGAACATGAAGACCACCAACCTGCGCGTGATCGCGGCGGTAGCCGGCGGCGGCGTGCCGGGCGCGGAGAGTTCGATGCTCAAGATTCGCGGCACCGAAATCCGTCAGGAAATCTCGTCGCTCACGCGCCGCGCGATGGGCACGTACGCGCAGCCATTCGTTGAGGAAGCGTTGCACGACGGTTTCGAAGGCGAGCCGGTCGGCCCCGATGAAGCCGCGAGCGCTGCGTCTTCGTACTTCAACAATCGCAAGCTGTCGATCTTCGGCGGCTCCAACGAAATCCAGAAGAACATCATTTCCAAAATGATCCTGGGACTGTAAGGGGCGCACTTCATGAATTTCCAGCACACCGAAGACCGCCGCATGCTGGCGGACACGCTCAACCGTTTTATCAGCGAACAGTACGGCTTCGAGACGCGCGACAGGATCGCGAGTTCGGCGCAAGGCTTCAGCGCCGAACTGTGGAATCGCTTCGCGGAGCTAGGCATTATCGGCGCGTTGTTCGATGAAGCGAACGGCGGCTTTGGCGGCGACGGGTTCGATATCGCCGTGGTGTTCGAGAGCCTGGGCCGCGGCCTCGTCGTCGAACCGTTTCTCGATACATTGATCGTCGGCCAGGCGATTGCGAAGAACGGCAACGAGACGCAGAAAGAGGCGCTTGGCGAATTGATCGACGGTTCGCGGATCGTCGCGCTCGCGCATGGCGAGCCGGACAGCCACTACGAACTGGCTCGCGTGACGACGCGTGCGGAGCGCATTGGTAACGCGTGGAAGTTGAACGGCGCGAAGGCGGTCGTTCAGCATGGCGAGAACGCTTCGCTCTTTCTGGTCTCTGCGCGCACTGCCGGCGCCGAAGACGACGAAGAAGGCGTGACGCTCTTTCTCGTGCCGCGTGACGCAGCGGGCGTCAGTGCGCGCGGCTATCGCAAGATCGACGGCGGCCGCGCGGCCGAAGTCACCTTCAACAACGTTTCGCCCGGCGACGGCGCGTTGCTCGGCGCGGCTGGCGAAGGCTTCGCGACGCTGGAATACGCGATTAGCTGCGGCGTGCTGGCGTTATGTTCGGAAGCGGTCGGCGCAATGGATGTCGCGAAGGAGTACACGCTCGAGTATCTGCGCACGCGTAAGCAGTTCGGTGTGCCGATCGGCAGCTTCCAGGCGTTGCAGCATCGAATGGCTGATTTGCTGCTCGAGATCGAACAGGCGCGCTCGGCGGTGATCAACGCGGCGGCTGCGTTGGGCGCTGCACGCACGGTTCGCGAGCGTGCGGTTTCGGCGGCCAAATACAGTATCGGCCGGATCGGCGCGCTGGTTGCCGAGGAGTGCATTCAACTGCATGGCGGGATCGGCATGACGTGGGAGTTGCCGCTCGCTCACTATGCGAAGCGCCTCGTGATGATCGATCATCAGCTTGGTGATGAGGATCATCATCTGGAGAGGTTTGTGGCGTTGGGGCGCGAGTAACGAATCCGGCAATAGAAAAAGGCCTTACAAGCAATGCGCTTGTAAGGCCTTGATTTCTTTGGTCGGGGCGAGAGGATTTGAACCTCCGACCACCTGCACCCCATGCAGGTACGCTACCAGGCTGCGCTACGCCCCGAACAGCATGAAATTATAACAGACACTTTATTCGATTAGAACCGCCCCGCGCTAACAAAGCGACCTAGTGACCCAACAAGTCGATCACATGCAGCAATTCCTTGCGCAACTGCTCGACGTCAACCGTGGCGGCGGATGTTGCGGCTGCCGGCACGACGGCGCCCTCGACTTCCCCGACCATCTCCGCCGACGCACCGTGCGCTCCACCGCCATGTGAATCGAGCCGGTTGCGCGCACCGTTGATCGTGAAACCTTGTTCGTACAACAGTTCACGAATCCGCCGGATCAATAGCACCTCGTGGTGCTGATAGTACCGGCGATTGCCGCGCCGTTTGACAGGCCTCAACTGCGTGAACTCCTGCTCCCAATAGCGCAGCACATGCGGCTTCACGCCGCATAGTTCGCTGACCTCACCGATCGTGAAGTAGCGCTTCGCCGGAATCGGAGGCAAGACGACTTTTTCGATCGTCGCTGTCATCGTCAGTTAGCCGTCGTGGTGGGTTGCGCAGGAACGCGCCAGTCGATCAGCGCGTGAAGCTCGCTTCAGCGCCGTTCTCGACCAACGCCTTCAGCTTTTGACTTGCATGAAACGTCACAACGCGGCGCGCGGCGATTGGAATCGCCTCGCCGGTCTTCGGGTTTCTGCCGGGACGCTGGGGTTTGTCACGCAACTGAAAGTTGCCGAACCCCGACAGCTTCACGCTGTCGCCACTCTCCAGCGCATCGCGGATCACCTCGAAGAACGCTTCGACCATGTCCTTCGCTTCCCGCTTGTTGAGCCCGACATTGTCGAACAGCAACTCGGCAAGTTCAGCCTTGGTGAGCGTGGGCGTTTCGGTGGAAACGGCCGCGGGTGATGTCGGAATATCGCGAATCATGGCGCTGCGTTGCGCCGTAAGAAGGGCTTCGAAATCACTCGAGTTCATTTCATTCATATCTATCAAATGGCGCGCCAAGCAGAAACGGAAGTTGCGGAAAAATGCCGTGCAAATGTTAAATGCGGGTTATCCACGCAACCTTGCGCCAAATACTCGAGCCAGACGTTCCACCAGAGTTTGAATGGCCAGATCGACCGTTTCATCCTGAAGGGTTCCGCCAGTATCTTGCAAGGTCACACGGAACGCAAGGCTTTTCTCGTGCGCGGCCAGACCACCGGAAGTGTTTGATTTTGGACGGAATTCGTCAAAAATTGCAACCCTCTGAACGGTCTTGCAGGCCTCTTCGGACTGCGCCTTCTGAAGCTCGTCCAGCAGCGCCTGAACTTCGATTTTCTGGTCGACGACCACCGCGATATCGCGACGCACCGGCGGGAATTTAGATACTTCCGCCAGCATGGGCAATACACGCTGCATTAATGCGTCCGCTTCGATTTCAAACAGAATCGGCGCATGCGGCAAATCATATTTCTGCATCCAGCGCGGATGCAATTCGCCAATCCAGCCGACTGCACGGCCATTCAGTTCGATACGCGCGCTGCGGCCCGGATGCAATGCCGGGTGCTCCGCTTTCACGAAGCGCGCCACTGCCGGCGCGAGCACGGCTTCGAGATCAGCCTTCACATCGAAGTAGTCGACCGTGCGTGTGGACGCGCCCCACTGCTCGTCGAGCGCGGAACCGTAAGCGAGCGCGCCGATCATCTTCGGCTGCGCGAAACCTTCGACCGTCAGTTCGCCCGCCTTGATCGACGGATCGTGCAGGAACACGCGACCGGCTTCGAACACGCGCACGCGATCCGCCGCGCGGCGGTTCAGGTTCGTACGGAGCACGTGGATCAGGCTGCCGAACAGCGTGGTGCGCATGACCGACAACTGGCTTGCAATCGGATTCAGCAGACGAACCGGCTTGTCGTTGCCGGCGAAGTCCTGCTCCCACTCGGCATCCACGAAACTGAAGTTGACCGTTTCCGCGTAGTCGCGCGCGGCGAGCGCGTGGCGCAGCACATGGATCGAGCGCTGCGTTTCGTTGGTCGCGCGCATTTCGCTGGTGGCGACCGGCGGACGCGCCGGGATCTTTTCGAAGCCGTAGATACGCGCGACTTCCTCGATCAGATCCTCTTCAATTTCGATGTCGAAGCGGTACGACGGCGGCATCACCGAGAACGTATCGCCGTCGCGTTCGAACGTGAGGCCGAGGCGCGTGAAGATCTGCGCGATTTCGTCGGCATCGATCTTGATGCCGATAATGCGATTCGCGCGCGAGACACGCATCTTCACAGGCTCGCGCTTCGGCACATTGACGATCTGATCGTCGACCGGGCCGGCTTGCCCGCCGCAGATATCGAGGATCAGTTGCGTGATGCGTTCGATATGCTCGACGGTGGTCGCGTAGTCGACGCCGCGCTCGAAGCGATGGCCCGCATCGGTCGAGAAGTTGTACTTGCGCGAGCGGCCGCGAATGCTGTCCGGCCACCAGAATGCGGCTTCCAGATAGATGTTGGCGGTGTCGAGCGTGACGGCAGTGCTGTCGCCGCCCATGATGCCGGCGAGGCTCTCGATATGCTGTTCGTCGGCAATCACGCCGACGCTTTCGTCGAGCTCGACCGTGTTGCCGTTCAAGAGCTTGAGCGTTTCTCCCTTGCGGCCCCAACGCACGTCCATGCCGCCGTGGATCTTGTCGAGATCGAACACGTGCGACGGACGGCCGAGTTCGAGCATCACATAGTTCGAGATGTCGACGAGCGCGGAGATGCTGCGCTGGCCCGAGCGTTCGAGGCGCTGGACCATCCAGTGCGGCGACTTCGCGCGCGCGTTCACGCCGCGGATCACGCGACCCGAGAAACGGCCGCACAGATCGGGCGCCGAGATTTTGACGGGCAGCGTTTCGTCGAGCTTCACTTCGACCGGCTTGATCTCGAGCGGACGCAACGGCGCGCCGGTGATCGCCGAGGTCTCGCGCGCCACGCCGAACACCGACAGGCAGTCCGCCTTGTTCGGCGTCAGCTTGATTTCGAAGACGGTGTCGTCGAGGTTAAGCGTTTCGCGGATGTCCTGGCCAATCGGCGTATCTTCCGGCAGGACCATCAGGCCGCTATGATCTTCCGAGAGCTTCAGTTCGCGTGCCGAGCACAGCATGCCCTGGCTTTCCACGCCGCGCAGCTTCGAGAGCTTGATCGCGAACGGCGCGCCGCCCTCTTCGGCCGGCGGCAGTTGCGCGCCCACCAGGGCGACCGGCACCTTGATGCCGGGCGCCACGTTCGGCGCGCCGCATACGATGTTCAGCGTCTCGCCCGTGCCGGCGTTCACCTGACACACATTGAGCTTGTCCGCGTCCGGGTGCTTGACGACTTCCAGCACCTGGCCCACGACGATCTTCGAGGTCGGCGGCGCGGCCGGCCTCAGGTCTTCGACTTCGAGACCCGCCATCGTCAACGCGTGCGACAGTTCGTCGGTCGTCAGTTGCGGATCGACAAAGGTTCTCAGCCAGGATTCCGGGAATTGCATGGTTCTGTGTACGTTCTGATCAGGTTAGGTCCACGTCCGGCGGCGCTCTCATCAAGTGATTCACCAGCACTGCCGGGGACGCTGGCGGCACGCACTGCGTGCCGTGCCGCGCTCTATGCTTGTCGCGTTCGTACGCGCCGGTTCACGCAAATTGGCGCAGGAAACGCAGGTCGTTCTCGAAGAACAGACGCAGGTCTTGCACACCGTAACGCAACATTGTGAGCCGTTCGAGGCCGCTGCCGAAAGCAAAGCCAATGTAACGCTCGGGGTCGAGACCCATGTTGCGGATCACCGTGGGGTGAACCTGGCCTGAGCCCGAAATCTCGAGCCACTTGCCGGCGTTCTTGCCCGTTTCGAACAGCATGTCGATTTCGGCCGACGGTTCGGTGAACGGAAAATACGACGGACGGAAGCGCACGAGAATGTCGTCGCGCTCGAAGAATTTTTTCAGGAAGTCGGTATAGACGCCCTTCAGGTCCGCAAAGCTGATGTTCTCGTCGATCCACAGGCCTTCGACCTGGTTGAACATCGGCGAGTGCGTCGCGTCGCTATCCACACGATATGTGCGGCCCGGCACGATCACCTTGATCGGCGGCGTGTTGGTGCGCGCATAGCGCACCTGCATCGGGCTCGTATGCGTGCGCAGCAGCAACTGGCGGCCGTCGGCATCCTTGCCGTCGACGTAGAAGGTGTCCTGCATCGAACGCGCCGGATGGTTTTCCGGGCTGTTCAGCGAGGTGAAGTTGTACCAGTCGGTTTCGATTTCGGGGCCGTCGGCCACATCGAATCCGATCGTACGGAAAATCTGTTCGACGCGCTCCCACGTGCGCATCACCGGGTGCAGGCTGCCGGCTCCAGTGCCGCGGCCGGGCAGCGTGACGTCGATGGCTTCAGCGGCAAGGCGCTGATTCAGCAACGCGTCGGCCAGCGCCTGACGGCGGGCCGTTAACGCGGCTTCCACTTGTTGCTTGACGAGGTTGATCCGTGCGCCTTCGGTCTTGCGCGTTTCGGGATCGAGTTTGCCAAGGCCCTTCAACAGCTCGGTCAGCGCACCCGATTTGCCGAGAAAGCGCGCTTTCTCGTTCTCGAGGGTGGTGACGTCGGAGGCTTCTGCGAAGGCTTTTTGCGCGTCGGCGACAATCTGGTCCAGATCCATTGATCCCATCATTTCAACGTCAGTGTTCAATCGATGCAAAACTGGTTCTACCAACAAAAACGGGGCTCGGTGAGGAGCCCCGTTTTTGCTGCAGCGTCACCGAGACTACCGGATGTTCGCTGCAACGAACCACGCAGTGTTAATTGCCAAAAGCGCAATCAGGCTGCAACGGCGGCTTTCACCTGCTGAACGATCGCAGCAAAAGCAGCCTTGTCGAACACAGCCATGTCGGCCAGCACCTTGCGGTCGAGTTCGATCGAAGCCTTCTTCAGGCCGTTGATGAACACGCTGTACGTCATGTCGTGCTGACGCACCGCCGCGTTGATACGCGTGATCCACAATGCACGGAACACACGCTTCTTGTTGCGGCGATCGCGGTAGGCGTATTGGCCTGCGCGCATGACCGCCTGCTTGGCGATGCGATAGACGTTATTGCGACGGCCGCGGTAACCCTTGGCCAGCTTGATGATCTTCTTGTGACGGGCCCGTGCGGTAACCCCACGTTTTACTCGAGGCATGTTTCGCTCCTATGAGTTTCGGTTAAGGGTTAAGCGAACGGCAGCATTGCGCGCACGGAGTTCAGATCGGAATCGTGAACTGCCGTCGAACCGCGCAGATGGCGTTTGTTCTTGGTGGTCTTCTTGGTAAGAATGTGGCGCTTGAAGGCTTGACCGCGCTTGACGGTACCGCCCGGACGAACCACGAAGCGCTTTGCAGCGCTCTTCTTGGTCTTCATCTTCGGCATGACAACTACTCCATTATTTGATGGACATGGGTGTGCGGTTGGCCCAGAAAGCCCTCATCCGCCCTTTGAAACCCACTCCACTTGGTATGCAGACGGCCTGAGCTGCTGACCGCTGCTTTTCAGGAAGAACGCACGCTGTAAAACTGCGAGCGCATTCCGAAACCTGCTTGCACACGCCGTCTTCGACGACGCGCGACTCAAACTTTCCGACAAACGCGCCGCGCACATTGAGATGCGCAGCGAACGTCTGCTTACTTCTTTTTCTTCGGCGCCAGCACCATGATCATCTGGCGGCCTTCCATCTTGGGCATCTGCTCGACCTGACCGACTTCATCCAGATCGGTACGCAGACGCTCGAGCATACGCATGCCGATTTCCTGGTGAGCCATTTCGCGGCCACGGAAACGCAACGTGATCTTCGTCTTGTCGCCATCTTCAAGGAAGCGGACGAGATTGCGCAGCTTGACGTTGTAGTCACCGTCATCCGTACCCGGCCGGAATTTGACTTCCTTGACCTGGATGACCTTCTGCTTGAGCTTGGCCTCGTGCTGCTTCTTCGCTTCCTGGTACTTGAACTTGCCGTAGTCCATCAGGCGGCAGACGGGAGGAACCGCTTGCGGGGCGATTTCAACCAGATCCACGTCCTGCTGTTCCGACAGGCGGAAAGCATCAGCCAGTTTTACGATGCCGAGCGGTTCGTTGTCGATTCCGACCAGACGCACCTCGGGTGCAGTAATTTCACCGTTGATGCGATGCGACGACTTATCAGTAGCGATGTTACGTTTCCTCTAAAAATTAAAAAAACGAGCCGCGCTGCCTGGTGGTTACTTGAACGACTGCACGTCCTGGCGCAGACGCTCGCTGAAGGCATCGAGGGACATCACGCCCAGATCGACACCGCCACGGGCACGCACGGCTACCGTTTGTGCATCACGCTCTTTATCGCCGACGACCAGCAGATACGGCACCATTACCAGCGTGTGCTCGCGTATTTTATAGCTAATCTTCTCGTTGCGCAAATCGGCCTCCACTCTAACCCCTTGTTTTTGCAACGATTGGGCCAGAGATTGTGCGTATTCCGCCTGACTTTCCGCGATATTCATCACGACAACCTGCATCGGCGCCAGCCAGGCAGGCATTGCACCGGCATGGTGCTCGATCAG
>DASPZL010000237.1:0-1823 GCA_035636295.1 Paraburkholderia sp.
GATGGCGACACGCTTTCGGTCATGCGGTCGTGCAGCGCCGCGGCGACCGCCGCGCGGGCTTCGTCGGAGAGCGTTTTCTTGCCCAGCAGGCCGCTTTTCAGCGTGACCGTGTACTCGACGCCGCGCTCGATGCGGCGCACCTGCGTGAGGCCGCACAGATGCGCGATGTCCGTTGCCTTGCTGGCCCACGGCGACACCGTGCCGAAACGCGGCACCACGAGGAAGGTTTCAACCGCGCCGCGCTCTTTCGTTTCTTCGAGCGGATCGCCGTAGTGCATCAGCGCCTCGATCTTCGCGTTGTCTTCCGCGGACAGCGGAGTTTGCGCGTTGACGAAGTGCAGATATTGCCCGCGCACGCCGGTAATGTTGGCGTCGATGCGCGTGAGCGTTTCGAGCAGGCGGGTTTGACGGAAATCGGAAAGGGCCGAAGCGCCGGGGAAACACGAGAAGTGGGCCATGGACTTGACGTTGCGTCGCTCAATGATGCCGATGAGTCGCGCGTGCAGGCGACGTGAGGCGGAAAGGAAGTCCGGGATTATACCCCGGGAACGGGCTTCCAGCGGGGCTGGCGGCATGGCGGCGCGGCCACGGGCGTGGCCGCGCCGCCCGTTTGACTGCTATCATTCGCCCTTTCATCAGATCGGCGCGAGCGGCGTGAGTCATGCCGGGCAGCGCGCCGCATGCCACGCTTGAGCGGCACGCGCAATTCGGCGTCCCGCCGGCAACTCGAATCAGAACATGGATGTCATCGTCATTGGCGGCGGGATAGCGGGCGTCGCCACCGCTTATCAACTGCGCGCGGCCGGCCATCGGGTCTGCGTCGTCGAGCGCCACGCCACCGTCGCGCAGGGCGCCACCTATGGGCACAGCGGCATCGTGCTGCCCACTCCGCTGGACGTCTGGTTCGGCCCGACCTTCATGGCGAGCCGTCAAAACGCCAGAAACGGCGTGGTCAACAAGGCCGGCTTCAGCGGGCCGGCGCGCCAGTTCGTCAAACAGCTCGCCGAGTTGCAGGAGCCGAACCCGTACGGCCATCAATACGGGCTGCTGCGCCCGCTCATCGAGATGTCGCGTGAGACGTTGGCCGACATGGAAGCGCGCTTCGGGCTGGAGTTCGAACAGGCGAGCGGCCTGCTCTATCTGTTCCGTTCCGCACAGGAGTGGCAGCAGGCGCAGCCCGCGCTCGGTCTGCTGCGCTATCACGAAGTGCCGCACCATCAACTGACGCCCGCCGAATGCGCCGCGTTCGAGCATTCAGTGCGGACCGAGCCGGAATTCGCAGGCGGCGTGCGGTTCGAGCACGAGCGCACGGCCAACTGCCCGCTTTTCACCAAGCTGATCAAGCAGGTCCTCGACACGCAGGGCGGCGTGCAATTCATGCTGGGCTGCGAAGTCTCGGCAATCCGTCTCGAGGGCCAGCGCGCCGGGGTGGAACTGGCGCCGAGTCCTGGCGTGGCCTCCCGTTCACGTGAAGTCGACGTGATCAACGCCGACGCGATCGTCGTCGCCGCCGGGCACGGCAGCTTGCCGCTGCTCGAACGCCTGGGGCTGCGGCTGCCGCTCCATCCGTTGCGTCTGCACACGCTGGTCGCGCCGATCGCGCATGAGGAATGCGCGCCGCACGTGGCGATCGTGGACGCGGTGAAGCGGATTGCGATCAGCCGGATGAATCATCGCCTGCGGATCGCGGGCGGCGCGGTCCTGCAGAGCGCCGCTCAGCTCGACAAGCCGCTCGGCGAAGCGCTGACGAAAGAAGCGCTGGCGATGCTTGGCCAGGCGACCCACGACTGGATTCCGGGCGCCGCCCGCATCTCGGCGGCCTT
>DASPZL010000238.1:0-6847 GCA_035636295.1 Paraburkholderia sp.
TTCGATGAAGCGGAACTGGCCGCGCTGGCAGGCCTGGACGCCCAGGCGCCGGTTTCGCCTGGATCGAACGACTAAATCCTCCTTCCATCGGCCGGCCCCGCGCAGCGCCCGGGGTATCTCGTTATAATCGAACGACCATTCTTTTTCGGGCGCGCCGTTCATGAATACCTCCCAATCCGAATTCATCGCCGTGCGCGGCATCCGTCTGCATGTGCGGCGCTGGGGCAATCCGCATGCGCCAATGCTGTTCATGCTGCACGGCTGGATGGACGTGGCCGCGTCGTTTCAGTTCGTCGTCGATGCGCTCGGCGGCGACTGGCAGGTGATTGCGCCGGACATGCGCGGCTTCGGCCTGTCCGACTGGCCGGTGGCGGAGCATGGCGGCGGCAACTACTGGATTCCGGACTATCTGGCCGATCTGGACGCGTTGCTCGAGCACTATGCGCCGACCGGCGAAGTGAATCTGGTCGGCCACAGCATGGGCGCGAACATCGCTTGCATCTATGCGGGCGTGCGGCCGGAGCGCGTGCGGCGCGTGGTCGACCTGGAAGGCTTCGGCCTCGCGCCGTCGCACGCGGCGCAAGCGCCTGGGCGGCTGCGCAACTGGCTCGACGAGTTGCGCGATCCGCCGCATTTGAAGCGCTACGCGTCGCTTGACGACGTCGCCGGGCGGCTGATCAAGACCAACCCGAGGCTCGACCCGCAGCGCGCGCAGTTTCTCGCGCAGCATTGGTCGAAGCCGGACGGGGAAGGGCGCTTTATGCTGCTCGCCGATCCGGCGCACAAGCTGCGCGGCCCGACGCTGTACCGCCTCGACGAAGTCATGGCCGTGTGGCGCAAGGTCAGCGCCAAAGTGCTGCACGTCGAGGCCGCCAATTCGCCGACGCTCGCGCAGATCGCCGGCGAAATTCCGCTCGATGAGTTCAAGGCGCGTTTTCAGGCTTTCCCGAACTGGCGCGAGAAGATCATCGACGAAGCGGGGCACATGGTGCATCACGACCAGCCGGAGCAGGTGGCCGCGCTGATCGAGGGATTCTGCGCGTAGAGCATGCCCAAAAATCCGGAGGATGAGGCCGGCGGCGCGAGATAGCTCTGCGTCCGCTTACTGCGTTGCAGTAAAATGAGCGCTGAACCTTTTCAAGACACCGATGAACGCCGACCTTCACTGTCACTCCACCGTCTCCGATGGCCAGTTCGCGCCGGCCGACGTCGCGCGTCGCGCGCACGCGGGTGGCGTGACGCTGTGGGCCTTGACCGACCACGATGAACTGGGCGGGCAGCACGAGGCGCGCAGCGCCGCGGAAGAGCTCGGCATGGGCTACCTGAGCGGCGTGGAGATTTCGGTCACATGGGCCTCGCGCACGGTGCACATCGTCGGGCTCGGCATCGACCCGACCCGTTCTGTTCTGATCGACGGTCTCGCGCGCACTCGCAATGGCCGCGCCGCACGCGCCGAAGCGATCGGCGAACAGCTCGCCACGCTCGGCATTCCCGATGCGTATGAAGGCGCGCTCAAGTACGTGTCGAATCCGGACATGATTTCGCGCACGCATTTCGCGCGCTTCATGGTCGAACACGGCTACGCCAGTTCCACGCAGGACGTGTTCACCCGTTTTCTCGGCGACGGCAAACCCGGCTACGTGCCGCATCGCTGGGCCAAACTGGCCGACGCGGTCGGCTGGATTCGGGCCGCAGGCGGCGAGGCGATCATCGCGCATCCGGGCCGCTACGATTACTCGCCGGTCGAATTCGACGCGTTTTTCGCCGAATTCATCGATCTGGGCGGCAAGGCGATCGAGGTGGTGACGGGCAGCCACACGCCCGATCAATACCGCGAATACGCGGACGTCGCGCGCCGTTTCGGTTTCGAGGCGTCGCGCGGCTCCGATTTCCACGCACCCGGCGAAGGCCGCGTCGACCTCGGCACGCTGCCGCCGCTGCCTTCCGATCTCAAGCCCGTCTGGGAACGCTGGCTGTGATCGCGCGCCGTGCCGCGGCGGCACGATACGCGCGAAAGCTGGCCGCCCTCGGCGCGTGCTTTCGTCCGCTTCTCCGTTCGCTCCTCAGTTCGCTTTCCATCCGGTTTCCGTTCGCAGTCACCCGTAGCCACGGTTAGTCATCATGTCCCAATACTTTCGGCTTCATCCTGATAACCCGCAGCCGCGCCTCGTCAAGCAGGCCGTGCAGATCATCAACGATGGCGGCGTGGTCGCCTTGCCGACGGATTCGAGCTACGCGCTCGCCTGCCATCTCGACGACAAAAACGCCGTCGAGCGCCTGCGGCGCATTCGCGGGCTGGACGAAAAGCAGTTGCTGTCGCTGTTGGTGCGTGACCTGTCGGAGCTGGCGAACTTCGCAATGGTCGATAATCGGCAGTACCGGCTGATCAAATCGGTGACGCCGGGCCCGTACGTTTTCGTGCTGCAGGCCACCAAGGAAGTGCCGCGACGCCTGTCGCATCCGTCGCGCAAGACCATCGGCCTGCGGGTGCCGGAGCACGCGATCACGCTGGCGATTCTCGAGGAGCTCGGTCAGCCGCTGCTCGGCTCCACGCTGATCATGCCGGGCGAAACGCAGCCGCTGAACGACCCGGAGGAAATCCGCGGGCGGCTGGAAAAACAACTGGATCTGGTGATCGACGGCGGCCCGTGCGTGTGCGAGCCGTCCACGGTGATCGATCTGACCGGCGCCGAACCGGTGCTGGTGCGGGCCGGGCGCGGTTCTCTCGCGCCATTCGGTCTCGAAGAAACGGCATGAGCGAAAGCGGACAGACGCACGCAACCGCGTTGTTACAATAGCGAGTTATGGATTCTTCCCTGATACAGACCATTGCGGTGTACGCGCTGCCGGTGATTTTCGCGATCACGCTGCACGAAGCCGCCCATGGTTACGTCGCGCGCTGGCTCGGCGACAATACCGCGTACGTGCTCGGCCGCGTCTCCATCAATCCGATGCGGCACATCGACCCGCTCGGCACGATCGCGATTCCCTTGCTGTTGTACTTCGCCACCAGCGGCGCGTTCATGTTTGGCTACGCGAAACCGGTGCCGGTCGCCTTCGGCAACCTGCGCAATCCGCGCTGGGGCAGCCTGTGGGTGGCGGCGGCGGGCCCGGCATGCAATTTCGTGCAGGCGCTGATCTGGGGCCTGTTCGGCGTCGCGCTCGCGGTGCTGAGCGTCGATGAGCCGTTCCTCACGCGCATGGCGGGCGCGGGCGTCGGCGTGAATCTCGTGCTCGGCGTGCTCAACCTGTTTCCGCTGCCGCCGCTCGACGGCGGCCGCGTGCTGATGGCGCTGTTGCCGCCGCGGCAATCGATCGCGCTGTCGCGCCTCGAACCGTACGGCTTTTTCATCGTGATGGCGCTGGTGATGACGGGTACGCTGACGCGTTATTGGCTGAGCCCGCTCGTCACGATCGGCTACAGTGCGATTACCGCAATTCTGACTCCACTTGTTTCGCTTTTCTAAATAATCATGTTCCCAGACCGTATCTTCTCCGGCATGCGGCCCACCGGGTCGCTGCACCTCGGCCACTATCACGGCGTGCTGAAAAACTGGGTGCGGCTGCAGTCCGAATACCCGTGCTTCTTCTGTGTGGTCGACTGGCACGCGCTGACGACGCACTACGAAACGCCCGAAGTGATCGAAAAGAGCGTGTGGGACGTGCTGATCGACTGGCTCGCCTCCGGCATCGATCCGGCGCAGGCCACGCTGTTCATCCAGAGCAAGGTGCCCGAGCATGCGGAACTGGCGCTGCTGCTCGGCATGAGCACGCCGCTCGGCTGGCTCGAACGCGTGCCGATCTACAAGGAGCAGATGGAGAGGCTGAAGGACAAGGATCTGTCCACTTACGGCTTCCTCGGCTATCCGGTGCTGATGGCGGCGGACATTCTGCTGTACCGCGGCTCGCTCGTGCCGGTCGGCGAAGACCAGGTGCCGCACGTCGAGATGACGCGCGAAATCGCGCGCCGTTTCAACTACCTGTACGGCCGCGAGCCGGATTTCGAGGAAAAGGCCAGCGAAGCGGCGAAGAAGCTCGGCGGCAAGCGCGCCAAGCGCTATCACGAACTGCGCAACGCCTACCAGCAGGAAGGCGACGACGAAGCGCTCGAACAGGCGCGGGCGATGTTGCAGGAGTCGCAGAGCCTGTCGATGAACGACCGCGAGCGCCTGTTCGGCTACCTCGAAGGTTCGCGCAAGATCATTCTGGTCGAGCCGCAGGCCATGCTCACCGAAGCGTCGCGCATGCCGGGTCTCGACGGCCAGAAAATGTCGAAGTCGTACGGCAATACGATCGGCCTGCGTGAAGACGCGGAAACGATCACGAAGAAAGTCCGCACCATGCCGACCGACCCGGCGCGCGTGCGCCGCACCGATCCGGGCGATCCGGACAAGTGCCCGGTGTGGCAACTGCACCAGGTGTACACGGACGAAGCCACGCACGAGTGGGTGCAGAAGGGCTGCCGAACGGCCGGCATCGGTTGTCTCGAGTGCAAGCAGCCGGTGATCGAAGGCATTCTGCGCGAACAGCAGCCCATGCTCGAGCGCGCGCAGAAGTACATGGACGATCCGTCGCTGTTGCGCGCGATCGTCGCCGACGGCTGCGACAAGGCCCGCAAGTTCGCCACGGAAACGATGCGCGACGTGCGTGAAGCGATGGGTCTGTCGTACAACTGAGCGGCGGCGCGCAAGTGATGAGTACGCCGGCCGTCACCCCGCCATCGCAGGGAAACGGCGAGCCGTCGCGCTGGGTGCGCCATTGGGCGCATCTGGTCGCGGCGGGCGGCGCGGTGCTCGACGTGGCGTCGGGAGCCGGGCGGCATGCGCGGTTTTTTGCGTCGCTGGGTCATCCGGTGACGGCGATCGACCGCGATGCGGCCGCGCTCGACACGATGCGCGGCGAGCCGCTCATCACGACGCTCGCCGCCGACATCGAAGGCGCCGCGTGGCCGTTGCCCGGCGAGGCGAAATTTGCCGCTGTCGTGGTGACGAACTATCTGCATCGGCCGCTTTTCCCGCGGCTTTTGCATTCGCTCGCGCCCGGCGGCGTACTGGTTTACGAGACCTTCGCTCAAGGAAACGAAAGCGTCGGCAAGCCCTCTAATCCGGCGTTCTTACTCGCGCCCGGCGAGCTGCTCGACGTGGTGCGCGGCCGCCTGCGGGTAGTCGCGTTTCAAGATGGTTTTCTCGCGCAGCCGCGCCCGGCTTACGTCCAGCGGATTTGCGCGATTCTGGAAGCGGAGCACTCAGTTGACATCGCGCAGGCGGCACCCCCGCCTTGTTACGGGTTGACTGGCTAATCCGCTACAATCGCGGTTTACCTGATCAAATTCATGGCGTTTCATGACTAACGGCAACCAAAGCGGCAATCAAGGCAGCAACGACGGGGTCCGGATCCGCGGCAGCATTCCCGCCATCATCACCCCCATGCTTGAAGACGGCAGCCTCGATTTGCCGGCGTTTCGCAAACTGATCGACTGGCATATCGCGGAGGGCACGAACGCGCTGGTCGTGGTCGGCACGAGCGGCGAGTCGGCCACGCTGTCGGTCGAGGAACACGTGCTGATGGTCAAGACCGCGGTCGAGCACACGGCGGGCCGGATTCCGGTGATCGCGGGCTCGGGCGGCAACTCCACCACCGAGGCGATCGAGCTCACGCAGCAGGCGAAGGAAGTCGGCGCGGACGCCACGCTGCAGGTCGTGCCGTACTACAACAAGCCGACCCAGGAAGGCATTTATCGCCACTTCACGAAGATCGCCGAAACCGTCGATCTGCCGGTGATCCTGTACAACGTGCCCGGGCGCACCGTCGCGGACATGAGCAACGAAACCATTCTGCGTTGCGCGCGGGTGCCGGGCATCATCGGCGTGAAGGAAGCGACCGGCAACATCGATCGCGCCGCGCATCTGATCAAGTCGGCGCCCGCGCACTTCGGCATCTACAGCGGCGACGATCCCACCGCGATCGCGCTGATGCTGCTCGGCGGCCACGGCAATATTTCGGTCACCGCGAACGTCGCGCCGCGCGCGATGAGCGATCTGTGCAAGGCCGCGCTCGCCGCGGACGCGAAGACCGCCCGAGAGATTCATCTCAAACTCCTGTCGCTGCATAAGAACCTGTTCATCGAATCGAATCCGATTCCGGCGAAATGGGCGTTGCAGCAACTGGGTCGTGTGCAGGGCGGAATCCGCCTGCCGCTCACGCCGCTCGACGCGCAATACCACGAAGTGGTGCGCGGCGCGCTGCGCGAAGCGGGCCTGCTGGGTTAAGCGGACCCACCGCGGCACTCACCAGCGCTAACGAAAGCCTGCCACCGGCATCCCCTTAACCGACGTCGATCCAGCCCACGTTCCCGGCACACAGAACCAGGCACCGCGTTCCAGCTTCACGAAGGACCTCATGAAACGTTCCGCACTTTCCCTCCACGCAACCCGCATGGCGGCGCTGGCGCTTGCCCTGACGACGCTCGCCGGCTGTGACACGCTGAACGACTGGTTCGCCTCCGACCGCGTCAACTACAAGGGCGCGGGCAGCGCGCCGCCGCTCGCCGTTCCGGGCGACCTGACCACCACGCCGACCGATCAGCGCTATGTCGCCCCGCCCGCCAATCTGGCGCTGGGCGGCGCGCCGAAACGCGCGATCACCGCGGCCGGCAATGCCACCGAAGGCCAGCCGACCGCGCAAGATCCGTTCGGCATGCATATCGAGCGCGACGGTGACCGCCGCTGGCTGGTGGTCGACGGCCGCTCGCCGGAACAATTGTGGTCGCAGTTGCAGGAGTTCTGGACGGAAAACGGCTTCGCGCTGAAAACCGACGCGCCGGCCACCGGCATCATGGTGACCGATT
>DASPZL010000239.1:0-4981 GCA_035636295.1 Paraburkholderia sp.
AAGGACGACCGCTTCCAGATCCGTTCGCCTTCGGTGGTGGCGGGCGTGCGCGGCACGCGGTTCAAGGTGGCCTACGACGGCGACGCGCGAACCACCGCGGTCGAAGTGCTGGACGGCGCGGTCGGCGTGGATCCGGCCGCCGACACCACAACCGGCAACCGCGCAGGCAACCGCGCCGGGCCGCCGCCGGGCGAGCCGCTGCAGGCGTCGGCGCAACTCGTGAAGGCGCGGTTCGGCAGCATCACGCGGACGGGCGGGGCGATCGGCGAGCCCGTCGAGTTGCTGCCCGCGCCGGCGCTCACGCAACCGGCCAAGGTGCAGGACGGCGAGACGGTCGCGTTCGACCTCGTGCCGGCCGAGCGCGCCGTGGCCTACCGCGTGCAGATCGCGCGCGACGCCGACCAGCTCGACCTGATCCGCGATCTGCGCGTGAGCGCGCCGCACGCGGACTTCGGCAACCTGGCCGACGGCACGTATTTCGTGCGCATCGCGTCGATCGACGGCCATGGGCTTGAAGGCATGCCCCAGGTGTACGGTTTCGAGCGGCGCCGGCTGGGGCTGGCCGCGTCCGCGGCGCCGCGCGCCGGCAGCCGCGACTACGAATTCCGCTGGTTCGTCAGCCGCGCCGCGGGTGAGACACGCTTTCGTTTCGTGCTGGCCACGACCGCCGATCTGCGCCATCCGATCGTGGACCGCACCGATCTGACCGGCGGGCAATTCGTCGTGAGCGATCTGCCGGCCGGCGTCTACTATTGGACGATCATCGCAGAGCAGTTCGAAAACGGCCGCTTCTACGAGAAGAGCAGCACCATCCGCTCGTTTACGCTGGCGCGCTGACGCTGGTAGATTCACGGGGGCCGGGCGACCCATCAGGCCCCATCGTCATCAACCAACCGACGCTTTGCCGACTACACCTACACGCCTGAGCCTCGATCCGCGCGCCCGTCTCGGACGGCGCGCCGGCCGCCGCTTCCTGTTCGAATGGGCGGGGATCGGCTGCCTCGGCCTCGTCGTGATTCTGCTCGCCTCGCTCGGGCGGCTGACCACGAGCGTCGACAACCTGGTCTACGACCGCTTTCTGAGCCTGCGCGCACCGCCGTTGCTGCCCGATATCGTGGTGGTGGAAATCGACAACGCCAGCATCGCGCAACTCGGCCGCTGGCCGTGGCCGCGCAGCATCCACGCGAAACTGCTCGAGCAGATCGCGAAGGCGGAGCCCGCCGCGGTGATCGACGACGTGCTGTTCACCGAGGCCAATCCCGAAGACGCCGAGCTTGCCCGCGCGATCGCGCTGAGCCCGACTTACTTGCCGGTGCTGCTCACGCCGCCCGACAGCGCCGGGCGCCGCATCGCGGTCGAGCCGGTGGCGCCGCTCGCGCACGCGGCGGCCGGACTCGGCCATATCAACCTGGAAGTGGATAGCGACGGCATCGTGCGCAGCGTCGCGCAGTTCGAGGGCGACGCGGCTTCGCGCTGGCCGCAATTGATGGTGCCGGTGGCGCAGGCGGTCGAGCACGGCTCGCTCCAGTTGAACAGGCCGCCGCCGCGTAGGCCGTCATACAGCGAGGCGATGGCAATCCGTTCATCGAGCGATGCCGATGGCGAAAGCCGCTTCCTGATCCCGTTCGGTCCGAACGCGCAGAACTACGCCAGGCTGAGTTTCGCGAGCGTGCTCGCCGGCGAGGTGACGGCGGACCAACTGCGCGGGCGCATCGTGCTGATCGGCGTGACCGCGTCCGGTTTGTACGACCGGTTCGCGACGCCGGTGTCCGGCGAATTGGGCCCGCTGCCTGGCGTGTACATCCACGCGAACGTACTCGATACGCTGCTCACCGGCCGCGAGATCGAGCCCGTCGGGCGCTGGGCGCTGTTCGTGGCGTCGCTCGCGCCGCTCGCCGCGCTGCTGGCCGGTTTTCTGGTGTTGTCGCCGCGCCGCTCGCTGCTGTTGACCGGCGCGTTGTGCGCGCTCGCGGCGGCCGGCAGCGCCGTGCTGCTGTACGGATTGCGGCTCTGGATGTCGCCGGTGCCGGCGATTGCCGGCGTGGTCGCCGTGTATCCGATCTGGAACTGGCGGCGCCTCGAAATGACGATGGCCTATCTGCGCGAAGAGTTGCAGCGCCTCGCCGACGAACCGCATCTGCTGCCGGAAACGCCCAAGCGCCGCCGCGAGTTCGGCGGCGACGTGCTGGAGCAGCACATGGCGCTGATGGCGCAAGCCGCGCAGCGCGTGCAGGACATGAAGCGCTTCGTATGGGACAGCCTCGACAGCATGCCCGAGCCGATTCTCGTCAGCGACGTGCACGGCGTCGTGCTGATCGCGAATCATGCGGCCAAGGCGCATTTCGCGCGCCTCGGCGCGCCGCTGCCGGAAGGTCGCCCGATGCGGACGGTGCTGGGCGGCCTGACCTTCGTCAAGACCATCGACCGGGGCGCCGCGTCGGACGCGTCCGACGCCGAAAACAATCTGCTCGCGCGCGCTCACTGGCCCGCGCCGCTCGATCCGGCGCGCCGCGAATTTGCCGCGCTGATGGCGCAGGGCGTCGAGGTGCGCGACGCGCACGAGCGCGACCATCTGCTGCGCTATGCGAACTGCACCAATGCGCAAGGCGAGACGACCGGCTGGATCGCGGGCCTTGTCGACGTGTCGGCCTTGCATGCGGCCGAGCGTCAACGGGAAGATGCGTTGCGGCTGCTGTCGCACGATATGCGCTCGCCGCAGGCGTCGATTCTGGCGCTGGTGGAGATCGAGCGCGCCCGCAGCGAACCGGTGCTCGCGCGCGGCTTGCTGGAGCGCATCGAACGTTACGCGCAGCGCGCGCTGACGCTCGCCGACGACTTCGTGCAACTGGCGCGCGCCGAATCGCAAACCTATGTACTCGAACCGGTGAGCCTGACCGAGCTGATGATCGACGCCAGCGACGAAGTCTGGCCGCAAGCGCACGCCAAGCGCATCACGCTGCAAACGGACACCGGCGGCTCGGCCGATATCGACGAAGGCCACTGGATCTGCGCCGACCGTTCGCTGATGACGCGCGCGCTCGTCAACATTCTGAACAACGCGATCAAATACAGCCCGCCGGACACGCGGATCTCGTGCAGCCTCGGAAGCGTGACGGCGACGGCCGCGCCCGGCGCGGTGAGGCGTGTGTCGTGCACGATCCGCGACGAAGGCTACGGCATTCCGAAGGAGCAGCAGGCGGATCTGTTCGAGCGCTTCCGGCGCTTTCACGAAACCGACCGGCCGGAAGTGGGCGGCGCGGGGCTCGGCATGGCGTTCGTCAAAACCGTCGTGACGCGCCATGGCGGCGAGATCGCCGTGCTCAGCGCGCCCGGCGAAGGCACGGCTGTTACCATTTGCCTGCCCGCGTTCGAGGACGCGCAATCCGATGTCTCCGCCACGCCGGGCGCATGACGTACGCACACGCCCCTTATCGAGGCTTACCGTAGCTTATCGAAGCGAGAAGATGGTGAAAGCGATTTTGATCTGTGCCGCGCTGGCCGCGGCAAGTCTCACCGGTTGCGCGGGTCCGAGCGCCGAGGTGCACACCGCGAATCCCGCCGCCGAATTGCAAGGCGAGCGGACCTATACGATTGCGCGCATGCCGTCGCAGGATGCCAGCGCGGATCATCCGCAATTCGAAACCGCGGTGCGCGACGAGCTCGCGAAAAACGGCTTCGTCGATATGACGGGCAAGCCCGCGCACTATCTGCTGTCGATCGCTTATGACACGCGGCCGGCCGCGATCGGCGCCGGCGTGAAGGATTGCGCGGCGGGCGATTGCGGCCGGCAGAGCGAGCCGCCGTTCTCGCTGTTCGGCGGGCGCGCGTACCGGCATTCGCTGACGCTGCGGTTTTTCGAGCGCACGAGCGGACAGGAAGTCTATAAAGTCAGCGCGATGAGCAGCGACCGCGATGGCGACGCGCTGCATGCGATGCCGGCGCTTGTGAAAAGCGCATTGGCAAAGCTTCCGTTCGATGCGCCGCCCGACTGGCAGGTGAAGCTGCGCACCGATAAGACGAGCGGCGCGCTGAACGTGGTGTCGGTGAAGCCTGTTCAACCTTGACGATGATGCGCCGCAGTCATTGCGGCGTTTTTTTGCCTTCCGGCCAATGGTTTTCGAACACGCAATCGGCGAGCGGCATGCGGCTCGCCCAGCGCTCGGTTTCCAGCATCGGCTCGTTGTAGAACTGATCGACGTGGCCGAGACACAGAATCGCCACGGGCCGCGCGCCCTCGGGCATATGCAGCAGCGTGCGGACTGTGTCGACGTCGAATAGCGATACCCAGCCCATTCCCAGGCCTTCCGCGCGTGCGGCGAGCCACATGTTCTGGATCGCGCACGCCACCGACGCGAGGTCCATCTCGGGCAACGTGCGGCGTCCGAAAACGTGCCGCTCGCGACCGTTCATTAGCGCCATCACCAGCAGTTCGCCGCAATCCAGCATGCCTTCCACCTTGAGCTTCATGAACTCCTCGCGCCGTTTGCCAAGGGCGTCGGCGGTGGCGAGCCGTTCGCGCTCGACGGTTGCGTGCAAGGCCTCACGCAACGCCGGATCGGTAATGCGCGCAATGCGCCACGGCTGCATATAGCCGACGCTCGGCGCATGATGCGCGGCGTCGAGCAGGCGCTGCAACACAGCGGGGTCGACCGGATCGCGCACGAAGTGGCGCATGTCGCGCCGCTCGTAAATCGCGCGGTAGACGGCCTCGCGCTCGAAATCGTTAAAAGGCTTCGCCATGGAACAGGGCGGCCGTGAAGGCCGGGTTGGAGGGCCAATAAGCGTGCATATAGGTCGCCACGATCGAGCCGGCGCGGAACACGGCCTCACCGGGCGCGTCGCCCTGTGGCCGGGTTGCTGAGCGCAGCGGCGTGAGCGGCGTGGTCAGCTTCGAATAATGGAACGTGTGGCCGGTCATCGGGCCGTGCAGGCTGTCGATCTGTTGCATGCCGAGCGCGGTGAAGCGCGTTTGCATCGTCGC
>DASPZL010000240.1:0-7498 GCA_035636295.1 Paraburkholderia sp.
AAACGGGATACATCCCGGAGCAAATCATGATCAATGCCGACCCCCAAAGCACCTTTCGCGGCCTTCCCTTGACGCCCGAGCAAGACGCGGAAATCAGGCACTACATAAAGAAAAAGAAGCAGCATGGCGCGCCGTGGGACACACCGGAACTGGCGGCCATGCTTCGAGATATGCTGGAGCCTCCGGGCGACGACGACGGAATACTCGATATCACCGTCGATGAAGCGACGGCGGCCACGGAACGCGCGACGGCTTCCATCGACGAGGCCATGGACCCTATCGAAGCGTGCGAGGAGCGGCATGCGGCGATGGAAATCGAGGGTATGAAGGGCCCCAAGCGTTGAACCTGGAACCGCATTGGTGAGTCGTATCAGACCAGTCAGCACGATTAACTGACGGCGCCCCCCTCATGTCCGGGCGGTGAATACCATGTGAACGCAACAACAACACAAGGACCTCATGAGTCGTTTAGTCGTCGTTTCGAATCGCACCGCCGACCCTCGCAAGCCCGCGGCCGGCGGACTCGCCGTAGCGGTACGGGAGAGCCTGCAACAAACGGGCGGGCTCTGGTTCGGCTGGAGCGGCAAGATCCTTGAAGCGGCGGACGTCGCGACAAGCGGGCAGGGCGAAGTTCATGTTCAAACGGCCGGCAACGTCACGCTTGCGACACTGGATCTGAGCCGCGAAGACCACGACACGTATTACCTCGGTTACTCCAACGATGTCTTGTGGCCGGTATTTCACTACCGGCTGGACCTGGCCAATTTCGACACGCGCTTCGCCGCGGGCTATCGCAGGGTCAACCAGTTATTCGCGCACAAGTTGTTGCCGCTCCTGAAGCCGGACGATCTCATCTGGGTCCACGACTATCAACTGATCCCGCTCGCGGCCGAGTTGCGCGCAATGGGATGCACCAGCCGTATCGGCTTCTTCCTGCATATCCCGATGCCGCCGCCGCTGATCATGGCAGCGATTCCTGAACACGAATGGCTGATGCGTTCGCTCTTTGCGTACGATCTGGTGGGTTTCCAGAGCGAAGCCGACCTGACGCATTTTTCTCACTACGTCGAATCGGAAGCGCAGGCGCAACGGTTGAGTCCGGATCACCTTCGGGCGTTCGGTCGAACGCTGCGCGTCGGAGCGTACCCCATCGGCATCGACGTCGACGACTTCATTCGTCTTGCCGATTCGAAGGAAGGACGCGACATGTTCGCGCGCATGCGCGAGGAATATTCGCGGCGGCGTTTGCTGGTGGGCGTCGACCGGTTGGATTACTCGAAGGGACTGCCGCAACGCGTCCATGCTTTCCGCGAACTGCTGACCTGCTACCCGGAAAACCGCGACAGCGCGACGCTGATCCAGATCGCTTCGCCGAGCCGCGAGGACGTCGGCGCGTACGACGATCTGCGGCGTCAAATGGATAGCCTGTGCGGCGCGATCAATGGCGACTTCGGCGAACTGGACTGGATGCCGGTGCGCTACATTCACCGCAACGTGGCCCGTAAGCGTTTGCCGGGCCTCTATCGCGCGAGTCGAGTGGCGCTCGTCACGCCGTTGCGGGACGGCATGAATCTGGTCGCGAAAGAATTCATCGCCGCGCAGGACGCTGCCGACCCCGGCATGCTCGTGCTCTCGCGCTTTGCCGGAGCCGCGGAGCAATTGAAGGAAGCGCTGCTGGTCAATCCATACGACACGCAAGGCACGGCGCAGGCCATCCAGCGTGCGCTAACCATGTCGCTCGACGAACGGATCAACCGGCACGAAGCACTGCTTCAGCGAATCCGCAAGTTCGATGTGCACTGGTGGAGCTCGACGTTTCTGCAAGCGTTGGAAGATCGCGGGTCGCAAGAAGAGGGAAAAAATCAAACCCGCCACGCAACGCCGTGTGGAAAATGAAATTGTTCGAGCGACCCGGCTCGCATCTCGATGCTGTAGCCGGGCCGTTGCGGCGGCATGTAGCGTCCATTGCGAATCACGACCGGATCGACGAAGTGCTCGTGCAGATGGTCGACGTATTCGAGTACGCGATTCTCGAGCGATGCCGACACGCAGATGTAATCGAACAGCGAGATGTGCTGCACGTACTCGCACAGTCCGACGCCGCCCGCGTGCGGACACACCGGTACGCCGAACTTCGCCGCCATCAGCAACACGACGAGCACCTCGTTGAGCCCGCCCAGCCGGCAACTGTCCACCTGGCAAAAATCGATCGCCTGCGCCTGTAATAGCTGTTTGAACATCACTCGGTTATGGCAGTGCTCGCCGGTCGCCACGCCGATCGGCGCGACGCGCCGGCGAATCACCGCGTGCCCGAGGATATCGTCGGGGCTCGTCGGCTCTTCGATCCACCACGGGTCGAACTCCGCGAGACGCCGCATGTTGGCGACGGCTTCGTCGACTTCCCATACCTGGTTGGCGTCCATCATCAGCTTGCGATCGGCGCCGATTTCGTCGCGCAGAATGCGCGCGCGCCGCACGTCCTCGTCGAGATTGCCGCCCACCTTTTGCTTGAAGTGCGTCCATCCTTGCGCGACGCCTTCGCGAGCGAGGCGGCGGATCTTGTCGTCGTCGTAACCGAGCCAGCCCGCCGACGTGGTGTAGGCGGGATAGCCGTGCGCCAGCATCTGCGTTTCGCGCTCGCCCCTGGTGGCCGCATGGCGCCGCAGGATCGCAAGCGCTTCGTGAGGTGTGAGCGCGTCGGTGACGTAGCGGAAGTCCAGACACCGCACCAGCGCCTCCGGGCTCATGTCCACCAGAAGTTTCCAGACCGGTTTGCGTTCCGTCTTCGCCCACAGGTCCCACACGGCATTGACGACCGCGGCGGTCGCGAGATGAATCGCGCCTTTGTCCGGGCCGATCCAGCGCAACTGGCTGTCGGAGGTGACGGCGCGCCAGAACGAACCCATGTCCGCAACGATATCTTCGAGTGTCTTGCCGACGATGAGCGGCGCCAGCGCGTACACCGCGGTCACGCAAATTTCATTGCCGCGGCCGATAGTGAAGGTGAGGCCGTGCCCCGCGAACTGTTCCGGCGAATCCGTTTCGAGCACGACGTAGGCGGCCGAATAATCCGGCGCCGCATTCATCGCATCGGAGCCGTCGAGCGAGCGGGAGGTCGGGAAACGGATGTCCCGAACGGACAGATTCGTGATCGTGGTCATCTGGACGTCCCCCAAAAGGTGACGGGTGCGATAGCCTGGACGGCATGCGGAGACCTTTGCGGTGGAGCGCCGCCGGCATGCGGATACCAAGGTGCATACCAGGCGTTAGCACGCGTTGACAGCACCGGTTTCGGCTCCTAGCATGCTAGCATGTTAGTCGTAAATCACGCCCTCCGTGAGCCTTTCGATCCATGAAGTCAGCGGCTGCCGACCCCTATGGCGCACTGCAAAAACTGCAGGGTGGGGAACGGAGCAGCTTGACCGACGCAGTGGCGGCGGCGTTGCGCGAGGCTATCGTCACGCTGGCGTTGGAGCCGGGAATGATGATCGACAAGCAGGCGGTTTGCGAACGGATGGGCGTGTCGCGTTTTCCAGTTTCCGCGGCGCTGGCGAAGCTTGCGACCGCCGGGCTCGTCGAGGTATTGCCGCAGCGCGGCACGCGCGTGAAACCGATCGTGATTCACGATATCCGCCAGCATCTGTTCATCCGCAGCGCGCTCGAAGTCGAGACCGTGCGCGGCCTGTCGTCCACGTGTTCCGATGCAACCCTGGAGGCGCTCGCCGCCAACCTCGAGAAGCAACGCGAGGCCGTGGCCGCCGGACTGCGCCATGAATTTCACCTGCTCGACCTGGCGTTCCACGCGATTCTGCTCGACGCCATCGACTTGCCCCGCGTAAAGGAAATCGTCGCCACGTCGCGCAGCGCGCTTGATCGCGCGCGCCAGTTGCTGGGGAGCCCGGAACGTCATATTCATACGCTCGAGGAACACGTGCGCATCTTCGAAGCGATCGCGGCGCGTGACGCCGAAGCGGCGGCCCGCGCGATGCACAGTCATCTGGATGAAGTCGTTGCAGAGTTGCGGCGCTTTGCCGGCGAACGGCCCGATTTGTTCGAAGAGTAAGCCGGGCCTTTGCAAGAATCTTCGCAGGACCCACCGGAGCGCCGCAGTCCGGGCGCGCCGGGTGTGCTGTTCGTCGGACCCTGGCCGCGGCGTAGTCAACTCGGAATGGAGGAGACAAAAAATGAAACTCGTCAAACGTGCAAGCGTGGCCGTGGCTCTCGCGGCTGGGTGGTTCATGGCGGCGGGGCACGCGCTCGCCGCCGGGGAATTTCAGGGCGTCACCGTCAATGTGATGACGTTCGTGGGGCCGCAAATCGCCGAGCCGCTGCAGCGCCGCGCGCCTGACTTCGAAAAGCTCACGGGCGCCAAGGTCAACATTCTGACCGTGCCGTTCTCCGACCTGTACCAGAAGCTGCTGACCGACTGGGCCTCCGGTACGAACTCGGTCAACGCCGCGGTATTCGCACCGCAGTGGATGGTCGACTATACGAAGGGCGGTTTCCTCGAGGATCTGTCGGCGCGCGTCGCCCACGATCCGGCGCTGCAGGAAGACGACGTCATGCCGTTCTTCCGCGATTTCTCGCAGCGCTTCAATGGCAAGACCTATCTGATCGCGCTCGATGGCGACTTCCAGATGGTCTACTACCGGACCGACATTCTGAAACAGCTCGGCAAGCAGCCGCCGAGGACCTGGGACGACTACCTGGACATTGCGAAGGCGGCGAACGGCAAGGCATTCGGCGGCGACGGCAAACCGGTTGCGGGCTCCTGCATTTCGAAGAAGCGCAACGCGCAGGCGTACTGGGCGATCATCTCGATCGCGGGCGGCTACATCCAGTCGAAAGGCACGGCGCAAGGGGCCTTCTTCGATCCGCGCGACTTCAAGGCGCTCGTCAACAATGATGCATTCAAGGCCGCGCTCAATGTTTACAAGCAGTCGACGCAATACGGACCGCCGAACGAAATCAATCTCGACGTTGGCGACACGCGCAGCGCGTTCATTTCGGGCCACTGCGCGCTGACGCTCGACTGGGGCGATATCGGCGTGCTGGCGATCGACCCCAAGCAGTCGAAGGTAATCGACAAGGTCGGCGCGGTCATGCTGCCGGGCTCGACGAAGGTGTTGAACCGTGACACCGGCAAGTTGGTGGCGTGTGACAAAAGCAGGTGCCCTTACGCGGTGGACGGCGTCAACCATGCGCCCTTTGCCGCATTCGGCGGCTGGTCCGGCGGGATCAATGCCAAGGCCAGTCCCAAGGTGAAGGATGCCGCCTACGCGTTTCTCTCGTACATGAGCCAGCCTGCGCAGTCGAATGTCGATGTGACGATCGGCGCGACCGGTTTCAATCCGTATCGCCGGTCGCAGTTCACGGACATGTCGATCTGGAAGAAGTCGGGCATGAGCGACGCGGCGGCGGCCTCCTACCTGGGCGCGATCAAGGCCAGTCTGCAAAGCCCGAACATGATCATCGATCTGCGTATCCCGCAGAACCAGCGCTACGAGCAGGTCGTGCTGGATACCGCGGTGGCGCGCTTTCTCGCGGGTGAGCTCGATGCCGACGCCACCATGAAGGCGATCCAGACAGGCTGGGATGAAATCACCGACGACGCCGGCAAGGATGGCCAACTGAAAGCCTACAAGGCGTCGATCGGCGCCCAATAGCTCATGCAATCCTCGTCGCGCGTTTCGTCATCAGCTTCACCGCGACGCGGGTCGCGCAGGTCGTTCGTTGCCAACTGGCTGGATCGTCAGGCACCCTATGTATTCGTGCTGCCGGCCGTGCTGCTCATTCTCGGCTTTTCGATCTTCCCGCTCGTCACGTCCGCGTATCTGTCGGTCATGCGGTTCGCGCTCGGCGAGGGCGGCTACGAACTGAAGTTCGTAGGCATGCGCAATTACGTGAGACTGTTCACGGGCAGCCAGCAATTTCATTTCGTCGGCGTGTTCAGGCCGCCGGGCGTCATCAGCATGGCGGTGATGGCCGCCGCCGCGCTGGCTATCGGCTGGTGGCTCGTCGGCTATCTGCGCAGCGCGCATCGCTCGGTGGTCGGCGGCATCGGCCGGCTGATCGCCGCTGCGTCCCTGCTGGCAATCGTGTGGCTTGCCGCCAATACGACCGGTGAAGGCGGCGCGCTGGGCAGTCTGATGGTGACGCTCTTTTACGTGGTGTTCGGCGTGGCGCTGCAGTTCCTGCTGGGTCTCGGGCTTGCCTACCTGTGCACGCTGCCGCTCAAGGGCGGCCGATTTTTCCGGATCCTGTTCTTTCTTCCGCTGATGGTGACACCCGTCGGCATTGCGTACATGTTCCGCATGATGGCGGACACCGCGGTCGGCCCGCTTGCGCCGCTCTGGGCATGGCTTGGTCTGGGGCAGATTGCGTGGGCGGCGGACCCGTGGCTTGCGCGCATCGTGGTCGTCATCGGGGATACCTGGCAGTGGGTGCCTTTCATGTTTCTCGTGTTGCTGGCCGCGCTGGAGGGCACGTCGCGTGACCAGATCGAGGCCGCGCAACTGGATGGCGCGTCGAGCTGGCGAATCTTTCGCGACGTGATCTGGCCGTCGATCGCGCCGGTCGCCGCGAGCGCGGTGCTGATTCGCCTGATCGAAGCGTTCAAGGTGGTGGACCTGCCGAACGTGCTGACCAACGGCGGCCCCGGCATCGCGACGGAATCGATGACACTGCACGCCTTCATCGAGTGGCGCACGCTGAATCTCGGCAGCGCGTCGGCGGTCGCCTACATGTTGTTCTTCGTGTCGACGATCGCGTGCGTGTCGTTTTTTCAACTCGTCGTGCGGCGCGCGCGAGGACGGCAATCATGATCAAGCGCCTCTTTGTGCCCGCAAGGCTCGACGAGATTCCTACCGGTACGCGAGTGATTGCTTACGGCCTGCTGGGCCTATGGACGCTGGTCGTATTGTTCCCGTTGTACTGGATGGCGATCACGTCGTTCAAGCTGCCCATCGACGTGTCGAACGGGCCGGCCTACGTGCCGTTCGTCGACTTCAAGCCGAGTCTCGATGCGTGGCATTACATCTTTGTCGATCTCGGGCCGGACACGTTTCGTCCCTACGTGAACTCGCTCGTCATTGCCACGCTCTCCACGGCTGCCGCCGTGTTTCTCGGCTCGATGGCGGCTTACGCCCTCGCGCGCATCGAGTACAAACCGCCCGTCGCGACGGTGGGTCTCGCCGTTCTCATGCTGGCGTTGATGATGGCCGCCGCCGGCTGGGGCGGGGTGGATCTGCGCATTGCGTTGGCCGTGTGCGGCGCGCTGTTTTTCCTGCTGCTGCGTCCGATTGTCCGGCGCGCAAGGCGCCATTTCGGTAACGACGACATCCTCTTCTGGATGATCTCGCAACGCATTCTGCCGCCGGTCGTCACGGTGATCCCGATCTATCTGACCTTCAGGAGCGCCGGCCTGCTCGACACGCGCACCGCGCTGATCATCACGTACGCGACGGCGAATCTGCCGATCGTCGTCTGGCTGATGTTC
>DASPZL010000241.1:0-3598 GCA_035636295.1 Paraburkholderia sp.
CTCATCTGCACCGCGCGATGCACCCGCTCGGTGTGCGGCATCAGCACGGTGAAGCGGCCATCGGGCGTGGTCACCGACGTGATGCCGTTCGGCGAGCCGTTCGGGTTGAACGGATATTGCTCGGTCGCCTGACCACGGTGATCGACATAACGCATCGCCACCGCGACCTTCGACGCATCGCCTTGCTGCGAGAAGTCCGCAAAGCCTTCACCGTGCGCGATCGCCACCGGAATACGCGAGCCTTCCATGCCGGCGAAGAAGATCGACGGCGACGCTTGCACCTCGACCTGCGAGAAGCGCGCTTCGAATTTCTCCGACTTGTTGCGCGTGAACTTCGGCCAGGCTTCGGCGCCCGGAATCATCGACGCGAGGCTGCTCATCATCTGGCAGCCGTTGCAGATGCCCAGCGCGAACGTGTCCTCGCGGCCGAAGAACGCGGCGAACATGTCGGCCAGTTGCGAGTTGAAACGAATCGCCTTGGCCCAGCCTTCGCCGGCGCCGAGCGTATCGCCGTATGAGAAGCCGCCGCACGCCACCGCACCGGCGAAATCCGCCAGGTTGGCGCGGCCTGACAGCAAATCGCTCATGTGCACGTCGTGCGCGTCGAAACCGGCGCGGTCGAATGCGTAGGCCGTCTCCAGGTGCGAGTTCACGCCCTGCTCGCGCAGGATCGCGACACGCGGACGCCCGCTCCTGCCAGCGCCCCGAAGGAAGTTCCCTCGGGGGACGCCCCGAAGGAAGTCCCCTTGGGGGATGAACGGTGCGGCAACGTCTTCAGCCGGATCGAACGTGAGAACCGGCGTGATGCCCGGATCCGCAGCGTCGGAAAGCGCGTCATATTCGGCATCAGCACAAGCCGGGTTATCGCGCAGACGCGAAATACGCCAGCTCACTTCGCTCCACGTGCGGTGCAGTTCAGTGCGCGGCGCTTCGTAGATCTTCTTCGCGTCGCGATAGATTTCGATCGTGTCGCGCTCGTTGAGCTTGCCGATCACGTGCGAGCACGCCGACAAACCATGTTCGCGCAATGCGACCAGCACCGCGTCGCGGTCCGCCGCGCGCACCTGAATGACGGCGCCGAGTTCCTCGGTGAAGAGCGCGCGAATCGTGCGGTCCTCGCGACGGCCGCTCGTCTGCCTGGCCCAGTCTTTCGCGTCGCCGTAATCGGATTCGTGATGCGGATCGAGCACCAGCATGTCCACATTCAGCGACACGCCGACGTGCCCCGCAAACGCCATTTCGCAAACCGTCGCCCATAGGCCGCCGTCCGAGCGGTCGTGGTACGCGAGCAGCTTGCCGTCGCTATTGAGCGACTGGATCGCGTTGAAGAAACGCTTCAGGTCTTGCGCGTCGTCGACGTCCGGCACCGTGTCGCCGACCTGCTGCGTGACTTGCGCGAGGATACTGCCGCCCAGACGATGCTTGCCGCGGCCGAGGTCGATCGCGATCAGCACCGAGTCGCCCACGCCATCGTTTCCACTTGCACGGCGCAGTTGCGGCGTGAGGTGCTTACGCACGTCTTCGACCGGTGCGAAGGCCGAGATGATCAGCGAGACGGGCGCGACCACTTCCTTCGCCACGCCACGGTCTTCCCACTTGGTGCGCATGGAGAGCGAATCCTTGCCCACCGGAATGCTGATGCCCAAGGCCGGGCACAGTTCCATGCCGATCGCCTTGACCGTGTCGTACAACGCGGCGTCTTCGCCCGGTGCGCCGCATGCGGCCATCCAGTTCGCCGACAGCTTGAGCTTGTCGAGCGACGCGATCGGCGCCGCCGCGATGTTGGTGATGGCCTCGCCGACCGCCATGCGGCCCGACGCCGGCGCGTCGATCACGGCGAGCGGCGTGCGCTCGGCCATGGTCATCGCTTCACCGCGGAAGCCCGCGTAATCCATCGTGGTGATCGCGACGTCCGCAACGGGCACTTGCCACGGGCCGACCATCTGGTCGCGCGCGGTCGTGCCGCCCACCGAGCGGTCGCCGATCGTGATCAGGAACGACTTGCTCGCCACCGTCGGGTGACGCAGCACGCTCACCGCGACCTCCGACAACGCGATGCCGGTGACATCCACCGGCTCGAGCTTCTGCTCGACGCGCTCGACGTCGCGATGCATGCGCGGCGCCTTGCCGAGCAGCACTTCCATCGGCATGTCGACCGGCTGATGCGCCGTGTCGTCTTTCAGTTCCGAGTCGATCACCTTCAACTGACGCTTAGCCGTGGCCGTGCCGACCACCGCGAATGGGCAGCGCTCGCGCTTGCACATGGCTTCAAAGGCCGGCAGATCGGCCGGCGCGATCGCCAGCACGTAGCGCTCTTGCGCTTCGTTCGACCAGATTTCGCGCGGCGACAAACCGCTCTCTTCCAACTGAATATTGCGCAGATTGAAGATCGCGCCCTTGCCCGCGCCGTCCACCACTTCCGGGAACGCGTTCGACAAACCGCCCGCGCCCACGTCGTGAATGCTCAGAATCGGATTCTTCTCGCCAAGCTGCCAGCACGCGTTGATGACTTCCTGCGCGCGGCGTTCGATTTCCGGATTGCCGCGCTGGACCGAGTCGAAGTCGAGTTCGGCGGTGTTGGTGCCGGTCGCCATCGAACTGGCCGCGCCGCCGCCCATGCCGATGCGCATGCCCGGCCCGCCGATCTGGATCAGCAGCGACCCTTCCGGCAAATCGTGCTTGTGCGTGTGCTGATCCGAGATATTGCCGATGCCGCCGGCAATCATGATCGGCTTGTGATAGCCGCGCACGAGACCCGCAACGTTCTGTTCGTATGCGCGGAAATAACCGCCCAGGTTCGGCCGGCCGAATTCGTTGTTGAACGCGGCGCCGCCGAGCGGCCCGTCGATCATGATCTGCAGCGGCGACGCGATGCGGTCGGGACGGCCATACGCTTCGTACTTGTCGTTGGGATTGCGGTGCGCGAGCGGCTGCGCGGCGTCACGGGCGTTTTCCCAAGCCTCGACGCCGTCCGGGAATTCCAGGTTCGACACGGTAAAGCCCGCCAGCCCCGCCTTCGGACGCGCGCCGCGTCCGGTCGCGCCTTCGTCGCGGATTTCGCCGCCCGCGCCGGTCGCGGCGCCGGGGAACGGCGAGATCGCGGTCGGGTGGTTGTGCGTTTCCACCTTCATCAGCGTGTGCGTGAGTTCGACGTTGCGGCGATAGTGCTCCGGCAACTCGCGCTCGCCGGGTTCGGCCGGCGTGCGCGGGAACCAGCGTTCGGCCATGCCGCCCGCCATGATCGCCGAGTTGTCCGAATACGCGACGATCGTGCCTTGCGGGTTCAGCTTTTCGGTGTTGCGGATCATGTTGAACAGCGAGATGTCCTGCTTCTCGCCGTCGATGGTCCATTCCGCGTTGAAAATCTTGTGGCGGCAGTGTTCGCTGTTGGCCTGCGCGAACATCATCAGTTCCACGTCGGTCGGATTGCGGCCGAGCTTCGTGAACGCGTCCACCAGGTAATCGATTTCGTCGTCGGCGAGCGCGAGGCCCAGCTCCGTGTTCGCCGCTTCCAGCGCGCCGCGGCCGTGACTCAGCACGTCGACGGTTTGCAGCGGCTTGGCCGGCAGTTCGTCGAACAGATGCAGCGCATGATCAC
>DASPZL010000242.1:0-6257 GCA_035636295.1 Paraburkholderia sp.
GCCCACTGGTGACGTCCGGCACGCAGGACTCGAACTGGATCGTCGAAAGCGGCCTGAAGGAAGGCGAGCGCGTGATCGTGCAGGGCACCGGCAAGGTGACGCCCGGCATGACGGTGAAGACAGTCGACGCGCAGATGCCGGCCACGCCCGCATCCGGCGCGCAATAAGCGGAGCGCCTGATGGCAAGATTCTTTATCGACCGCCCGATTTTCGCGTGGGTGATCGCGATCATCCTGATGCTCGCGGGCACGGCTTCCATTTTCAATCTGCCGGTCGCGCAGTATCCGACCATCGCGCCGCCTTCGGTGCAGATCAGCGCGACCTATCCGGGCGCCTCGGCCAAGACGGTGGAGAACACCGTCACGCAGGTGATCGAACAGCAGATGAGCGGTCTCGACCACCTGCTGTATCTGGCGTCCACCTCGGACGATTCGGGTACGGCCACCATCACGCTGACCTTCGCCGCCGGCACCAATCCCGACATCGCGCAGGTGCAGGTGCAGAACAAGCTGCAGCTCGCCACGCCGCTCCTGCCGACTGCGGTGCAGCAGCAGGGCACCAAGGTCACGAAGTCGAGCAGCAGCTTCCTGATGGTGATGGCGTTCGTCTCCACCGACGGCAGCATGGACCGCTATGACCTCGCAAACTACGTCGCGTCACACATCGAAGACCCGCTGAGCCGTGTTGACGGCGTGGGCACCGTGACGCTGTTCGGCACGCAGTTCGCCATGCGCATCTGGCTCGATGCGGACAAGCTGAACAAGTACAGCCTGACACCCGTCGACGTGGAAACCGCGCTGACGAATCAGAACGTGCAGATCGCGGGCGGCTCGCTCGGCGGCACGCCTTCCGTGCCGGGTCAGGCGTTGCAGGCGACGATCACGCAGGCGACGCTGCTGCAAACCTCCGGGCAATTCGAGAACGTGTTGCTGAAGGTCAATCAGGACGGCTCGCACGTTCGTATCAAGGACGTCGCGCATGTCGAGCTGGGCGGCGAAAACTATAACTTCGACACCCAGTACAACGGCCAGCCGACGGCAGGCTTCGGTATTCAGCTCGCGACCGGCGCGAATGCGCTGCAAACCGCGAATGCGGTGCGCGCGAAGCTTGCCGAACTGTCGAAGAACTTCCCGCACGGCCTGAAGGTGAATTACCCGTACGACACGACGCCGTTCGTCAAGCAGTCGATCGAGGAAGTCGTGAAGACGCTGATCGAAGGCATCGTGCTGGTGTTCCTCGTGATGTACCTGTTCCTGCAGAACCTGCGCGCCACGCTGATCCCGACGATCGCCGTGCCGGTGGTGCTGCTGGGCACGTTCGCGATCATGAACGTGGCGGGTTTCTCGATCAACACGCTGTCCATGTTCGGGCTCGTACTCGCGATCGGGCTATTGGTGGACGATGCGATCGTGGTGGTGGAAAACGTCGAGCGGGTGATGGCGGAGGAGGGCTTGTCGCCTCGTGACGCCACCCGCAAGGCGATGGACCAGATCACCGGCGCGCTGGTGGGCGTGGCGCTCGTGCTGTCGGCGGTGTTCGTGCCGGTGGCGTTCTCCGGCGGCTCGGTCGGCGCGATTTACCGGCAGTTCTCGCTGACGATCGTGGCGGCGATGGTGCTGTCCGTGCTGGTCGCGCTGGTGCTGACACCGGCGCTGTGCGCGACGATTCTCAAGCCGATTCCCAAGGGCCATCACGAAGAGAAGAGGGGCTTCTTCGGCTGGTTCAACCGTACCTTCGACAGGAGCCGCGACAAATATCACGGCGGCGTGCAGCACGTGATCAAGCGCTCGGGCCGCTGGCTGATCATCTATCTGGCGGTCATCGCCGCGGTTGCCGTGCTGTTCGTGAAGCTGCCGAAGTCGTTCCTCCCCGACGAAGACCAGGGCACGATGTTCGTGATCGTGCAAACGCCGCCGGGCTCGACGCAGGAGACGACCGCGCGCACGTTGAAGAACATTTCCGACCACCTGCTCACCCAGGAGAAAGACGTTGTCGACGCCGTGTTTACGGTGAACGGCTTCAGCTTCGCCGGCCGCGGCCAGAACTCGGGCCTCGTGTTCGTGCGGATGAAGGACTACGCGCAACGTCAGCGCGCGGACCAGAAAGTGCAGGCGCTGGTGGGCCGGATGTTCCAGTACTACGGTTCGTACAAGGAAGCGACGGTGATTCCGGTGAATCCGCCGTCGATTCCTGAACTGGGCACCGCGTCGGGCTTCGACTTCGAATTGACCGACAACGCCGGCCTCGGCCACGAAGCGTTGATGAACGCGCGCAACCAGTTGCTCGGCATGGCCGCGAAGAATCCGTCGCTCGCGCTGGTGCGTCCGAACGGCCTGAGCGACACGCCGCAGTTCAAGGTGAACGTGGACCGTGAAAAGGCCGAGGCGCTCGGCGTGACCGTGTCGGATGTCGACCAGACGTTCTCGATTGCATGGGCGTCGGCGTACGTGAACAATTTTCTCGATACCGATGGCCGGATCAAGAAGGTCTATCTGCAAGGCGACTCCCCGTTCCGCATGAACCCGGAAGACCTCGGCAAGTGGTACGTGCGCGGTAGTTCCGGTTCGATGGTGCCGTTCTCCGCGGTCGCATCCGGTGAATGGACCTACGGTTCGCCCAAGCTCGAACGCTACAACGGTAATTCGGCGGTCGAAATCCAGGGGCAGGCGGGGGCTGGCAAGAGTACCGGCCAGGCCATGGACGAGATGCAGAAGCTCGTGGAGAAGCTGCCCCAGGGCATCGGCTACGACTGGACCGGTCTGTCGTTCCAGGAACGCCAGTCGGGCTCGCAGGCGCCGATCCTGTACGGCATCTCGATTCTCGTCGTGTTCCTGTGTCTCGCGGCGCTGTATGAAAGCTGGTCGATTCCGTTCTCCGTGATCATGGTGGTGCCGCTCGGCGTGATCGGCGCACTGCTCGCCGCCACGCTGCGCGGGCTCGAAAACGATGTGTTCTTCCAGGTCGGTTTGCTGACCACGGTCGGGCTCTCCGCGAAGAACGCGATCCTGATCGTCGAATTCGCGCGCGAGTTGCAGATCGAGCAGGGGCTCACGCCGATCGCGGCGGCAATCGAGGCGGCGCGCCTGCGTCTGCGTCCGATCCTGATGACGTCGCTCGCGTTCATTCTCGGCGTGTTTCCACTCGCGATCAGCAACGGCGCGGGCTCGGCCAGCCAGCACGCGATCGGCACCGGCGTGATCGGCGGAATGCTGACCGCGACCTTCTTCGCCATTTTCATGATCCCGATGTTCTACGTCGTGATCCGTTCCAAATTCTCCAGTGACGACGCGCCGAAACTCGATGACGCGCCGCACGAAGGACATTGACATGCGCAAACCTGCACTGATCATGCTCGCGGTCGCCGCATTGGCGAGCGGCTGCACGCTGGCCCCGACCTACCACCGGCCCGACGCGCCGGTGTCCACGAGTTTTCCGAAGGGCGGCGTCTATGAAACGCAACCGGCCGCGGGCGATGCGGCACGCAGCGCGCAAGGGCGCGCGGCCACCGATATCGGCTGGAACGAGTTCTTCGCCGACCCGCGCCTGAAGCGCATCATCCAGCTGGCGCTGCATGACAATCGCGATTTGCGCGTTTCCGTGCTGCAGGTCGAGGAAGCGCGTGCGCAGTACCGTATCGAGCGCGCGAACCTGATGCCGACGGTTTCCGTGACCGGCACCGGCACGCGCACCCGCACGCCGGCCGATCTGTCGACCGTGGGCCGCGCGACCGTCGGCAGCGAGTATGAAGCCGCGGCGGGCGCATCGTGGGAGCTTGATTTTTTCGGCAAGGTGCGCAGCCTCTCCGAGCAGGCGTTGCAAACTTATCTGTCGACCGCGCAGGCGCGCAAGGCCGCGGAAATCGCGCTGGTCTCGAGCGTCGCGGATCAGTATCTGACGATGATCGCGTACGACGAGATGTTGAAGGTGACGAAGGGCACGCTCGACGTCGCAACCAATTCGTACAAGCTGACCAAGCTGCAGTTCGATACCGGCACGGGCTCGGAACTCGATCTGCGTGAAGCCGCCGGCACGATGCAGCAGGCGCAGGCGAACTACGAAAGCCAGCAACGCTCGCGCGCGCAGGCGGAAAACGCGCTGGTGCTGCTGGTGGGCGAACCGTTGCCGGCCGATCTGCCTGAAGGCCTGCCGCTCAACGATCAAAACCTGCTGACCGACATTCCGGCCGGCCTGCCGTCGGACCTGCTGACGCGTCGCCCCGACATCATCGAGGCGGAAGCGACGTTGAAGGGCTACAACGCGAACATCGGTGCCGCGCGCGCGGCGTTTTTCCCGAGCATTTCGCTGACCGGCAGCATGGGCTACGCGAGCGCGAGCCTCGGCAGCCTCTTCAAGCCGGGGCAGCTTGCGTGGAGTTTCGGCCCGACGATTTCGGTGCCGATCTTCAGCGGCGGCGAGAACAAGGCCAACCTCGATCTCGCGCACCTCGAAAAGAACGTCGCGATCGCGCAGTACGAGAAAGCGATCCAGACCGCGTTCCGCGAGGTCGCCGACGGTCTCGCCGCGCGCGGCACGTACGACCGGCAGATTTCGGCGTTGCGGGCGTACACGCAATCGCAGCAGCGGCGTTATGACCTGTCCGATCTTCGCTATCGCAACGGCGTCGACAGCTACCTGACGGTGCTGACCGCGCAGACCGACCTGTATAGCGCGCAGCAGTCGCTGATCAGCGCGTCGCTTTCGCGCCTGACCAACCTCGTCGATCTGTATCAATACCTTGGCGGCGGCTGGATCGAGCATGCGAGCGATCAGCCGCGCGCACCGGATGCGCCGCTGTACGATGCACCGCCGGCCGCGGCCGCACCGGCTTCCGCGAGCGAGCCGGGCGCGGCGTCCGGGGGCAGGGCAGCGAGCTGAAGCGTCGCGTGTAGCCGGGTTGTAAAGTGCCGAAACCTGTCCTAAGCATGCGAAACCCAAGCCGTTTGGGACATTGCTGCATTGAGCGTGAACGGTGGCGACGTGTTGGACAGCGGCCGCCATCCTGTTCGCGGCGTGCGATGCGCCAAGCTGTTCCTGTATGCAGCGGTCATCCTTCTGATCGCCGAGTTCATCGGCTCGTTCACGTTCAAGGTCGGCCCTGGGAAGGTGGTCCTGCTGCCGATGATATGGGCGCTCCTGCTCGGCGCCTCGGCTGGCGAATCGTGCTGGTGTCGTTCGTCGCGAACGCGGGGACGTTCCTCGGTGCGACGCTCATCGCCCAGATTTTTCATATCTGATCGCTTTCGCTCGCAACCTCCCGCGCGCAGTTCCAGGACGTTCGCGGTAGTACCGAAACCCCGCATGGCATTTGCCCTGCGGGTTTTTTATTGTCTTCGGTCGGCGCGAGGGAGAACTGGAGAAATCCGGCGAAAACCGAAATTTTATCCTTGTATTTTCCGGTTTCTTTGGAGTCTGCGGGAGCGGCATAATTGAGTTTCCCTGAACGCGGTGGAAACGGCTCGTCAAGGCGCCAGGCAATCCGGCGATTAGCGGCATCCTTACGCCCGCCGGTCAAACTATATTGCACGCTCGTGGCGAGCGGTTCGATCTGGAATATCGATTAAACCGCGACACGGCGAGCTTTATAGAAATGGCGGAGATGGCCGGATATTCAGGCGATTGCGTTGTGCCCGCCGGATGGCCGGAGAATATTGCGTACGACTGGCGCCTGTCAGATAATTTCTGCCTGAATGTAATTTTGCCTGGATATTGGCGAGCGGGAATAGCCGCTCTGTGGCATCGGCCGGGGTGCGTGCTTTTGTCGGATATTGACAAATAACGCCGGACGTCACGGTGGGCGGCGGCTTGCTCACAGCTCGACCGCATCCAGACCACAATAATTCCCATTTTGCGTACTGTCCGCAGCTGAGTCACAATGCCAGCGACGCCGGTTCTCGCGCGTTGCATGCTTTCAATGATTACGCATCAAAAATTTTAAATATCCTGAAGATTGTTAGTTTTTGTCAAATCCAATGATCGCTTAAGCCTGGCTATTTTCAGCGGTAAAACGTTTGCGGACTCATGTTTGGTTGAAGTAGCGTGTGGGTTAATTAAAGTTTGTCGATTTCTGACGATGCCAGGGGCCGGCTTTCAGTTCGAGAATAGTCGTGCGTTTGCAAAAAAGAGCAATTAGAATGCGCTGCCTGGACGCGAGGCGACCATTAACGGGGAGGTGGGCGACGGCAGCGGTTCATCACGCCGCTATTGAAGTCGGCTGAGAGCGCGTCAAAGGGGCGGTCAATCCCAACGGGCTGCGGTAA
>DASPZL010000243.1:0-6523 GCA_035636295.1 Paraburkholderia sp.
CACAAGCAAAGCGGCACGCGGGCGGCGCTCGCGCGCCGCTTATTGCCCGCTTATTCGCTGATTCCTGCCTCGCTTTTCAGGCGCTCATGGGCCGATGAACGTGCATCCTGGGCACACAGGATCAGTGCAATTGCCGATAGATCTGCTCCGCCAGCGCCTGCGAAATCCCTTCGACGCTGGCCAGATCCTCGACGCTTGCCGCCACCACGCCGCGCAGTCCGCCAAAGCGCGCAAGCAGCCGCTGGCGCCGCTTCGCGCCCACCCCTTCGAGCTCTTCGAGCCGCGAGGTCTGGCGCGTTTTACCGCGCTTCGCGCGCATGCCGGTGATCGCAAAGCGGTGCGCTTCGTCGCGAATCTGCGCGACCAGCATCAACGCAGCGCTTTCCTTGCCGAGTTCGAGCGGCGCGCGGCCGTCGGCGAAAATCAAGGTCTCGAGACCAACCTTGCGCCCTTCGCCCTTCGCGACGCCGACCAGCATGCCGGTATCGAGACCCAGTTCCGTGAACACCTGGCGCGCGATTTCGACCTGACCCTTGCCGCCGTCGATCAGCACGATGGTCGGCAAGATGCCGCCCGCCGCCGACGGCTCGGCGGCATCCGGCGCGAGCGACGGATCGGCGGCCGCGTCGCTTTGCATCTCGGCGGCTTCGTCGGCGGCATTCGCGGCGGCTTGCGCGACCATCTTCTCGTAGCGGCGCGTGAGCACCTGGCGCATCGCCGCGTAGTCGTCGCCGGGCGTGATGCCGGTGATGTTGTAGCGGCGGTATTCGGACGACTGCATCTTGTGATGGTGATACACCACGCACGACGCCTGGGTCGCCTCGCCCATCGTGTGGCTGATGTCGAAACATTCGATCCGCAGATGCGCGAGGTCGTCGCATTCCATGCCGAGCGTGTCGGTGAGCGCGCGCGTGCGGGCCTGCTGCGAACCTTGCTCCGACAGCAGACGTGCGAGCGCGAGCCGCGCATTCTGTTCGGCCATCGCGAGCCATGCGCGCCGTTGACCTTGCGGCTGACGCAGCACCGTCACCTTGTGGCCGGCCTGCTCGATCAGCACGTCGACGAGTTCGCGCGTGGACGGCGCGTGGCTCACCACCAGCACCGGCGGCACGCGATTGCCCAGGTAATGCTGCGCGATGAACGCTTCGAGCACTTCGGACTCGATGCCGCCGGCCGCACGGCCTTTACGCGGCTTCGATGGTTCGGCTTCCGATTCCGATTCAGCGTCCGATTCGCTGAAGTCGTCTGCTTCGGCTTCAACGGCGGCATCTTCGTCATCCTCTTCTTCCGATGGCATGTCTTGCGCGATCGCGAGGGCATCGGCGGCATCCGGCGATTCGGTTTCGCCGCTCGCGTTTTCTTCCGCGACCGAGCCCGCACCGGCGGCGACGTCCGGCAGCGCCTCACCGCGGCCTTCCTCCAGGCCGCCCTCGTCCACCGTCAACGCACTTTCCACATGCGCCGGGAAATACGCCTTGTCGCCGAGATGCCGCCCGCCGCGCACCATCGCGAGATTCACGCACACGCGGCCGCCGAGCGCGACGACCGCGAGAATGTCGACGTCGCTATCGCTGCCGACTTCGATCGCCTGCTGATGCAACACCGTCGACAGCGAACTCATCTGGTTACGCACCGCCGCGGCCTGCTCGAACTTCAGTTCGCTCGCGAACGCGTGCATCTTCTGCTCGAGTTCGTTCATTACCTCGCCCTGGCGGCCGAGCAGAAAGCGCGACGCGTTGGCGACATCGCGCGCGTAATCCTCCTCGCTGATGGCCGCGACGCACGGCGCCGTGCAGCGGCCGATCTGATGCAGCAGACAGGGCCGCGTGCGATTGTTGAACACGGAGTCTTCGCAAGTGCGCAACTGGAACACGCGCTGCAGGATCTGGATGCTTTCGCGCACCGCCCACGCACTCGGAAACGGACCGAAGTACTGATTCTTGCGATCCACCGCGCCGCGGTAGTACGCCATGCGCGGGAACTTGTGACCGGTCAGCTTGAGGTACGGATACGATTTGTCGTCGCGAAACAGAATGTTGTAACGCGGCGCCAGCGCCTTGATCAGATTGTTTTCGAGCAGCAGCGCTTCGGCCTCGGAACGCGTGACGGTCGTCTCGACGCGCGCAATGCGCGTCACCATCATCGCGATGCGCGGCGACAGCAGCGTTTTCGTGAAGTAGCTAGAGACACGCTTCTTGAGGTCGCGCGCCTTGCCCACGTAAAGCACCGCGCCGTGCGTATCGTAATAGCGATAGACGCCCGGCAGATGCGGCAATTGGGCGAGCACTTTTTTCGGCTCGAAAGCGTCGGTTGCTTCGGGTTCGGTCATGCAGAATCGGTAGGATGGGACGGTCTCGCGGAACCTTGTTCTGCGCGCCGCGCGCTTGAATGAAGCCGGCGCGCGGAACTGCGAACGAGTGCCGAACGAGTGCTTTAGAATCGCCAGTTTAGAACATTCCGCGCGGGTTCGAATCCGTTCGACTCCGCGCCCGCCATCATGTCCTCCGCCACGCCTCTTTCCGGACAACCGCCCGCCGCGCCCACGGCCATCGCCTGCGACATCTTCTGCGCGGTGATCGACAACTTCGGCGACATCGGCGTGTGCTGGCGCCTCGCGCGCCAGCTCGCGAGCGAACACGGCTGGCAGGTGCGCGTGTTCGTCGACGACCTGCAGGCGTTCCAGAAGCTGTGCCCGTCGCTCGCGCTCGATCGCGCCCGCCAGACGCTCAGCGGTATCGTCATCGAACACTGGCGCGAGCCGGCGCATGCGGGCGCTACCCTCGAAGTGGCCGACGTCGTGATCGAGGCGTTCGCCTGCGAACTGCCGCCGATCTACGTCGCCGCGATGGCGCGGCGCGAGCACGCGCCGGTGTGGTTCAACCTCGAATATCTGAGCGCCGAGGACTGGGTCGCGGATTTTCATTTGCGACCCTCGCCGCATCCGCGCTACCCGCTCACCAAGACGTTCTTCTTCCCCGGACTCGGTCCCGGCACCGGCGGCGTGCTGAAGGAACGGCATCTCGACACCGCGCGCGCGGCGTTCGAGGCTTCACCGTCCGCGCGCGAAGCGTGGTGGCTGCAAGCCACCGGCCGCGCGCCGCCGCCCGCCGCGGCCACCGTCGTCTCGCTGTTCGCCTACGAAAACCCCGCCGTCGACAGCCTGCTCGAACAGTGGCGCGACAGCGCCGAGCCGGTCGTGCTGCTGGTGCCGGAAGGACGCATTTCGGGTGCGATCGCGCGCTTTTTCGACTTGCCGTCGTTCGCCGCAGGCGAGCGGGCCGAACTCGGCAGCCTCAGCGCCCACGCGCTCGCCTTTACCCGGCAACCGGGCTACGACGCGTTGCTATGGGCGAGCGACGTCAATTTCGTGCGTGGTGAAGACTCGTTCGTGCGTGCCCAGTGGGCCGCGAAACCGTTCGTCTGGCACATCTACCCGCAAGCCGACGACGCCCATCTGCCGAAGCTCGACGCCGCGCTCGCTCACTACGCCCGCACGCTGCCCGCCGACGCGCGGGACGCCCTCGCGCGCTTCTGGCACGCTTGGAATGGCGCCGGCCGGCCGGACTGGGCGGAATTCCAGCGTCACCGGGCGGCGCTGAAGCAGCGCGCGGCCGAATGGGCCGGCGAACTGGCGCAAGTGGGAGACCTCGCGGGAAATCTGGCCGTATTCGCAAAAAGTCAGTTAAAATAAGCGGTTATCCAACGGCCGACGACGCAAGCGCGGCCCGATCGCAACGGCGAACCTTCCTGATCGACATGCCTGATCAACGGGCCTCGAAAGATGCACGACCCGCGTTCTACGACTCACGTAAGCGGCGAACGGCAGGAAAATCAAAAAGGGACGCATTCCGCGCATCGGCGCCACTCGTGTACACGCCCGCACAGGGTAAAAGCTAGGTAACGGATTGGGATTGGGATTGCAAGGGGTTGCAGGAACCGCAGACATGCGGCGCCACGTGGATTCCGACCGCGAGCCGGCCATGCTTCCCGCATCACCGCCCGGCCGCTCGCTTCCATGCGGCACGCCGCGCAATGCGAGAAGCGCCGAAGCCGCTTGCGCCGTATGCCGTTGAGCAATAGTTGAAGCTACTTATTTCGTACAGGACAGTTTTATGAAGACCGCACAGGAACTCCGCACCGGCAACGTCGTCATGATCGGCGCAGACGCCATGGTCGTGCAAAAGGCCGAATACAACAAATCGGGCCGCAACTCCGCCGTTGTCAAGATGAAGTTCAAGAACCTGCTGACCGGCGCAGGCATGGAAAGCGTCTACAAGGCGGACGACAAGTTCGACGTCGTCGTGCTGGAACGCAAGGAAGTCACGTACTCGTACTTCGCCGACCCGATGTACGTGTTCATGGACGCCGACTACAACCAGTTCGAAGTCGAAGGCGAAATGATGGGCGACGCCCTCCATTACCTCGAAGACGGCATGACTTGCGAAGTCGTGTTCTATAACGAGAAAGCCATCTCGGTCGAACTGCCGACCACGCTGGTCCGCGAGATCATTTACACGGAACCGGCTGTGAAGGGCGATACGTCGTCGGGCAAGGTGCTGAAAAACGCCAAGCTGAACACCGGTTTCGAACTGCAAGTGCCGCTTTTCTGCAGTATCGGCGACAAGATCGAAATCGACACGCGTACGCACGAGTACCGCAGCCGCGCTTAAGCGCTCTGCAAGCCTGAATCCAGCGCCGACGCAACGCCGGCGCCGCGAAAAAAAATGGCAAAAAAAGCGCCCGCTTTGGGCGCTTTTTCTTTTTGGCGCCGCCGTGTATCGTTGAGGAAAACTTTACCGGGAGCCTTCCCAAAATTGCCCGTCCGCCGCCTCCGCCTTCCTGCCTCAAGCCGCTGATTCGTTTAGGTAAACGAATGTGGCACAGTCCCTGCTTCCTCTCGAAGAATGCCAGCATGGCTTTATTTTTTCTTTCAACTCGGGAGATGCGAGATGAATAACGACATCGCTGAAGGCAAGTGGAAGCAATTGATCGGCAAGGCAAAAACAGCATGGGGAGAATTGACGGACGACGAACTAACCCAAGCCAAAGGCCGAGCCGACAAGCTCGCCGGCCTGGTCCAGGAGCGTTACGGCAGGACCCGGGAACAGGCTGAACTCGAAGTACGCCGCTTCTTCGACAGCAACCGGGATTTCTGACCGACCCTGTGAAAAAAGTGCCGTGCCCAGGCCACGTCAAACAGCGTCGGACCGGGCACCCGATGAGAAGCAAAAAGGACCAGAACTATATGAGTCGAATCGCCGCCGCCTCTCCTGCATGGAGAGGGACACGCTGTGCGCCGCGTCCATGCCGGCCGGTCGGCCGCGCTTGCGCCGCATGCGCAAACGCAGCCCGGGTGGCCCCGCATTCGACCGGCAGTAACGGCCAGCCATCGCGCCCGTGCCTGGCGCCAAAAAGTATCTGGCGCCAGGCACGTGGTACTCCGTCCATCTAAAAAATTGCGCTCGCCATGCCACACGCCCTGATTGTTGAAGACGATCCCAATAGCCTGTCGGGCCTGTCCGCCATCCTCGCCGCCGACGGCTTTTCCGTCGATACCGCGACCACGATCGCAGAGGCACGGGCGGCGCTGACGCGCTTCATTCCCGACGTCGTACTGGTCGACCTGAATCTGCCGGACGGCAGCGGCCTCGATCTGCTGCAACATTTGCCGGCCCATCCGCCCGGCGGCGCCCTGCCCGTGATCGTGATGACCGGCAATGCGACGGTCGAGAGCGCGATCGAAGGCTTGCGGCACGGCATCTGGGATTACCTGCTCAAGCCGGTCAACATCCCGCGTCTGCGCAGTCTGCTCGCGCGCATCCCGCGTCCGTATGAGCTGACCGAGGAAGTCCAGACGCTGCGCGCGTCGCTACGCCAGCTCGGCCGTTTCGGCTCGATGCTGGGCCGCAGCGGAGCGATCCAGCACGTCTACGACACGATCGAACATATCGCGCCCACCGAAGCCGCCGTGCTGATTTCCGGCGAAGCCGGCACCGGCAAGCACGTTGCGGCGCGCACGATGCACGACATGAGCCGGCGCCGCAAAGGTCCGTTCGTCACGTTCGATTGCCGCAGCGCGGGCAGCGTCGCCGCGCAGCGCTCGCTCGACAGCCTGCTGTTCGGCCATGAACGCGGCGCGTTCAGCGGCGGCGCGGAGCAGCGCGAACCCGGCCTGTTCGAGCAGGCGAGCGGCGGCACGCTGTTCATCGACGAAATCGCCGAATTGCCGCGGGTCCAGCAGGAAGCGCTGCTGCGCGCGCTCGATTCGCAGACCTTCATGCGGGTCGGCGGTAGCAATCAGGTGGTGACGGACTTCCGGCTGATCGCCTCCACGCGCAAGATGCCGCGCATGGCGGTCGCCGACGGCAGCCTGCACGAAGACCTCGCGCTGCGTCTGGAAGCCGCCGCGGTGACACTGCCGCCGCTGCGCGAACGCAGCGAGGATGCGGCGCTGATCGCTCAGGCTACTGTCGACGAGTTGAATCTGGAAACGGCCACGCGCGGCACCTCGGAAGTCGCCAAG
>DASPZL010000244.1:0-17378 GCA_035636295.1 Paraburkholderia sp.
GACCACACGATTCATGTCCGCCCTCGCTCCTCAACCCCGTTGCAACGCCGGTTTAGCGTGTAAATTTCCTACAAATTGATGTCGACGCAGTTGTCTAGCCATCCCGAAGATTGGGTATCCGTGACTTCGCGCAATGCAGAATACCCCTGCTTTACAGCATCTTATGCACAAAACTGGCCGAGAAAAAATATCGCAGACCCTACGTGACAAGCTATTTTGCGTCCTGTAGGATTTTTTCAAACAATTCAACCCAAAGCGGCCGGCGACGGCAGCAGACCACCCAGGAGAGAGAGAATGTCGTTGCATGCCCGTGCTTCCCTCGCGCTAGGCAAAGTTGCCGTGGCGCTCGCGTTTGCAGGTATCGCCGTCGCGGCTCACGCCGATACGGTCCGCGTCACCGTCGCGCATTACAGCGATGCCACCGCTCCGTACTTCGAAAAAATGGCCCGCAACTTCGAGAAGGCCAATCCCGGCACGACCATCAAGATCGAAGACGTGAACTGGGACACGCTGCAACAGAAACTCCAAACGGATATTTCCGGCGGCGCCAACGCCGACCTCGCGATCGTCGGCACGCGCTGGCTGCTCGACTTCGTGAAGGACGACGTCGCCGAACCGCTCGACGGCTACATGGACGCCAGCTTCAAGGGCCGCTTCATCGGTCCGTTCCTCGCACCGGGCGAAATCAATGGCAAGGTGTACGGCCTGCCGATCGCCGCCTCCGCGCGCGCGCTCTACTACAACAAGGACCTGCTCGCGAAGGTCGGCTATCCCGACGGCCCGAAAACATGGAACGACGTGATCGAAGCGTCGAAGAAACTGAAGGCGCAGGGCGTTGCCGGCTTCGGTCTGCAAGGCAAGGAAATCGAAACCGACGTTTACTATTACTACGCGCTGTGGACCAACGGCGGCGACGTGGTCGGCAAAGACGGCAAGGCCGCGTTCAATTCGGCGGCCGGCATCAAGGCAGCCACGCTGTACAAGACGATGATCGATCAGGGCCTGACGCAACCGGGCGTGACCGGCTTCAGCCGCGAAGACGTGCAGAACCTGTTCAAGCAGGGCCGTGTCGCGATGATGATCTCCGCGCCGTTCCTCGCGAAGCAGATCAAGAAGGAAGCGCCGAACCTGAAGTACGGCATTGATCCGATCCCGATGGGCACGACGCACGCCACGTATGCGGTGACGGACTCGATCGTGATGTTCAAGAACTCCAAGGTGAAGAAGTCCGCATGGAAGTTCCTCGACTATCTGTTCACGAAGGAACCGCGCGTCGAGTTCACGACAACCGAAGGCTTCCTGCCGACCACCAAGGCTGAATCGACTGATCCGGCGTTCAACGATCCGGATACCAAAGCATTCGTCGCGCTGCTGCCGACGGCCCACTTCGCGCCGACCGTGACGGGTTGGGAAGACACCGCGAAGGCCGTGACCGATGCGATGCAGTCGGTCTACCTGGGCAAGACGAAGCCGGCTGATGCGTTGAATGCCGCGGCCACGCAAGCGAACAAGTCGCTCGGTCATTGACCATCGCCTGGCGATCTCGCAGTGACCTCGTTGTGAGTTGCTGAATACGGAACGCGCGCCGCCGTTGCGAAGGCGGCGCGCGTTTCTATCGTATTGCACGAATGCACTATCCGGCCCATCCCGTCGCGTGCGCTGATTAGCGCGCACGCGTCTTACGATCGAGCACGCATGAGCCGTTCCGCTTCTTCGCGCCTGCAAGCGCCCTGGTTGCTGATTGCGCCGAGTCTGGTGTTGGCGCTTTTTATCATCAGCTATCCGATTTTCAACATCGTGTGGCAATCGCTGCACGAGGTGTCGCGCTTCGGCGCGATTCGCGGTTTCACCGGTCTGCAGAATTTCTACGCGATCTTCACCGATCCCACGTTTCTCGCGGCGGCCCGCCGGACGATTGTCTGGACCGTGTTCGTGGTGGGCGGCACGGTGCTGATCTCGGTGCCGGTTGCGCTGGTGCTGAATCAGGATTTCCATGGACGCGGCGTGGCGCGCACGATTGTGATGCTGCCGTGGTCCGTCTCGCTGACGATGACCGCCGTGGTGTGGCGCTGGTCCTTCAACGACGACTACGGCATGGTCAACGTGACGTTGCAGCGGCTTGGGTTGATCAGCGGTCCGATTCATTGGCTGGCGACGCCGGAGCTCGCGTTTCCGGTGGAGATCGCGGTGGGCATTCTGGTGTCGATTCCATTTACGGTGACGATTCTGCTGGGCGGGTTGTCGTCGGTGCCGGGCGATATTTATGAAGCGGCGCGCATGGATGGCGCGAGCGCCTGGCAGCAGTTTCGCAAGCTGACGATGCCGCTGTTGCGGCCGTTCATCAACATGGCGATTCTGTTGAACGTGATCTACGTGTTCAACTCGTTTCCGATCATCTGGGTGATGACGCAAGGCGGGCCGGATAACAGCACGCATATTCTCGTCACGTATCTGTATGAGCTTGGTTTCCGGCTGGGACGTCCCGGCGAAGCCGCAGCGGTGTCGCTGATCATGCTCGTCATGCTGTTCGTTTTCTCGATCGCCTATCTGCGCCTGCAGCCTGCGAAAGAAGGAGATCCGTCATGAGTCTTAGCTCGAAGATGAAACGGTCGCTGTGGTGCTGGCTGGCGTTGTCGCCGCTGGTTGTAGTGGTGTTGTTTCCGTTTGCTGTGATGTTGTTTACTGCGTTGAAGCCGGCTTCGGAGATTTTTGTTTATCCGGCGCGGTGGCTGCCGGTGCATTGGCAGTGGAGCAATTTTGTCGATATGTGGCAGGCGGCTAATTTTGGCGTGGCTTTGCGGAACAGCACGGTGATTAGTTTGCTGTCTACGTTGCTTGCGCTGGCTGTGAGCTTGCCGGCGGCTTATGCGTTGGCTCGGTTTCCGTTTCGTGGGCGTGGGTTGTATCGGCAGTTTCTTTTGGTGACGCAGATGTTGTCGCCGATCTTGCTGGTGGTGGGGTTGTTCCGGCTTGCTGCGATGATTCCTTATGGGGATGGGAATCTGGTTGACTCCAAGATTGGGGTCATCGTTTCTTATGCGGCTTTTAATATTGCGTTTGCTGTTTGGATGTTGTCTTCTTACTTTCAGACTGTGCCGCGGGATCTTGAGGAAGCTGCCTGGCTTGAGGGGTGTGGGCGGACGAGGGCTGTTTTTAAGGTGTTTTTGCCGTTGGCTGTGCCTGCGATTGTTGTTACCGCGATCTTTACTTTTATTAATGCGTGGAATGAGTTTGCTGTTGTCTACACGTTGATTCGGTCGCCGGAGAATAAGACTTTGACCGTTCAAGTGACTGATATGGTCGCTGGGAAGTATGTTGTTGAGTGGCATCTGGTGATGGCCGCTACTCTTTGTGCGACGTTGCCGGTTTCGGTGGTGTTTGCGTGGTTGCAGAGGTATTTGGTTAAGGGGTTGGCGTTGGGGGCGGTGAAGTAGGGGTTGTGTTTTTGGTTTCGCCCCCGCATGGCCGTGCCGATTGAAGACAGGTATCGGGCCGGTAGCCTGCTACAAGCCTTCGGCCTTTTTTGCACCGTATAGTAGACCGCATCGCGCTCTTCGGTAGTCAAAGCAGCAAAGTTCTTACCGAACAGAATAACAGCCATCATCAAACTAACACCGATAAACGTTTTCTTAGAAAGCCGAGAATTAGCCAAAGTCATCTAAGAAGCGCAGCGTCCGATCGCAAAGTTTGACGCGAGTCAACCAATCGGAAGCTTATCCGATCAGCCAAACCCGACCATTTATCCCACACAGTTGAACGTTACCCTCTCGCCCTGCTTTATAATCACCAAGCCCTCGGGAAACATCCGACGGTCAGGTTTGGAAGCCTGCTAGCTAAACCCGCACACCCGCTCAGGCGGGTCGTGCGTCTACCGCTGCACGCCTATAGTTTTCCAATGGGCGGGCTGTGGTGGGGGAGCCGCAAGGCTCGCCGGTTTGGTTTAGCGCCGGTCTTCCAATCCCGTCACGTGCCCGCTCACCACCTTACAAGCGAGTGTCGGGTGATCCAAGGAAGTCATAAGGTAGATCGCACCATGAGCAAATCCACAAAACAACCTGCCTCACGCCCGCCAGTCGACGCCCTCCAATACGAAAAGCTCGCCCTATCCGCCTTCGACCTCTGCGACCGGCAGATGAGTAAACTAGAAACGCTGATCACACTTGCGGCCACGATATGCAGGAATCCTGCTATCACAAGCGACGAACGTCGCCGCCAGCAGACCATGCTTGAACTGCTCGTCCAAACAGGCGAGCAATACCAGCAAGAACTCGCATGCGACCGCGAACTCTTCCAGGTCATCGCGCTCGATGCCAAGGGCGTCGCACACACCCGCATCACGGCCAGCCAGGCCGCACGCCTTCTCGCGGACGCTTCGAAGATAGCGACAGAAACCCCGGCCCCCGCCAAAACCACTCCACGCAAACGAACGCCCGTCAAAAGCGCGACGAGCGTAAGCGCAGACATCGCGCACCAGCCAATCGCACTCAAGCACTAACCCGCCACCCGCGCCCAACGTCCCGGGCAAACAAACGACAAACCTCCGTCCGGCGAGATCGTCAGGCAGCAAACCTGCAAAACAGCCCGCGCATCGATAACCCCCTTATCGACGCGGGCTCACAATGCCACGCACGCAGCCAAGCCCCACCCCCGGCTATCATGTGCAAAATCGCGGCAACGCCAGACAACGCACTCACCGTCCAGCGCCCCTCCCACGCCGCCAAACACACAAGCCCCAAAAGAACCCCCGGAGCCCCCGTGAAATTCGACACCACCACCGTCCGACTGGTCCTCGCCATCGTGGAAGAAGGCAGCATCTCCCGCGCCGCCGACAAGCTCAGTCTCGCGGTGGCCGCCGCATCACGGCGTGTCACGGACCTGGAAGACCAACTCGGCGCCAAACTGTTCAAGCGCGTGCCGCACGGCGTCGAAGTCACCGAATCGGGTGTCAAGCTGCTGCAATACGTCCGGCAGATCGACAACCTCATCGACCGCCTCGAAGGCGACGCGCAGGCGCTCAACCATGGCCTCGACGGGCGCATTATCATCGGCGCGCCCAAGGCCGTCGTCATCCAGTTCCTCGCGAGCGAAATCGCCGCCATTCAGCGCAAGTATCCCGGCATCACCTTGAAGATCGTCGAGGAGAACAGCAAGATCGTGCAGCAACTGCTACGCGATAAAGTGATCGACGTGGGCATCTACGAAAAGAAAAGCGGCTTTCTGGACCTCGCGAAATCCCCGTACAAGGAGGACCGGCTGGTGCTGGTCTATAGCCGTCCGCATTTCCAGTTTGGTGACGACCCTGTCGGCATCGACGATATTCTCGATCTCCCCATCGTGAGCCTCGGCAAGGGCTCGGCGGTTCTGTCCGCGGTGCAGCGCGCGTATCGCAGCCGCGGGCGGCTGTTCCCTAACAATTTCACCGTCAGCGGCTTCGACACCATGCTCGCAATGGTGCGTCATGGCCTCGGCGTCGGCCTGATGCCGCCCGATGTTCTGCGCAGTTTTCATCCCGAAGAAGCGCTTGCATCGGCCGAGCTCCAGGGCGACTGGCACCAGCGCAGCTACGTCCTCTCCTGCGTCGAGGGGCACGCTCAGGAGCAGACGCTGCGCAACGTCGTGACCGAGCTGCTCGGCAGACCCGCGTAGTCGACAATCCCTCCCCGGTTTCGCGAGGCGCGAAACCAGACATGATCCAGTCATCCTTGCGGCGGCCTGGTCAGTAGGGGACAGTGGGGGCAAAAAACCGCTGACCACGTCTAGCGTGGTTGCGCGGTCACACAACCCACTACTCCTACAGAGGAACCTCGAGATGAGCGAATCGAAGCATCTGCCGCTGCAAGGCATCCGCGTGCTGGACGTCAGCCAGGTCATGGCCGGCCCGTTCGCCTGCATGCTGCTGGCGGACCTGGGTGCGGACGTGATCAAGGTGGAGCCGCCCGAAGGCGACCAGACGCGCGGCGCGATGGGCTTCAAGATGAAGGGGCCCGACAGCATGGGCTTCCTGAACATGAACCGCAACAAGCGCTCGGTGACGCTGGACCTCAAGAGCGACGAAGGCCGCGAGTTCTTCTACAAGCTCGCCAGGACTGCCGACGTGATCGTCGAAAACTACCGGCCGGGCGTGGTGCAGCGTCTGCGCATCGATTACGAAGCGATCAAGAAGGTCAATCCGAAGATCGTCTACGTCAGCATCTCCGGCTTCGGACAAAGCGGACCGTGGGCGTCGCGCCCCGGCTTCGATCTCATGGCGCAGGCCATGTCCGGTGTGATGAGCGTGACCGGCTACAAGGGCGGAAAACCCGTCAAGGCGGGCGTGCCGGTGGCGGACATCGGCTGCGCGCTGTTCGCGGTTTACGGTCTGCTGTCGGCGTATATCGGCGCGCAGAAAACGGGCGAGGGTCAGCACATCGACGCGTCGCTGTTCGATTCGGTCATGGCCTTCTCCATCTGGGACATGTCGGAATACTGGGGCACAGGCGTGCCGCCGACGCCGCTCGGCACCAGCAACAAAATGAGCGCGCCCTATCAGGCCGTGAAAGCGCGAGACGGCTACTTCGTGATGGGCGCGACGAATCAGAAGCTATGGACGAAGCTGTGCGAACTGCTGCAGCGCGCAGACCTGATTGATCACGCGGACTATGCAACGGTGTCGCTGCGCCTCAAGCATCGCGAGGCGCTGATCGAAACGCTGGAGCAGGAGTTCGCGAAGCGCGACAGCGCCGACTGGGTCGACGCGATGCTCGCCACCGGCATTCCGGCCGGCCCGATTCTGTCGTATCCCGAAGCGTTCGAAAGCGAGCACGCTACGCACCGCAATATGTGCATGGAGATCGACCATCCGAACGAAGGCAAGGTCAAGAACATCGGGTTTCCCGTCAAGCTGCTGGGCACGCCGCCGGAAGTGCGTCGTCATCCGCCGCTGCTGGGCGAGCACAACGAAGAGATCTTTGCCGAAATCAACGGGACCGCGTCATGAGCGAGCCAGTCAAACTCACGGTCCATCCGTCAGGCGCGGCCGAGATCGTGATCGACCGCCCGGAGCGGCATAACGCGATGACGGTCGAGATGTACGAGTCGCTGCTGGCGCTGATCGGTGAGTGTGAAGAGAACCGTGACGTGCGCTGCATTTTGTTCCGCGGCGCGGGCGGCAAGTCCTTCATTTCCGGCACCGACATCGCGTACTTCAAAAACTTCTGCGACGGACGCGATGGCGTGGCGTACGAGGCCTTCGTCGAACGTGTGATCGACACCGTCGAACGCATTGCGATTCCTACGATCGCCGTGATCGACGGATGGGCCGTCGGCGGCGGCCTGGCGCTTGCGACCGCCTGCGACTTCCGGCTCTGCAGCGACGCCTCGCGCTTCGGCGCACCGATCGCGAAGACGCTCTCCAACACGCTGTCATCGCGCAACATCGCGCGGTTGCAGGCGGCGTTCGGCGTGCCGCGCGTCAAGAAGATGTTGCTGCTCGCCGACTACCTCACGGCGCAAGAAGCACTGGCATGCGGCTTTGTCTACGACGTGTGCTCGCAAGACGCGCTGCAAGACGCCGCTCATGCGCTCGCGCAGCGGCTCATCGTGCTTTCTCCGGTCACGCAGAAGGCGGTGAAGGAGAGCCTGCGCCGCATCGTCGTTGAACAGCGGCTCGATGACGAAGATCTGATCGAAGAGGTTTACGGCAGCGCCAGATTCAAGGACGCCGTGATCGCCTTCACATCGGGTTCGTCGAAATAACAATAAACAATGTGGAGCGAGACATGAAACGATTACTGCCCAAGGCGACCACCACCGTCCTATTGATGTTGTGCCTGATGTACTTCATCACCTACGTGGACCGCGTCAACATCAGCACCGCCGCCGGTCAATTCAGGACCGAGCTCGGACTGAGCAACACGCAGCTCGGCTTTATCTTCTCGGCTTTCGCCTATCCGTACGTGGTGTTTCAGTTCATCGGCGGATGGGTGAGCGATCGCTTCGGCGCCAAGCGCACGCTGATCGCTTGCGCCTTCATCTGGGCCGTGGCAACCACGCTGACCGGTTTCGCGGGCGGCTTCGCGACACTCGTCGCGGCGCGCCTGCTCTTGGGTTTGGGCGAAGGCGCGACCTTCCCCGCCTCCACCAGCGCGATGGCCTCGTGGGTCACGAAGGACCGGCGCGGCATGGCGCAAGGCATCACGCATTCGTCGGCGCGGCTCGGCAATGCGGTTGCGCCGATGCTCGTGCTGGCGCTAATGAGTGCGTTCGACTGGCGCTTCGCGTTTTACCTGCTCGGTGCACTGAGTTTCGGCTGGCTGGTGCTGTGGTACGTGACGTACACCGAAAAGCCGGCGGATCACCCGCGCATCACCGCGAAGGAAATTGATAGCCTGCCGCCGCCGAAAGTTCGTCCGATGGAAATGCCGGGGACGTGGGCAAGGCTTTATCGACGTTTGTTGCCGGTTTCTGCCGTGTACTTCTGCTACAACTGGATTCTCTGGTTGATGCTCGACTGGATGCCGCTTTATTTCATGCATAGCTTCCATCTGAACATCAAGAAAGCGGTCGTTTTCACGTCAGGCGTGTTCATCGCGGGTGTGTTCGGCGATCTGGTCGGCGGGCTGATTAGCGATCGGCTGCTTCGCCGTACCGGTAATCTGAAGCTTGCACGCAGTTATCTGGTCGCGTTTTGCATGACCATGACGGGGCTGTCGTTGATCCCTGTGGTGCTGATACACGACCCAATGTATTCGCTGATTTTCCTGGCCGCGGCGATGTTCTTCAACGAAATGAATATCGGCCCGATGTGGGCGATTCCGATGGACGTCGCATATGACCGGTCGGGTACGGCGAGCGGCATCATGAGCGGCACCGGTTTTACCGCGGCAATCGTTAGCCCCGTTTTGGCCGGCTATCTGATCGATCGGCTGGGAAACTGGAATGTCACCTTCATGCTATCGATCGCGGTGATGGCTTGCGGCGTACTGCTGACTTTTTTCATGAAGCCGGATTCTCCGTTCGTCGCCAGGCTGAAGCCGGCGACGCCTTTGGAACACGCGGGTCGCGAGGCGGCATTTTCGCTCGGCGACAAGAGCTGAAATAAGTCGGCCGAGGCGCTACCGTCTTATGAGTTTTTGAAAGCGCCGTACAAGGTCTTCGCGAGAGCGGTTATGTCATCGCCGCCCTCGCGAAGCGACGCAATTTCGGCGCCTTGATCCAACGTTTCCTCCACTCTGCGCGCGCGGTCCCGCGCTATGGCTTCTTCAACGGCCTGCGGCAACGCTGACAGTTGATCGATCACGCTGAAATCGCCCAATCCGGTCAGCATCGGATTGTCGGAGCCGCTGAGCATCGACCGCGCGTCGGCCTTGAAGAGCACCAGCGGCTTGCCCGCATGCCAGGCGAGCGACGCCTCCACAACCGTCCCCTCATCCGCAACGCGCCCGTTCAGATTGGCGACGACCACATCGCAGCGTCTGAGCAACTGATACGTGTCCAGACTAAAAATCGCACGGTCGAGAATGCGCGCGGCTTCCTCGACCGACGCGCCAAGCTTCTCAAGTTCCGGCTTCAGCCTCGCGAACTCCAGGCCATCACGATGCGGAAGGAACGTCGCGTAGCCCGCGGCTTCCAGCGTGCCTGCGATCGAACCCATTTCCGCACGCTCGGCGGCATTGAAGAGCGGACCTGCGCAATACACTCGTAGCATCTTCTGCGTCTCCTTGAGGGATGGCGGAAACCGGCGATATGCGGTCCCCTCGATTATAGGATCGCCCGCGGCCGGCCCGATGCCCCGCCCACTATGCCCGCCAAAGAATCAACCGTTGTCACGCCAGGGTTTTCATCAACAAAAATTACTGTTGCCAAACTTTTTGATGTCGTAGTATCCGTTTTGACAACACATGTTGCCATAAATGTGGATCGCACATCGCATGTTGTGGCGCCACCCGGTGTCCGTCAGCCCTCCCTTGACGCGGTCAAGGGCGTTGCCAATCAATGCGGAGAGAAATTATGGGACGTCGCGCCTTCCTCATGTCTATGGTTGCTGTCGCCATGTTCGGCACAACTGTCGCTCATGCCGACACCAGGGAACTCATCGTCGGAACCGACACATCGTTCATGCCGTTCGAATTCAAGCAGGGCGACAAGTACGTCGGCTTCGACCTCGATCTGTGGGCGGAAATCGCGAAGGACCAGGGCTGGAAATACAAGGTTCAGCCGATGGACTTCAGCGGCCTGATTCCGGCCTTGCAGACGCAGAACATCGACGTCGCGCTGTCGGGCATGACCATCAAGGAAGAGCGCAAGAAAGCGATCGACTTTTCCGACCCGTACTACGACAGCGGGCTCGCCGCGATGGTGCAAACCGACAACACGAGCATCAAATCCATCGATGATCTGAACGGCAAAGTGATCGCGGCCAAAACCGGCACGGCCACCATCGACTGGATCAAGGCGCACCTGAAGCCGAAGGAAATCCGCCAGTTTCCGAACATCGACCAAGCCTATCTCGCGCTGGAAGCGGGCCGCGTCGACGCCGCCATGCACGACACGCCGAACGTGCTCTATTTCGTCAGCACCGCCGGCAAAGGCAAGGTGAAGGTCGCGGGCACGCCGGTCAGCGGGGACAAATACGGTATCGGCTTTCCGAAGGGCAGTTCGCTGGTGAGCAAGGTCAACGAGGAGTTGGCCAGGATGAAGGCCGACGGCCGCTACGCGACGCTGTATAAGAAGTGGTTCGGTTCCGAGCCGCCCAAGTCGTAATCGTCACGAGCAGAACGCGCGGTGCGTTCCGCTGCGCGAAAGACGAATCAAACAGGAGCGGTTTGTGGATTTCGATTGGTCAGTTATCTGGACTGCACTTCCAGACTTGATCGCCGGCGTGAAATTGACGGTGTTCATTGCGTTCGTGGGGCTGGTCGGCGGGTTTATCGTCGGCGTCGTCGCGGGCATGTTCCGCGCGTATGGTCCGCTCGCGCTGAACGTCCTCGCGCAAGTCTACATTGAACTCATTCGCGGTACGCCGATTGTGGTTCAGGTGATGTTTCTTTACTTCGCGCTGCCACTGCTCGCACATCTGCGGATCGACGGGCTCACCGCCGCGATTATCGCCATCACCGTGAACTCGGGCGCCTATCTGGCCGAGGTGGTACGCGGCGCGTTGCTCTCCATTCCGAAGGGCTTGATGGAAGCCGGTCTTGCAATGGGCTTGTCGATGCCGCGCGTGCTGCTGAAAATCGTCGGGCCGCTCGCGTTTCGTCGACTGATTCCGCCATTGGGCAATCAGTGCATTGTGAGCTTGAAGGATACGTCGCTGTTTATTGTCATCGGCGTGGGCGAATTGACGCGCAAGGGGCAGGAGATCATCGCCGGTAATTTCCGTGCGGTCGAAATCTGGTCGGCGGTCGCGGTGATCTACCTGGTGCTTACCGGCGTGATGACGCTGTCGCTGCGTCTCGTTGAAAGAAGGATGCGCATACTATGAGCATGGTCGAATTCCAAAGCGTCTCGAAGAGCTTCGGCCACGTGCCTGTGCTCAAGGACATCAATCTTCGTATCGAGAATTCAGAGGTCGTGGTGGTGGTCGGGCCCTCGGGTTCGGGCAAGTCCACCATGCTTCGATGCATTAACGCGCTTGAAAAGATCAGTGGCGGCGAGTTGCTGGTGGATGGCTTGAGCGTCAAAGGCAATACCTCGGATATCCGCACCATCCGCCTGGAAGCGGGCATGGTGTTCCAGCAGTTCAACCTGTTTCCGCAGATGACCGCGCTCGAGAACGTCATGTTCGGTCCCATTCAGGTACGCGGCGCATCGCGCACCGAGGCGCGCGATCAGGCCATGGCGCTACTCGACAAGGTTGGTCTCGAATCGCGGGCGAATCACTATCCGTCGGAGTTGTCCGGTGGACAGCAGCAGCGCGTGGCCATTGCGCGTGCGTTGGCGATCAAGCCGAAGCTGATGCTGTTCGATGAGCCGACTTCGGCTCTGGACCCCGAGCTTCGTCATGAAGTACTCAAGGTCATGCAGGATCTCGCGATGGAAGGCATGACGATGATTGTCGTCACGCATGAAATTGGATTCGCGAAACGTGTCGGGACGCGCTTGCTGTTCATGGATAACGGTGGGATTGCGGAAGATGGCGAACCGGCGGCGCTGATCGACAATCCCCCTACGCAGCGATTGAGAGACTTTCTGAAGCACGTGGCTTAGTTTCTCGCCTCGAACCCTCTATCCGCTTACTACGCGCTCTGCTCCATTGGACTAAAGTCCCATTGCCCGCTCGCCGCAACGCATGTAGCTTAAAACGCGTTAAACGACCCGACAATGGGAGCACGCAATGATGACCGAAGCCGACGTAAGGGAGCGCGCATTTGCTATGCCGCTCACCAGCCCCGCGTATCCGCCCGGGCCTTATCGATTCGTCGACCGCGAGTTCCTGATCGTTACCTATCGGACCGACCCGGACGCACTGGCCGAAGTCATTCCCGCCCCGCTGAAGATGACCGAGCCGCTCGTCAAATTCGAATTCATCCGAATGCCCAATTCAACGGGGTTTGGCGACTACACCGAAAGCGGCCAGGTCATTCCGGTCAGTTTTCAAGGTCAACAGGGCGGCTACGTCCACGCCATGTTTCTCGACGATGAACCGCCGATCGCCGGCGGCCGCGAAATCTGGGGGTTTCCGAAGAAACTTGCATCACCTCAGTTGCGCGTCGAAAAAGACACGATTGGCGGCATCCTGCGGTACGGCCCGGTTCCAATAGCAGTTGCAACCATGGGCTACAAGCACCGCGCCCTACCGCTGGATCAGATTCTCACGTCTTTGTCCGCGCCCAATTTTTTACTGAAGATCATTCCTCACGTAGACGGTTCGCCGCGTATCTGCGAACTGGTCAAGTATTTCTGCGAGGACGTCACGGTGAAGGGCGCATGGACGGGCCCAGCGGCCCTCGAACTGTTCCATCACGCGCTGGCGCCCGTGGCATCCCTTCCCGTCATCGAAGTGATATCAGGCGTGCATATTCTTTGTGACATGACGCTCGGCCTCGGCACGGTCGTGCACGATTACCTGGCGCAATGAAGGGCTGAGGTGGCGCCGCTTCGCCGCATGAGCGCACGCGCATAGCCGCGAGCGCATGCGGTTATGCGCGGCCCCAATCGAATCAGGGCGACGCCGGCCGAATTGCAGCCGCGATATCGCGGCTCACCGTGCCGAGCGCCGCGCTGTACGCCGCCACAATCGCATCGAAGCCGGCCCCGCTGCAAGGCTCGCGGACCGTGCTTCGGCCGCTCAGCAACGGCACTTTACCGGGCGGAAATACCGACCACAACACATCGACCGTGGCTGCATCGCCGAGCGCCGCATCGAAACGCTGCACATCGAGCTGCACCCGGTACGTCGACGCCGAATCACCTCCCATTGAATAGGTGGAGACTTGCGAACTGTTAAGCAAGCTCGCGAGATCGGCCCTCACCACACGCGGAATCTGGCTTTTCAATGGATCTGCCCAGCGGGCGAACTCGTCGATCTCCACCTTGTTGTCGCCGGTACGAACCACGATCTGCGGCCGGTCCACGAGCTCGGGCACCGTCACCGCACCAACCAGCACGATGATGGGCGCGGCGGGAATACTGCGCCCCTGCGGCGCCTGGGAGCTCAACGTATAGAAATCCGCCTTTGGCGACCCGGCGCAACCGTAGAACGTGGCAAGCGCGCATGCCACGAGGATGGCTAACAATAGACGCATCATTTCTTGTCCCCCGGTTTGCCCCGTATCAATGCCTCCGGATGGCGTTCGAGATAGTCCGCCAGCGTACGGAATGCTGCCGCCGTCCGCGCCAGTTCCTTCATTGCATCGCCGGTGTTCTGCGACAACGCCGAATCGGGCTGCAACGCGCTGTTCGCGGAATCGAGCGCCGTCTTCGCCGAGGCCAGCGCCTGCGCCGCTTGCGGTGCGACTTCTGAATCGAGCCGCTTCAGAAGCGCATCCGCGTCGAGCAGCGTTTGATGCGCGTCCTTGCCGATCGCTTCAAAAGGAATCTTGTTCAGCTTGGCGATGAGCGACGTCACCGAATCCTGCAGCGATTGGAGTCCGCCCGGCGCGGTGGGCATCGCGGGCGGGTTGGCGTTCCAGTCCATCTTTGCTTTAGGCGCATTCGGGAAGAAATCGAGCGCAACGTAGAGTTGGCCGGTCAGCAGGTTGCCGGTGCGCAACTGGGCACGCAAGCCGTGATCCACGAGTGTTTGTGCAAGCTGCTGCCGATCATTGGTAACTCTGCCACCGCCTTCCCCTGACGCGTAGCGTGAAGTAAAGCGTTCGGGAAACAGCCTGATGTCGACCGGAATGCTGAACTGCTTGGTCACAGGATCGAATCGTGTGTGAATGCCCGCCACCTCGCCGACCACAATGCCGAGAAAGTCGACCGGCGCACCCACTGCCAGGCCCCGCACCGACTCCTTGAAATTCAGCACGTATCGATCGACGATCCGGTCGTGGCGTTTCATCGCCTCGGTCTTGTCGGAGAACAGTGAGAACTCCATGTTGGCGACGGCTTCGGGTTGATCCACCGTATCGTCGGGTGTCTGGAACGCGAGTCCGCCGATCAGGATGGCCACGAGCGATTGCGTATTGATCTTCACACCGTTCGTGTCGAGTGACACGTCGATACCGCTCGCTTGCCAGAAGCGCGTGTCGTTCTGCACGTACTTGTCGTACGGCGCATTGACGAATACGTGCATGGTCACGCCTTTTCCGTTCGCATCGAGCTTGTACGAGGTGATCTGGCCGACCTGCAACCGTCTGAAGTAGATCGGCGAGCCGATATCGAGCGAACCCATATCGTCGCCCTTCAAAATGAATTCGCGGCCCGGCACGCCGCTCGCGAACACTGGCGGCGACTCGAGCCCGACGTAGTCCCGCCGGGCTTTTGTCGAGTTCCCCACGTCCATTCCAATGAACGAGCCGGAAATCAGCGTACCGATTCCCGACACCGTCCCGCCGGAAATCCGCGGGCGCACGACCCAGAAACGCGTGTCGTCCACGAGTAGATTGGTGGCGTCTTTCGAGAGCTCCGCGGTGGCGATCACATTGCGCCGGTTGCTCGACAAGGTCACGCTTTTGACCACACCGATATCGACATTCTTGAACTTGAGTTTGGTCTTACCCGCTTCGAGCCCCTCGCCTGTTTCAAAACTGATCGTGACGGTCGGTCCCTGTTCGAGAATCGCCTTGACCGCGAGCCAGCCGCCGATCAGCACGGCAATCAACGGGACCAGCCATACCACTTGCATCCGCCAGCGCGAACGCGGTGTCGCCACCGCTTCGGGCAACTCGGGCGGCCTAGACATGATGATCCTCGGTTGCATCCCACATCAGCCGCGGATCGAACGACATCGCGGCGAACATCGTCAGCACGACCACCGAGCCGAACGCCACTGCGGCCGGCCCCGCCTGAATCGTGGCTAGCGCATTGAACTGCACGAGCGCGACAAGAACGGTGATGACGTAGATATCGAGCATCGACCAGCGGCCCACGAGTTCCACCAGCCGGTAGATGCGTGATCGCTGCTGCACGAGCGTGAGCGAGCGGCGCTGGGTCGAGATCACCAGGTACATCAACGCGATGATCTTCAACATCGGCACCGCGATGCTGGCGATGAAAACCACCAGGGCGAGCGGCCAGGAACCCGACGTCCAGAGATAGACGACACCGCTCAGTATCGTGTCCTTCTCGGTGCCGAACAGCGAACTGGTATTCATCACGGGCAGCGCATTCGCCGGGATATACAGCACGATGGCGGCAATCAGGAATGCCCAGGTGCGCGCGATACTGTTAGGTTTGCGCGCATGCAGATGAGTGCCGCAGCGCGGACAGCGCGCACCGTGCACATGCGCCGCCGATTTCACCAGCAGGCCGCAACTGTGGCAGCTCAGCAGACCGCAATGCAGCGCCGTATGGGCCGACGCGGCGGCAGACGCCTCGTTGGTGGAGACCACATCGTCGAAGCCGCCGATGCGCTGCCAGAGCGCACGCGGATCGAACGCGGAGCTTGCGGCCGCGAGCAACAGCATGAGCGCGCCGAACGACCATAACGCGACACCCGGCACCACGCTCGCAATGTGCGCCAGTTTGACCAGCGCCACCAGCATGCCGAGGATCAGCACCTCGGTCATTCCCCAGGGTTGCGCGAGATGCATGAGGCGAAACACGAGGTCGGCGCGATACGGCCGGCGATTCAGGCGCAGCGGCACCAGCAGGTACGCCATGGCGGTTATCTGCAGCAGCGGCATCAGGAAGGTGGTCGCGAGCACGAGGCCGGCAAGCGGCCACATGCCGTCCTTGTAGAGCACACGCGCCGCGCCGAGCAAGGTCGTCTCGACGAGGTCGCCGTTGACCGCCAATCCGACAATCGGATACACGTTGCCGATCACGAACAGCACGATGCATGTGAGCGTATAAGCCAGCGCACGATCGGTGCTGTCCGGATGATCCCGATAGAGTTCAGCACGGCAGCGGGCGCACCGCAGCGTGCCGTCACGCGGCACCGCGGACTCGCGCTGCAGCAGATCGCATTCATGACACGCGACGAGCGAAACGGAGCCGGCGGGCGTGGTCGTGGCATCGGTCATTTCGCCTGCTCCGTGCCGGATGGCGTTGTTGACGGCTTATCGCCCTGCTTGCTCACCTGCATCACGGCGCGCTGGCCCATCACGCGTCCGGTCATGCCCTCGGCCTCCACGACCCAACCGCCGCCCATCGCTTTGTAAAGGCCGATCAGCGAATTGAACACCAGGCCGTTGGTCTGCGTGTAGCTGAGCTGCGCGTTGAACAGACTGCGCTCGGCGTCGAGCACCTCGATGTAGCTCGTATAGCCGCCCTCGAAGCGCAAGCGGGCGAGCCGCGCGTAAGTGCGCAACGCTTCCACCTGACGCCCTTGCACGACGAGTTGCTCGCGCGACTTCTGCACCGAGATCAGCGAGTCGTCGACTTCCTGGAACGCAACCTGGATTGCCTGCTGATACTGGAACAGCGCCTGTTGCTGCTGGGCTTCCGCCTGGCTCACCTGACCGCTGATGCTGCCCGCGGTAAAGATCGGCACCGTCAACGAACCTGCATACGACCAGACGCGCGCGGGCCCGGTGAACAACTTCGAGAATTGGCCGCTGGTCGAGCCGAAGAGCCCCGTGAGCGAAATCTGCGGGAAATACAACGCACGCGCGGCGCCGATGAGCGCGTTAGCAGCCACCAGGTTCTGTTCGGCCTGCAACAGATCGGGCCGGCGTTCGAGCAGATCGGACGGCAGCCCTGCCGGCACGGGGGGCAGCGACAGTTCGGTCAGTTCACGGCCTCGCAGTATCGGGCCGGGGTTGCGGCCGAGCAGCACGGACAACGCATCTTCC
>DASPZL010000245.1:0-2554 GCA_035636295.1 Paraburkholderia sp.
ATGACGATCGCGCGTGAAGAAATCTTCGGGCCGGTGCTCGCGATCATGCCGTACCGTGACGAAGAAGATGCGATTGCCATTGCCAACGACAGTCCCTTCGGACTCGCGGCCTACGTTCAATCCGCCGATCTCGAACGCGCGCGGCGCGTGGCGTTCAGGTTGCGGGCGGGTAGCGTGTATCTGAACTATCCGTCGTGGGATGCGGGCTCGCCTTTCGGCGGGTACAAGCAGTCGGGTAATGGGCGGGAATACGCTGAGTGGGGGTTGGAGGCGTTTCTCGAGGTGAAAGGTATCGTGGGGTTTGGTGATTGAGGGCAAGTGAAAGACGTTTGCCCTTTTTCACTTTTTCCAATCGCCGGGCCATCGCCGAAACGCTGGCCCGGCCCGGCATTCAGCCGCGCCCCCGCAACATATCCGCGATGCGCTCCGCGATCATGATGGTCGGCACATTCGTGTTCGCGCAAGGTATCGACGGCATCAGCGACGCATCGCACACATAAAGCCCATCGACGCCATACACCGCGCCGCGCGCGTCGCATACGGCGAGCGGATCGTCGGCGGCGCCCATCCGGCACGTTCCCGACGGATGCCAGGTGCCGCCCACCGAACGCGTCACGAAGCGTGTGAGCGCGTGATCGTCGGCGAGCAGATCGTCGAGCGTCACGCCTTGAGTGACCACGCGCCGCACGAGCCACGCGCGCAACGGACCCGCTATATCCAGCAGCGCGCTCAACATGCCGCGCTGCAACGCATTCCATGCACCCGGCACAGCCACGCTCGCGACGCGCGGCGAATAGCTCGAAGGCAACAGCGTGGCGCGATGCTGCGCCATCATCGGATCGGCCAGCGTTGTTGCACCGAAGCGCAGCGCGAGCTTCAGGCGTTCGAGATCGCGGGCATCGGAAAGCATGTTGAAGTCGACGGCGGGCTCGCTATGCGGACTCGCCGACGTGAGCGTGACGCGGCCCCGCGAGTACGACTTGTTCACCCAGAAGAAGATCGTGCCGAGCCGATAGCCGACCGAATGCCAGCCCGAACGCGACAGGATCGCGCCGTGCATGTCGCCGGGCACGGTGTCGCGCACGCCTGAGGAAAAACGCACGACGGCCTGCTCGTGATGTTCATCGGGAAACGGCGTGCGGGCCGCACGCGGCAAAACCGCTGAGACCGCGATCGACGGATGCTCCATCAGATTGCCGCCGACGCCGGGCCGATCCGCACGCACTTCGATGCCGAGCGCCGCGAGGTCGGCGGCTGATCCAATGCCGCTTCTCATCAATAGCGCGGGACTGTGGATCGCACCCGCGCAGATGATCACGTGCGCGGCGCGCAATTCTTCTGCCGCGTTGTTGTTGCCTTCGTTGCCCCCGTTGCTCGCCTGGCCTTCACTGCGCCCGCCATCTTCACTGCCGACAATGCGCGCACCCACCGCACGCTTACCGTCGAACAACACACGCTCGACCACCATTCCCGTGCGGATCGTGAGATTAGGCCGTGCACGCACGGCGTCGTCGAGATAACAGACCGAAGTCGGAATACGCTCGCCGCCCTCGCTCACCGCGATCGCCCCAATGAACGTGCCGTCTTCCCATGCGCCGTTCTGATCGTCGCGCCGCACGTGGCCGCGCGCGTCGAGCGTGGCGAGCATCGCGCGCACGAAAGGCGAAATACGCGCCCACTTCGCACGCTGAATGCGCACCGGACCGCTCGCGCCATGCAAGTCACCGCCGAAGTCGCAATCGGTTTCGAGCTTGCGAAAATACGGCAGGCACGCGCTCCAGTTCCAGCCGTGGGCGCCGAGCGCGTGCCATTCGTCGTAGTCGGCGGGGGCGCCGCGGTTCGCCATCAGCGCATTGATCGCCGAGCCGCCGCCGAGCAGACGCGCCTGTTCATAGCGGCGCGTCGTCGCCGACGCGCTCATGCGCGCCTTCAGGCGTTGCCAGATGTTCGCGGTGTCGAGATAAGCACGGCCCGGATACCGGCTGCGCACGGCCGCGGGCATGTCCGTGCGCGAGATATTGCGGCCCGCCTCGATGAGGCAGACGGTCTTGCCGGCGTCTTCGGACAGGCGCGCGGCCAGCACGCAGCCGGCCGAGCCGCCGCCGAGAATCAGATAGTCGATCACGTTCGATGAATGCGCAGGCGATGAAACGTGCGGAACAAGCGAGAAAACGACCTTGCGCGCAAGCCGCTGTTTTCAGAGGCCCGCGCGCGGTAGAACACGTGAGGGGCCTGCCTCACTGCATGAACTTGAGCCAGCGCGCCTTGGCCTGAACGCCCGCGTCCGAAGCCCACCATTCTTCCGACATGAGAGCCTGCTTCGCCGCGTTTTCCGGCGAACTCGGCAGTTCGCTCGCGCGCTTCGCGTCGATCTTGCCCGTCTTGAAGGCCGCCGGATTGCCCGGACCGTAGTCGATATAAAGCGGCAGGTTCGCCTGCAGTTCCGGCGAGACGGCGGCGTTAACGAACTTGATCGCGTCGGGCAAGTTCGGCGCGTTCTTCAGCACGCACAGTTGCGTGTTCTGGAGAATGCCGTCGTTGAACGTAAAGTCGA
>DASPZL010000246.1:0-36175 GCA_035636295.1 Paraburkholderia sp.
GCACCGCCTATCGCAACACCATCGAAGATTCGATTTACGTGAGCGACGCCTATCGTGGGCGAGGCCTGGGGCGCGTGTTGCTACAGGCGCTGATCGAGCGATGCGAAAAGGGACCGTGGCGCCAGATGGTGGCCGTGATCGCCGACGGCGGCAGCGGCGGTTCGCTGTCGCTGCATACGCAACTGGGTTTCGAGTTGACCGGCACGTTGAAGGCTGTCGGCTTCAAGCATGGCCGTTGGCTCGACACGACGTTGATGCAACGCACGCTGGGCTTGGGCGATGCGGTCCCGCCGCACGACGTGGCGCAGTAACGCGGCTGAAGCGCCGCGCTTTCATAGGCATCCCAAGGCCGGTTGCGCAGCACCGCGGTATAGGTAACCGGCCAGTCATTCGACGGCACGCCGCGTTAAAATACCCGCATGCCCAACACGCCGCCGCCCGCCCAGCCCTCACCCGCCGACTCGAACACGCCGACAAGCGCCGCGGCGCGCAACGAATACACCGTCGACGAACTCGCGCGCGTCACCGACACCACCGTGCGCAACGTGCGCGCTTATCAGGACCGGGGCCTCCTCGCGCCGCCGGAAAAGCGCGGCCGGGTCGGCATATATGACGACACGCACGTGTCACGTCTGAAGCTGATCAACCACTTGCTCACACGCGGCTACACGCTCGCGAACATCCAGGATCTGATCATGGCGGTCGACGAAGGCCACGATCTGCGCTCCATCCTCGGTCTGGAAACCGCGATCGGCGGCCGCTGGTCGCGCGAGCGGCCGAAAAAGTACTCGCTGATCGAACTGCTGCACATGTTCGGCGACAAGGCCTCGCCGAGCGTGCTCGGCAAGGCGGTCGAACTCGGCCTGCTGGAGCGCGACGGCCTGTCCTTCGTGTCGGGCAGCCCCACGGCGCTGGCCGCCGGCGCGACCCTGGCGAAGGAAGGCATTCCGCTTGCCGATCTGCTTGACGCCGTGGGCATCGCAAGGCCGCACTTCAACGCGGTCGCGAAAGCGCTGGTCGATCTCGTGGTTCGTCAACTCGACCGTTACGATGCCGACGCGCTGCCGCCGCCTGCCGACGTGCCCGCTCTGGTCGACGCCATCTTGCGCGTGCGGCCGCTGGCGATGGTGCTTGTCGAGAGTGAAATGAACCGCGCGCTCGAGGAAGCCTCCGGTGATTACCTTGGCGACCGCGTCGCGGCAATCATGGCGAAGAAGCTCGGCCACCCGCTCGAAGGCGCGGCGACGGAGCGCGCTACGGCCAGAAAGGACAAACGCGGGAAGTAGGCGTGCACGCGGCCCACGCGCGCTGGCGCGCCCTCTCGCGCATCGACACACGCGCGTCGGTACAACCCGAGGCCCCCGGCACACGTCATATTCAAATCTCCATTGCTTCGTTTGACAGGCGCAACGTCCATGCGACGATCGGCGAACGAACCAATCGAACGCAATGGAGATTCACCGATGGACCGTCACGCCCGTTTTTCGCTTCACCTCACCGCCGCCCTGCTCGCGGCGTTCACGACATTGAGCGCCACCGCGCAAACGAACGGCAGCGGCAGCGACCCGGCCAAAGTGCTGCGCATCGGCTATCAGAAATCGGGCTTGCTCGCGGTGCTCAAAGCGCAAGGCTCGCTCGACGAAAAGCTCAAGCCGCTCGGCTATAGCATCAAGTGGTTCGAATTTCCCGCCGGACCGCAATTGCTCGAAGCGCTGAACGCCGACAGCATCGACTTCGGCTATACCGGCGCCCCGCCGCCGGTGTTCGCGCAAGCCGGCGGCGTGCGCTTCGTGTACGTGGGCGCGGAGCCGGCCGGACCTCATTCAGAAGCCATTCTGGTCAAGAACGATTCGGCGCTGCGCAGCGTGACCGACCTGAAGGGCAAACGCGTCGCGCTGCAAAAGGGCTCGAGCTCGAACTATCTGCTGCTCGAAGCGCTGAAAAAAGCGGGCCTGCGTTACGAGGACATTCGTCCGGTCTATCTGCCGCCCGCCGATGCGCGCGCCACCTTCGAAAGTGGCGACGTCGATGCCTGGGTGATCTGGGATCCTTACTATGCATCGGCGCAACAGGCGCTGAAGGCGCGCACGCTGGCCGACTATTCGGAGCTCAACGGTCCGTATAACTTCTACGAAGCGACGCGCGACTTCGCGCAGCAGCACCCCGATGTAGTCGGCGCGATTCTCGGTCAGTTGCGCACCGCCGGATTGTGGGTCAATGCGCATCCGGTGGAAACAGCGGCGCTGATCGCGCCGAAGGTCGGCCTCGATCAGAAGCTGGTCGAAACCTGGGTGCGCCGCTATCCGTACGGCACCACGCCCGTCACCGACGAGATCGCGCGCTCGCAGCAAGTCGTCGCCGACGCGTTTTACGGCGCGCATCTGATTCCGCAGAAAATCACCGTGAAGGACAACGTCTGGCAGAACCGCGAAGTCGCCGCGGCGTTGGCCGCCAAGTGAATCGTCTCGCGCTGCGGCGGCTTTTATAAGCCAGCAATGGCGAAAAATCTCGGCCGCTGTGTCTTAGAGTTGAGCGTCTAACCGTCCTCTTGCGCCATCCGTTACCCGCGCGCTGTCGAGCACCATCGAAGGGATGGATTACGCCGACCTGGAGTGGATCGTCGGCATCAGCTTCTGGGGCGTGGTGCACGGCACGAAAGCGTTTCTGCCGTATATCAAGACGTCTGGTTCTGGACATATCGTCAATACGTCGAGCGTATTCGGCCTGCTCTCGCAGCCGGGCATGAGCGGCTACAACGCAACCAAATTCGCGGTGCGCGGCTTTACCGAAGCACTGCGCCAGGAACTCGATCTGATGAAGTGCGGCGTGTCGGCGACTTGCGTGCATCCGGGCGGCATCCGCACGAGCATCGCGCAATCGAGCCGCATTTCGTCGAACATGGTCGGCTTCATGCTGGAAAACGAACAGCAAGGCAAGGACGACTTCGAGAAGTTTTTCATCACCCCCGCGGACGAAGCCGCGCGAGTGATTCTCGACGGCGTGCGCAAGAACAAACGGCGCGTGCTGATCGGCCGCGACGCGCGAGCCGCCGACTGGCTGGCGCGCACGTTGCCGGCGGCGTATCAGGCGCTCGTCGTGATACAGACGCGCCGCATGAAACGCATGGTCGAAAAGCGCGCTCGCCGCGCCGCTCAGGTGGACGGCAAGCGGGCTTGATGATCTCCGTTTCAACTTACCGCAGGAACGTGCCTGCGATTGGCACCCGCAAGGCTCGCATGTGACACACTTCTTCAACGCGCTTTCGCTGCTATTCCCGGCGGGCGAGCGTTTCTTCATGGATAGCGTGCGCAACTACCGCGACCAGATCGACGACCCGGTGCTGAAAAAGCAGGTGCTCGGCTTCATCGGCCAGGAAGCCATGCATACGCGCGAGCACATCGAATACAACGATCTGCTGCAGGAAGCCGGTCTGCCGGCGCATAAGCTCGACAAGCGACTTTGGGCGATTCTCAACTTCGGGCGCAGAATCCTGCCGCATTCGTATCAACTCGCGGTGACGGTGTGCCTCGAGCACTACACGGCAATGCTCGCGGGCTTGTTGCTTGAAGACGCGACGCGCATCGGCGGTTCGGTCGAAGGCTATACGCAGATGTGGACATGGCATGCGCTCGAGGAAACCGAGCACAAATCCGTTTCGTACGACGTATGGAATACGGTGCTCAAGCCGGGTCTCGGCCGTTACCTGCTGCGCACCGGCACCATGCTCGCCACCACGGTGACGTTCTGGCTGATCGTGTTCGACTACCACCTGCGTCTGATGATTACCGACCGCAAACGCGGCGGCCATATCCGCGGCATGTGGCGCGTCGTGAAGTATCTGTACGGTCCGCGTCACGGCATGTTTCCGCGGATTGCCGGCGAATGGCTGAGTTTTTTCAGGCCCGGCTTCCATCCGTGGGATCGCGACAATCGCGCGCAACTGGCGCGGATCGACGGCCTGGTCGCCGCGGTCGGCGCCGGCAATGCGGCCACGCCAGGCATGCGCCAGGCCGCACGGCGCAGATGCGCAACGCGATCAACGGTCTGAATCTCTACCGCGCCAATTTCATCGACAAGTTGCTGCACCCGAGCGCGCGGCATGCGCACGCGCCGGTGCAATTCATCGTGCCGTTGCGCGACCGTTACGTTGGGCCGGCGCTCTCGCCTGGACTGGAAGGCTGGCTCGGCTCATATGACCGCATCGAAATCGACGTAGGCCATTGGGTCGTGCTGCGCGACCCCGAGCGTATCGCGGCGAGCATCGAGCGCTTTGTCGCGCGGCACCAGGCGAGTCATGGCGGCGAAAGCAACGCGTCGCTCAACGCCCGCGCGGCAGGCGTGTGAACAACGTCGGATAGTCGATCACGAAACCGTCTTCGTCCACCAACATGTTCGCGGTGAAATGGCGGAAGATGCCCTCGTAGCGATACTCGCGATTCAACTCGACGCACGAATACGCCTGCTCGACACGCGTGACCTGCAAATCCGGCGTCGAGATGTACGCCACTGAAATCGGCTGACGCTCGCCTTCGGCCAGTTGCAAACGGCGGATCGGCAGCGTGTTCGTGAACGGCGTGGCGGCGATGTCGATATCGATGCACCCTTCGATCGCGCTCAGCAGGAGGCCGTGACCGTCGCGCCAATTGCCGGCGCCGTCGCCGTGCAATTCGAGCTCGCCGCCGCTGACGATCTTCAGCCACGCATACCGCGTGCGCCACTGCGCATCGCAACGCACCTTGTAGTGCAGGCCATACGCCTTGCCGTAGCGCTGCCCGACCACCGCGCTTTCCGCCGCGAAGCCGTCCTCGCTCGCTTCGAACGCCAGATGTTCGATGCCGTCGCCCTCTTCCGATGCCCACCTTAATTCACGCATCAGCCTGTCTCCTGGTGAAACGGCGCAGCGTGTGCGCGCCGGGGCTCATATCGTAGCGCGAAAGTTTGCGGTCCGCCGACATCGCTCTTCATATGCGGGTGTCGCAAATAGCCACTATCAACAGGCGGAGATGCCGGGGCAGCGCGGCTAGCCTATGCTCGCGGCTCACACACGTTCGAACCGATATGTGCGCCTTATTCTCATGCGCCGAACTTGCGCATTATCGAAATCACGCCGCCTTCAAATCATGCACGCCGCCACGACAGAAACACAATCCGCCGCCTTGCGCACCTTGCTGCGCAGTGTCGGCCAGATCGTGCTGCAACCGAACGCCTTCACCGGCGCGTGCCTGCTCTCCGCGTGGCTATTGTGCGGCCCGCGGCTCGCCTGCGCGGCGCTGACGGGCGCGGTGGCGGCCAATGTAAGCGCGGTATTGGCCGGCTATCGCGAGGACGAGACGCGCGCCGGCCTGCACGGCTTCAACGGTGCGCTCGCGGGTCTCGCCGCATTCAGCTTCATCCACGACAATGCGACTGCCGCCGCCGTGGCGATTCTCGCCGCGACGGGCACCGCGTGGCTGCTCGAACCGTGGTCGCGTTGGCTGCATATGCGTGGGCTCGGACTTTTCTCGAGCCCGTGTCTGATCGTCACGTGGCTGTGGTTGCCGCTGATGACGCATGGCCCGCAGCAAGCGACCCTCGCCGCGACGCACTCGCTCAGCGCGGCGCAATCGGTTAGCGGCTTACTCGCCGGCTTCGCGCAAACCGGGTTTGCATCGGGCGCGTTACCGGGTTTGCTCGTGTTGACCGGCATTGCCACCGCTTCACGCAGACATGCGCTGTGGGGATTGATCGGCGCGGGGTTCGCGAGCGCCGCGCACCTGCTGCTCGGCGCAACTACAAGCTCGTTCGACGCGGGCCTGTTAGGATTCAACGGCGCGCTGACGGCGCTCGCACTCGCCGATTGCGGCGTAGCATTGGCCCTCGGCGGCATTGCCGTTACGGTCGTATTGCAAGCGGCGGCCGCCTGCCTTGGCTTGCCGGCCATGACGGCGCCCTTCGTTTTGGCGACGTGGAGCATGCAGTGGCTCAGACGGCGCTTCACGCACGGCACGGCATCGTCCGAAGCGGCTGAAGGTACGGCACGTGCACGCGCTCCGCGCCGTCGCCGTCGCCGTCGGTTTTGGCCGGACGCACGGATTAGCGTCATACGGTTGGGCCGCGGTTCGGTTCGCGCGGTCAGTTCATCAAGCCATCTTTGGAGACGGACATGTCGTTCACTCACTCGATGGTGACGATCGACGCCGTATTCGAGGCAACCCTTCAGGTTTTACTCAGCGAGGGCCCGCGCCGCCTCACGACCACACGCGTGGCCGAACGGGCCGGCGTCTCGGTCGGCACGATCTATCAGTACTATCCGAACAGGGAATCGCTGCTGTACGCGGTATTGCAGCGGCATCTGGACCACGTCGCGCAGGCGGTGGAGACCGCTTGCCGGCAGCAGCGCGGCCAATCGCTCGACGCGATGATCAAGGCGTTCGTTGAAGCGAAAACCGCGCGAATAGACGAATCGCGCGCGCTATATGCGATCGCCGCGGAACTGAACACGGCGGAACTGGTGCGGAAGGCGTCGGAGCGCATGCGGGCGGCCGCTATTGCGATGCTGGAAACGGCTACCGATGCGAAGTTCGACGATTTGCCGATGGTGACGTTCATATGGCTGAACGCGCTGGTCGGGCCGACGCGTGCGACGCTGGAAGGCCGCGCTGCGCGCGTTGCGCGCGCAGCTGGTGATGCTCAGCGACGCGTATTTAGAACGCGTCGCTGTGGCGGCATAACAACACGCCGCCCCTACGCTAGCCCGCTTAGAAGCGGTGAATGATACCCACGCCGGCAGCAAACTGGCTGCGCGACGACGAAGGGGCGCTGTTCTGGCCGTCACCGATATCGGCGGTTGCGTTGATGATGCTCGTGCCGTTCGTTCCAATCGTCTGGCCGCTCGCACGCTGATACGCTTCCAGCGCGTACAGACCGGTACGCTTGGAAAGGCTGTAGTACTGCGAGAGGTTGAACTGCTGATAACGAGCCGAGCTCGAAATGCCGTTCGACTCGGTTGCGCGCGTGTAGCTATAGCCGGCGGCCAGGTCCAGCGCCGTCAGCGGCTTGAAGTGCACCACTGCGCCAGCCGTGTTGAAAGTCGCCTGGCTGCGGAACTTCGAGTTCACGCCTGGGATGTATTGCACGTTCGAGTACGAGAACGACACGTCCCATTGCGAGTTGAACGCATAACCGCCCGTCACCGCGACGCGCTGCTGTGCCTGTGCGGTCTGATATCCGTTGTTGATTCCCGACACGCCCGCCTGAGCACCATTGTTCGACGTGGTGGAGTCGGCGCCCCACGCACCGCCGCCAGGCGTCGAGTTATTGATGCGCTGGAAGCCCGCCGCGATACCGAACGGACCGTTCAGGTACTGCAATGCCGCGCTCCAGGTCGAACCCGCGTTCAGACTGCCCGGCACGCCGCCCACCGAATACGAACCACTTGCCGTAAAGCCGTAAAATTTCGGGGACGTGTACACCAGCGAGTTGTTCGCGCGATACAGCGTATCGAGCGAATCGATATCGCCCGGGTGCGCGCCATAGGCGCCGGTCAGCCACGTGGTCGGGCTATACGGCGAGAGCAGCGTGTAATACGCCGTGTACTGGCGGCCCGCCGTCAGCGTACCGTAGGTGGGATTGGTCACGCCGACCCAAGCCTGGCGGTTGAACGCCAGGCCCGAGACGCCCTGCGCGCCGGTCGCGCTGTTAAAGCCCTGTTCCAACTGGAAGATTGCCTTCGTGCCGCCACCCAGATCCTCGCCGCCCTTCAGGCCGAAGCGGCTGCCCGCCCACACCCCGTTGACCATCTTCACGACCGAGCGGCCGCCCGAGGTCGAACCGAGCGACGTCTGGCTGCTCTGATAACCGATACCCGCATCGACGATCCCGTACAACGTCACGCTGCTCTGAGCGTGCGCGCCGAGGGCGACCAACCCAAGGGCCGAGGTTGCTAGTGCCTTTTTCATTTCTATTCTCCGCTTTAAAAAATTATTCTTTGTTGTTCGGCGTTGCCTGAGCGGCGCCAACTTTGAATTCAATAATCCAGGAATTCAAATCAAAACACCGGATGCCCATTGATCACACTCGGCAACCAGGTCGAGAACATCGGTACGTACGTCACGATGTTGATCGCGCTGAAGATAGCCAGGTAATAAGGCCACGCCACCTTGGTAGTTTCCCCGATCGACACATTGCCAATCGCGCAGCCGATGAACTGCACCGACCCGATCGGCGGGTGCACGAGGCCCAAGGCGCAGTTCAGCAGGATCATGATGCCGAACTGCACGGGGCCCACGCCGCTGTGCATCGCCATCGGCAGGAACAGGGGCGTGGTGATCAGGATGTGCGCCGCCATGTCGACGAACGTGCCGAGGAAAATCTGGATCAGGTTGATGTACAGCAGCATCAACCACGGGATGCTCGTCGCGCCGTTGAGCATGTGCTCGATCGCGTCGGGAATCTCCAGATAGGCCATCTGGAAACGCAGCATGTTCGACACACCGATCAGCAGCAGCACCACGCCGGTGGTCTTGGCCGCCTTGGCGAGCGCGACGGAAAGCTTCTTCAGCGTCATCGTGCGATAGACGACGATGGTCAGCACCAGCGAATAGAACACGGCGATCGCCGCGGCTTCCGTCGCCGTCGCAATGCCCTTGGCCACGCAAACCAGAATGATCGCGATCACCATCAAGCCCGGCAAAGCGCCGAGGAACGTGCGGCACACCGCGAACCAGCCGGGAAAGCGCTGCAGCGCCGTGGAGCCGTCGGGACGGCGCGGATAGCCGTAGCGAACCGCTTGCCAGTAGGCGGCGATCAGCACGAAACCCATCACCCACAGAACCGGAAGCAGGCCTGAGAACAGCAGATCGCCGATCGAGACGCCGCTCATCTGGTGTCCGTTCAGGGTCCCCGTGATGCCTTGGGCCGCGAACGCGTAGATGATCATGTTCGTCGACGTCGGCATCAAGGCGCCCGCCAGCGACGAATGGGTCGTGACGTTGACCGCATACGCCGCGCTGTAGCCTTCGCGCTTCATCAACGGAATGACCACGCCGCCCATGGCGGACGTATCGGCCGTGGGCGAACCGGACACGCCACCGAACAGCGTGCACGCGACGACGTTGGCCATGCCGAGCCCGCCGCGGAAATGCCCCACCGTGGCCTGCGCGAAACGCAGGATGCGGTCCGCAATGCCACCGTGCAGCATCAGCTCGCCGGAGAAAATGAAGAACGGAACCGCGAGGAACGAAAACGCGTTCATTCCCGAAATCATCGACTGCATGGCGGTGGCCGCCGGCAAGCCCTCATACAGATAGGTCAGGACACACGAGAGTCCCAATCCGAATGAAACCGGAACCCCGAGAACGAGGAATACGAGGAAACTAACAGAGAGAATGACAAGTTCCATGATTGTTCTATTTGTGCTTCCTGGCGAAAAGCGCCAGCAGGTGCTCGAACGAGAACAGCGCGATGCAGACGCTGGCAATGACCGGGATGAGGTAGCGCAGGGCTTCGGGCAAGCCGAGAATGGGAATCCGGTCTTCCATCGTGGTCTCCGCCATCTGCAGACTGCCGAAGAAAATCGCCACGGCCAACGCGATCAGGCAAATGTGCTGGAACGCCTCCGCGACGACCTGCCCTTTGGGCGACAGGCTCTTCACGAGCGAATCGAGCCCGATATGACCGCTCTCGCGGACCTTGAGCGCGGCGCCGAACATGGCGATCACGATCACCAGCAGCAGCGCGATGGGTTCGACGAAATCGGGGGCGTCGCTGAACACATAGCGCATCACGACGCCGTAGATCACGAGCAGGCTCAGCGCGGCGAGGCTCACCGACGCAACGACAACCAGCACGTGGAACAGAAAATCATTTGGGCGCTTCATGAATCTCATTGACCCCATCCTTGCATACGACGCATCCGTCTTTAATATTTAGTCATCCTGTTGGACGTCGCCGGTCCAGGCACAGCGCAGCGGAAAAGCCCTACTCTCGGGCTTTTCTCCGCTGCCGCGTATCCGCTATACGAGCCTTATTTGATCGCCTGGATCTCGTCGACCAGCTGCTTCATTTGCGGGGTCTTTTCGTACTTCGCCCACACCGGCTGCATCACCTTGACGAAAGCCGCGCGATCGATCTGCGACGATGCGACGATCGACGCGCCGCCCTTGGTGACCATCTTGCTTGCGTCGTTTTCACGCGCGGTCCACAGCTTCTGGTAGTACGGCACCGAGTCGGCCGCCGCCTTCTTGATGATCTCCTGCTGCTGCGGCGTCAACGTGTCCCAGATCTTCCTGGAGAACACCAGCACTTCCGGCGTCATTGAATGCTGGGTTTCGGAGTACACCGGCGCGACTTCGAAGTGCTTGGTCTCTTCGTACGAGGGCAGGTTGTTTTCCGCGGCATCCACGAGACCCGTCTTCAAACCCGTATAGACTTCGGCGAACGGCATCGGCGTCGGCGTGCCGCCCATCGCCTTGATTTCGTCGACCATCAGATCGGAAGGCTGAACGCGCACCTTGAGACCTTTCATGTCGGCCGGAGAATGGATCGGCTTCTTCGTGTAGATCGAACGCGCGCCGCTCTCATAGAACGTCAGCGCGATCATGCCCTTCGCCTTGAAGGCGTCAAGCAGCTTCTGGCCTTCCGGGCCGTACATCACCTTGCGGAAATGGTCGATGTCGCGGAACAGGAACGGCAGCGACGGAATCATCGACTCGGGAACGATCTCGTTGAACGCGGCGCCGTTGGCGCGAGCCATGTCCAGCGCGCCGATGCGCACCTGGTCGATCGTGTCGTTCTCGGAACCCAGCGCGCTGTTGCCGAAGACCTTCACGGAATCCTTGCCGCTGGTCGCCTTGCTGATCTGCTCACCCATGTACTTCACGGCCATGTTGGTCGGATAGGTGTCGCCATGCACATCCGACACGCGGAACACGCGCGCTTGCGCCGACACGGTGCTGAACGCCAGCACGGAGGCCGCGACAATCAGCGAAAGGCGGCAAATGCGGGAAGAGGCAGACTTCTTGTTCATCGTGACATTCCTTGAAAATAGGTCATCCAATCGATTGCGGAGGGCCGCTCGCGGATGCGACATGGTTTTGATGCGTCTCCCGGCTCTTCGCGCTCCCCCGACGGGTATGGCGCGCGTTTCGCCGTGCTGGCCGTGCAATGTCCCCGGCACGGATGCTCAGCACTCCTGTCAGACAACTCGACTTCTTTTACTTCTACTGCGTCGGCATGAAGCTCGTTTGCGAAGGGTCGCGCACGAGGCGGATGCCTAGCCCGCGCTGCAATCTTGAAATTCGAAGAAAGGAATCTGTTTGGGCTTATACGTTGTACGACGACATACGAAGTCTATAAAACGTGATTTGACTTGTACAGACGGTATTTACCCGCACAGCAAAGGCGCTCGGTATGGATGACCGGTGCACCATGCATGGCGCACCCGCATGGTTGCTGGCGGAGAAGTGGATGGTGGATACGGCGCGTGGGGGCGCTATGTTTTTCGTAGCGAAGCTTCGAGACGCGATCGTGGCCTTTACGCCACAATGTTGTACGACGAGTGATGAATATGTGTAAAAGAGCGCGTGCGCCAGGACTCCCGACGCTCCGCTGGCGCAAGCACCCGCTTACAGCTCGCCCGCGTATTCAGGTTCCGGTAATCCCACCACGCCGGGACGCACGGCGAAGAGATGTCCGTCGTGCTCGCTCGCGCCCGTTGCGGGACGAATCGACGTGACGAACAGCGTATCGAGGTCGCGCCCACCGAACGCGCACATCGCCGGCTTCGCGGCGGGTACGGCGATCTGCCGGTCGAGCTTGCCTTGCGGCGTGAAGCGCAGCAGCAGGCCCGCGTCGTTCGCGCAGATCCAGTAGCAGCCGTCGGCATCGACCGCAGCGCCGTCGGGGCGGCCGGCATGGTCGTTCAGATCGGCGAACACGCGACGGTTGCGCGGCTCGCCTGTCCCGACGTCGTAGTCGAATGCCCAGATCTGCCGGCGCAAGGGATGCGAATCGGAGAGGTACATCGTCGCGCCATCCGGCGACCAGGCGAGACCGTTTTGCGTGATCAGCGCGTCGACGACCGGTTCCGACAACGCGCCCTGCGCATCGAACCGATACAGCGCGCCGGCGGGATTGGCCGCCGCCATGTCCTGCACCATCGTGCCGGCCCAGAAGCGCCCTTGACGATCGCAACGGCCGTCGTTGAAACGCATGCCCTCGAACGGGAATGTGGGCGCGGCGAGCTTGCGCGCGGCCACCGTCAGCGGTTCGCCGCTTTGTGTATCGCTCGCTGCCGCTTCAGCCAGCGTGACCGCAAAGAGCCCCGTCTCGCAGCCGGCCAGCACCGTGCCGCGACGATCGAACGCAATGCAGGCCACCTTCTCCGGCAATAACCATTCAGTTCGCTCCGCAGAGCCGAGCCGCAGCCGCACGATCTTCTGCGCCGGAATATCCACCCAGTAAAGCGCCTGTTCCGCCGCGCGCCACACCGGGCTTTCGCCGACCAGCGCGGGCGCCTGCCCTGCCGCTTCAACTCGTTCCACGCGCGGGTTCGCCGTTGCGCTCACCGCTTCGGCTCCATCGGACCGGCAAGCACGAACGCGCCGCCCTGAAAACGCTGGGTGGGATCGTCGAGGTTGGTGGTGGGCGCAGTGACCGGAAAGAGGTGCTCGAATTCGACCGAACTGTCCTGCGGACGAAAACCGAGGAATGCCGCTTTCGTGTTATCCACCCACTTGGTGCGGTTATCCGACACGCCGTAGACGATCGCATGTCCGACCCGATTGGTGAACAGCGAGCAACGCACCAGTTCGATGAAGTCGCGATAGCTCAGATACGTCACGAGCATGCGCGGATTCTTTGGCTGCTCGAACGACGAACCGATCCGCAGGCACACGGTCTCGAGACCGAAGCGGTCGAAGTAATAGCGCGACAGCGATTCGCCGAAGCACTTCGTCACGCCATACAGACTGTCGGGACGCAACGGCGCGTCGATATCGAGCACCGAGGTCACCGGATGAAAACCCACCGCGTGATTCGAGCTCGCATACACGATGCGCTTCACGCCCTGCTTCTGCGCGGCCGAATAAAGGTTGTACAGACCTCGGATATTCGCCTCGATCAGATCTTCGAACGGCGCCTCGACGGAAATGCCGCCGAGATGGATCACCGCGTCCACACCTTCGAGCAGCGCGTGAACGGCGGCTTCATTCGCGAGGTCGACGGTCGATGCTTCCTCGTGCGCCGCCACGTCGCCGAGCGGCGCGATGTCGGTCACGCGCACGATATCGGCCCACGCCGCGAGCGCGCCGCGCAACTGCGTACCGAGATTGCCGGCGGCGCCGGTAAGCAAAAGGCGGCGGAAAGGCTTTTGCGCCGCAGCGCGGTCAGGATTCGAATCGGTCATGTCTCTATCGATGTCTTTATCGTTTCGTGATTGTAATCAGGTCACCGGCGCCGGATTGAACAGCGTCAGCGCGTTGTGAAGCTTGAGCTTCTCCGCGCAGGTCTCCTTGCGCCCGCTTGCAATGTCGAGCATCAGACGGAACAACTCCCAGCCCACTTCCTCGATGGTCGCGGCGCCGGTTGCGATGGTGCCGGCGTTGACGTCCATCAGATCATGCCAGCGGCGCGCGAGATCGGAGCGCGTCGCGACCTTGATGACGGGCACCTCCGCGAGACTGTATGGCGTGCCGCGGCCGGTCGTGAATACATGCAGGTTGATGCCCGCGGCAACCTGCAGCGTGCCGCAGATGAAGTCGCTCGCCGGCGTGGCCGCGTAAATCAGGCCTTTCTGACGGACCTTTTCGCCGGGCGACAACACGCCGGAGATCGCCGAGTTGCCCGACTTGATGATCGACCCCATCGCCTTTTCGACGATGTTGGACAAGCCGCCCTTCTTGTTGCCCGGCGTGGTGTTCGCGCTGCGGTCCGCGCCGCCGCGCTTCAGATAATCGTCGTACCACTGCATCTCGCGGATGATTGCCGCCGCCACGTCCGCGTTGGCCGCGCGCGCCGTCAGCTGATCGACGCCGTCGCGCACTTCGGTGACTTCGGAGAACATCACCGTCGCGCCTGCGCGCACCAGCAAGTCGGTCGCGAAGCCCACGGCGGGATTGGCGGTCAGTCCGGAGAACGCGTCGCTGCCGCCGCATTGCACGCCGACCACCAGGTCGGACGCGGGACAGGTCTCGCGGCGGCGATTGTTCAGCCGCTTCAGATGACCGTCGGCCATCTTCATGATCGACTCGATCATCGACTGGAAGCCGACGTGCGCCTCGTCCTGAAGCACGACCACGTCGCCGTTCAGATCGGCCTCGACGTCGCCGATATCCGCGACCTCGGCGACATTGGCGGCCGCGGCGATCGGAATCGTGCCCGGCGGCATCAGGCGTTCAGGCTGCAGCTTCTCGCAACCGAGGCTGACCATCATCACCTCGCCGCCGAAATTCGGATTCAGGCTGATGTTGCGCACGGTGCGGATCGGCACCATCGCGTCGGGCGCGTCGATCGCGACGCCGCAACCGTAGGTATGGCCGAGGCTCACCACGTCGTCGACATTGGGGTACTTCGGCAGCAACTCGGCCTTGATGCGCGTGACCGCATGCTGAACCACGTCGGCCACGCATTGCACCGTGGTCGTGATCGCCAGAATGTTGCGCGAGCCGACCGAGCCGTCGGCATTGCGGTAGCCCTCGAACGTGAAGCCCTCGAGCGGCGGCATTTCCGGCGCCTTGATCGTGGCGATCGGCAGATCTTCGAGCCCCGGCGGGTTCGGCATGCGGATCACGTGTTCGTTGATCCAGCTGCCCTTGGGCAAGGCCTTGAGTGCATAGCCGATCACCACGTTATAGCGGATGACCTCTTCGCCTTCGGCCAGATCGGCCAGCGCGACTTTGTGCCCCTGCGGCACGCGTTCGCGCAGCACCAGGCCATCGGGAAAAACAGCGCCCTCACCCAGACCGCCGTCGTTGACGACGATCGCGACGTTGTCGTTGGGGTGAACGCGAATGTAGAGCGGGGGTTGTTCCATTGCATCGATCCTTATGGCGTTTCACGCCTGCTGCGCCAGCTATTCATACGTCATCCTACAACACGAAATCTTATGCAGACGTTCCGTATTTACCCTATGACGTGCATTATGCCGCGAAATCAGCGTTGAGTTAGCCGATTTCTTGTTGTACGATGACGTATAAGAAATCTAGATTTCTATCCATCTACCCATATCGACGCCCTGGATACTCAATCATGACGACACCGCAGGAACTGAAGCAGATCGTTTCGGAAGGCCTTTTGTCCTTCCCTTTGACCGACTTCGACGAACAAGGCGATTTCCGCGCCGACACCTACGCCGAGCGCCTCGAATGGCTCGCGCCTTACGGCGCTTCGGCGCTGTTCGTCGCCGGCGGCACGGGCGAATTCTTTTCGCTGACCAAAACCGACTACACGAACGTGGTGCGCACCGCGACGGAAGTCTGCAAGGGCAAGGTGCCGATTCTCGCGGGCGCGGGCGGCCCGACGCGCGTGGCGATCGAATACGCGCAGGAAGCCGAGCGTCTGGGGGCGAACGGCATTCTGCTGATGCCGCATTATCTGACCGAAGCGTCGCAGGAAGGCATCGCCGCGCATGCTGAAGAGGTCTGCAAGTCCGTGCCGAACATGGGCGTGATCATCTACAACCGCGCGAATTCGAAGTTGAACGCGGACATGCTCGAACGTCTCGCGGACCGCTGCCCGAACCTGATTGGCTTCAAGGACGGCGTGGGAGAAATCGAAGCGATGGTGACGATCCGCCGGCGTCTGGGCGAGCGCTTCTCGTATCTCGGCGGCCTGCCGACCGCGGAAGTTTATGCGGCGGCTTATAAGGCACTGGGCGTGCCGGTGTATTCGTCGGCGGTGTTCAACTTCATTCCGAAGACCGCGATGGAGTTCTACCGCGCGATCGTCGCGGATGATCATGCGACCACGTCCCGGCTGCTGGATGAATTCTTCCTGCCGTACCTGGCGATTCGCAACCGCCGTGCGGGCTACGCGGTGAGTATCGTGAAGGCGGGCGCGAAGCTGGTGGACCGCAGCGCCGGTCCGGTGCGCGCGCCGCTGACCGATCTGACAGAAGAAGAGATGGCGCAGCTCGACGCGCTGATCAGGAAACTTGGCGCGCAGTAAGCGGGCCGCTCGCTATCCTTGGACGCGACGCCGCGACGAACGTCCGGCGTGTGTCAAGCCGCTGCGATTCGCCTCGCGTCCACTCGTCGTAGCGGCTTGACAGCAAGCGCTTAACAGCCAGCCTTAATGCAGCGCTCAACTGCAGCGCTTAACTTCGCCGAAACACAACATGCGAGATCCGCTGCACGAGCAGCGCAGCGGCAAGCGCCGCGACGGCGGTGAGCCAAACGCCGATATGAATCGACTGCACCAACGCATCGCGAGCCGTATCGATCAACGCGAGCGTATTGAGCCCGGAGGGCTTCATATCCGCGATCAGTTTCAGCCGCGAGTCTTCATCGATCAGAATACGCAAGTCGACAAAACGCGGCAGCCATTGCGACGTGGCCGGCTCGCCGAGCACGCTCATCGTGCGCGTGACCACGTTGCGGTAATGATGCGACACCACGGTCGCGACAATGCTCGTGCCCAACATGCCGCCCACCATTCGGGTGGACTGCAGCAGCGCCGTCGTGATGCCGAACCGCTCACGCCCGGCGATCTCCTGCCCGAACACATTCAGATTGTTGAGGATGAAACCCAGACCGATGCCGACCGCCGCCATCGGCAATTCGATCCACAGGTGCGGCGTTTCCGGATTGGCGAACGCCAACGCGATCGACGCGAACAGCAGCAGCGCGAAACCGATCGACAGAATGCGCGTGGGCTTCTTCATGTGAATGACAATGCGCGTATTCAGCAGACTGCCGAGCGCGATGCAGGCGGCAATCGGCGTGGCGAGCAAACCGGCCTGTTGCGGCGACAGACCGAAGCCGCCTTGCAGCAGCAACGGCGCGAAGAAGATCAGCGAGAACATCACGAAGCCCGACAGCATGCCGAGCGTGAATAGCGTGACCAGTTGGCCGTCCTTGAACAGGTCGAGCGGAATGATCGGATGCGTTGCGCGTTTCTCGCACACCAGCAACGCAATCGTGCCGACGATCACGCAAGCCGCCAGTGTGAGATTGCCGGCTGTCAGGCCGTCTTTCGGCACCGCTTCGATGAAAGCCTGCAGGCCGCCCAGCACGGCGGCGACAAGCGCCGCGCCGAGCCAGTCGATTTTGACTTCGCCCTCGTGCGGACGCTGAAAGCTGGGCAGATGCGCCCAGATGAAATAGAGTGCGGCGGCGCCGACCGGCAGATTGATCAGGAAGGTTGAACGCCAGCCCCAGTGCTCGCTCATCCAGCCGCCCAGCGAGGGCCCCGCCGCCGTGCCGATGCCATACGCGGCCGCCATCACCACCTGCCAGCGAACCCGCGCCCGTGGATCAGGGAAGAGATCCGGTATCGACGCGAACGCCGTACCGACCATCATCCCGCCGCCGACGCCTTGCAAGCCGCGCGCGATCACAAGAAACAGCATGTCGTTCGCGACGCCGCAGAGCACCGACGCCACCGTGAAAGTGATGACCGCGGCGATCACGAAACGCTTGCGGCCGAAGTAGTCGCCGAGCCGGCCGAATACCGGGACCGTCACCACCGACGCCAGCAGATACGCGCTGGCGATCCATGCGTAATACTCGAAGCCGTGCAGCTCGGCGACGATCGAGGGCAACGCGGTGCTGACGACTGTTTGATCCAGTGCGACCAGCATATTGACGAGACCGATGCCGAGCATCGCGAAGAGGGCGTTTCGGAAAGGCAGGGCAGTCGCAGTCGGATTCACGGATCTAAGGGAAATTGGCTTTTCAGGGTCGACGCTGCGCGGCAGGGCGCGGGCCAGGGTCTTGACGACTAGCGTCCTCTAGTTGTCTGACCTCTTGGAAACAATTATACGGGTTTCCCCTTACCTGAAACTATTTGTCTGTTCAAACAGACCCCGGCGCTGTAATCGCAAGGAGCGAACACCGTCGGCGGGACGGTGTTCGACCGTTGAATGTCCCATCAACCCTTCGTCCATGCCGCAGCCATGTCGACTGCGAACTCGCGATAGGATCTCGGCTGCCGCCCCAGCAGCGTGGCGAAGCGTTCCACCTCCGCTTTCGACGCGACGGCCCCGTCCTGCTGATAGCGGCTCATCATCAGGCGCATGTCGTAAGCCAGCCAACCCGGCGCGACCGACTTGAGACGCTGCTCGAGGACGTCGAGATCGTCGCCGCCGTAACGCACCGGACTTCCCAGTAACTCGGCCCAGATGGAAGCAACGGTCTCCGAAGTCATTGCGTCAGGTCCGACGAGTTCATACGTTTCTCGGGGGAGCGGGTTGGCGGCGCGTTCGCGGCGCAGAAGTTCACGCGCGGCCGCCTCGCCGATATCGCGGACGTCGACCATGGAAATGCCTTTGGCCCCTATCGGCATGCCGTACACGCCATGCGTAAGCAGCGGCTCTTTCTGGCGGACGTCGTTCTGAATGAAATACGCGGGGCGCAGCACCGTCGCCGGGAGGTCGCAGTGTTCGATCATGCGCTCGACCGTGTGCTTGCCGGTGAAGTGCGGCACGTCGACGTAATCGGCGCCCTTGAAAACAGAAAGATAGACGATGCCTTTCACGCCGGCTTCCCGCGCCACGCTCAGGGTTTGCAACGCCTGCGTCAGTTCGTCCGCGGCGTTGGGCGCCAGCAGGAACAGCGTGCTGACGCCGCTCATCGCGCGGCGCAGTCCGTCGAGGTCGGACAGGTCGCCCTTGACCGCCGTGACGCCGTCAGGGAACTGAGCTTTCTCCGGCGTGCGGGTCAGCGCGCGCACTTGCGCGCCGCTGCCGCCGAGATGTTCGAGGACTTGCTTACCGACTACGCCTGTGCTGCCGGTTACGAGGATTGCCATGACTTTCTCCTTGGATGTGGATGGACTGGAATCAGCCCGTCAGACACACGATAGTCGTTCCACGGATCGGCAGAAAGTGCCAGAATCAAGACATCTCGTCTCATTTTTGGAACGATCATGGATTTGACCTCGCTCGCCGATTTCAATGCGGTTGCGCTCTATGGCGGCTTTGGGCCGGCCAGCCGGGCACTCGAGCGCCCCAAGGCCACGCTGTCGCGGCGCGTGGCGGAACTGGAGGAAGAACTCGGCGTGAGGCTGATCGAGCGGGGCTCGCGCAGACTGCGGCTCACAGAAGAAGGACTCGTGCTGCACGAGCGCACGCGGGGGCTCATGGCGGAGATTCAGGAGGCGGGTGAGGCGGTGGCGTCGCGCGCGCCGTTGCCGCGCGGGCGCTTGCGTATCAGTGCGCCGGTCGTTTTCTCGCATGTGATGCTGGCCCGGATCGCGACGCGTTTTGCGCTGGCCTATCCGCAGGTCGAACTCGAGGTCATTGTGGAAGACCGTGTCGTCGACCCGGTGGAGGATGGCTACGACCTCGTTATCCGCATCAATCCGTCGCGTGACGAGCAGCTCGTGGGACGGCGCATTCTGGGCGATGAGCGATTCGTGGTCGCGGCGCCGACCATGCCGATACCGTCGATGCCTGCAAGCGATACTGCCGCGTTGCCGGTGCCCGCGGTCATGCCCGCTGCCGCGGCGTCCGGCGCGATCTGGAACATGCGGGTGGAAGGCGGTGGCGTGAGGGCGCTTGCGCCGATGCCGGTGCTGCGGCTGTCATCGCTGCTGATGATGCGTGACGCGGTGCTTGAGGGCGTGGGCGTGGCGCTGTTGCCCAGATTGCTGGTGGAGCAGGACGTGTCGACCGGGCGGCTCGTCCGCTGGGGCACCGAGGATGGGCCGCCGGTCGAGATCTGGGCGCTCTACCATTCGCGCCGCCTGCTGAGCGCCAAGGTGCGGGCGTTCATGAACTTGCTGCAGGACTTGCCGGGACGGGAGCGCGAAAAATAGCGTGACCGGCGCTCCGGTGATTACTTGCTCCTGGACCCGACCGAACTTCCCGACCCACTGCCTGCCCCAGCGCCTCGTCCTGGCCGGCGAACGGCTCTCAGCTTCCCGCTGTTTCCGCCACCGCAGAAGAACTGATCGCCGCCATCGGACTCGAGCCCCGATATGCCTACGCCAGCCGGCATCTGAATTTTTTCCTGGACCTCTCCGGTACGCGGATCGATTCGCCGCAATTCGCTCTCGTCACCTTCCCAGGTGCCGTGCCAAAGTTCTCCATCGACCCACGTGACGCCGGTGACGAAACGGTTCGACTCGATCGTACGAAGAACCTCCCCTGTCTCGGGATCGACTTGATGGATTTTGCGCTCGCGGTACTGCCCCACCCAAAGCGTCCCTTCGGCCCACGCGAGCCCGGAGTCACCGCCGCCGCCGGGCGCCGGGATCGTGGCGAGCACGCGGCCGGTCGCCGGATCGATCTTCTGGATGCGGCTCTCGGCGATCTGAAACAGATGCTCGCCGTCGAAGGCCGTTCCCGCGTGCGCGGCGACGTCGAGCGAGCGCACCGTTTTGCCGCTCGCCGGGTCGAGGGCGTTCAGCTTGTCGCCGGTAGCAAACCACACGTGCTGACCGTCATACGTGACGCCATGCACGCTTTCGACGCCCGGAAAGGGGCCGTACTCATTCACAATTTCGGCTGCGGATCGGTTCATGGTTTCATTCTGGTCGACGGTTAGGGAGCGATTCATGTGGCCATCCTAATCGCCCGGCAACGGAGCGGGGAGTAACAAGGTCGTCGTGAATCCCGGCATGGGCGGCGTCATCCACCGACACGCGCGCCCCCGGCCAAACGACTGCACCTTGCCCGCTGCCGCGAGCGAATCGAGTGCCCGTTGCGCGGTGCGCTGGCTGGCGCCGAGCGCAAGCGCGAGCGCCGAGCTCGACCACGATTCACCATCGGCGAGCAAGGCCAGCATCGCCGCATTTTTGTCCTCCACTGGCCGCGCCAGCACGACGACCTCGCGCGCGTGGCGCGGCACCAATGCGAATCCTCGCTTCGTCGCGCTTACATCGGCCACCGTGCGAAGCACCGAGCGCAGCCGCCCGAGCTCGACCCGCAAGCGCGCGCGATGCGATTCATCGGCGAGCTTCGCCCTGAATGCGCGGGCGACGAGCGTGTCCCGCGACACGTCTGCCGGCCATGCTTCGGCCAGCGCGCGGGCGAGCACGAACAACACCGGACGACTTGCCAGTGAGACCACCGCGTCCGCATGGCGCACGACGTGCCGGCACGCGTCCACGACGAGCGCTTTCGACGCGAGTAACACTTCGACTTCGTCGAGCAGCAGCGGTCGTTCTTCACCCCGCGCTATCAGGCGCGCGGCTGGCGTGTTCAGGACGAGCGATGCGCTTTCGACTTCCGCCGTTAGCGCGGGAATACCTGCCCGGCGCGCAGCCTGCCCGGCGCGGGCGAGTGCGGCGCGCGCCGCCTTCGTCTGGATGCGCCGCATCGCGATCCCCGCCACGACCAGTTCGTGGGCGGCTCTCAACGCGGGCGGGAAGGGCTCGGGATCGAGCCCAGCGAGCGCACGCTCGGCGTCGTCGAGACGACCGATCAGCAGAAGACGCCGGACTTCCAGATACCGCGCATGCGCGGCGTTCACGCGGTCGCCGTGCGCTTCGAGCGTTACGCGCGCTGCGTCCAGCGCTTTGGCGGGCCAGCCCAGGTCACGCGAAACGAGCGCGATCTCGGCTTCCGCAACGACACATCTCGCCCGCGATACCGGCTCTTTCGCACCGAAGGCGCGCGCCGCGCGTCGTACCAGCGCCCTCGCCCGAACGAGATCGCCGAGCTGCGCCATCGCGATGCCCCGCAGGGCGAGCGCGGGCGCGTCGTCGCGCAAGGCAACCCGGTTCAGCGCGCCGAGCGGATCGCCCGCGGCGAGCGCGCGCGCCGCGGCCGTGACTAGCGAGTCCATGGTCTATTCGAATCCCGCCACACTTGTCACTCCCACCGTCCGAGGCCCGGGACTAATCTATCACGTCCACCAACCGGCACTTCGTAGCGAGCACCGAGCGAACGGCGAAGGACATTAAGGAGAGACGCATGACGACGAAACACATCACCGGGACACGAGACGAGTGGCTGGCAGCGCGGCTCGAACTGCTCGAAGCGGAAAAGGCGCTGACGCGGCAAAACGATGAACTGGCGCGGCGGCGTCAGCAATTACCGTGGGTGCGGGTCGACAAGGCGTATCGCTTCGAGACCGACGAAGGGAGCGCCTCGCTGGCGGATCTTTTCAAAGGACGCTCGCAGCTGCTTGTCTATCACTTCATGTTCGGGCCGGACTACACGGCGGGGTGCCCGTCGTGCTCGGCCATTGCGGACGGATTCGACGGCCTCGCCGTTCACCTCGCGAATCACGACGTCGCGCTTTCGGCGGTCTCGCGCGCGCCGCTCGCGAAGCTGCAGGCGTACAAACAGCGGATGGGATGGACGTTTCCGTGGGCGTCTTCGCACGACAGCGACTTCAACTTCGACATCAACGTTTCATTCACCGAGGCGCAGCAGCGCGAAGGGGGCGTCGAATACAACTATCAGCGCGGCGGGCATGCGATGGATGCGACCCCGGCGCCGGAGCCCGTCGTTCAGTTCGCGGCCACCTGCGGCACCGACGCGCCCACGTATTCACGCGACCGGCCCGGCATGAGCGCATTCGTGCTCGAGGACGGTGTTGTCTACCACACGTATTCCACTTATGCGCGCGGTTTGGACGGGCTATGGGGCATGTACCAATGGCTCGATCGCGCTCCGCTCGGGCGCAACGAGACGGGCGTGTGGTGGCGTCGGCATGACGAGTACGAGAGGCGCTGAGCCGGGTCGTGCATGTCGGAAGCTACCGAGATCGCGGCGTGACCACATTTCGCGGATCATCTCGTTCGAATGCGGCGAGGCTCTTGATCAAGCGATCCGCGAGAGCTTGAGTCGCTTAACAGACAAACGTCCTTTCCAGGCGGGAAAGCATGCTTGAAAATCGAACGATTATCACGGTCCGAAAAATGCCTCAAGATAGACAGCCTGGGGTTGTTCAACGGAGACCCGGCATGTCGCAAGCAAGGAAACGGCTGTACATTCAGGAAGTGGCAACGCGTGACGGGTTTCAGAACGAAGCACGATTCGTCGATACCGAAGCCAGGAACACGCTCGCGGCGCTCGATGCCCGTGGCGGCGGCCGACGGCATTCCCAAGCAGCGCGCTTTCTCGCAACAAGGAGTCTGATATGCCGTTGATCGATCATCTCGACCATCTTGTTCTCACTTGCATCGACCCGGAAGCGACCCGGCGCTTCTATACGGAAGTCATGCAAATGAAGCTCGAAACCTTCGGAGCCGGCCGGCTCGCATTTCGTTTCGGCAATCAGAAGATCAATCTGCACGTCCGCGGGTCCGAGTTCGAGCCGAAGGCGCATTTGCCGGTGCCGGGCTCGCTGGACCTGTGCTTCATTGCATCCGTGCCGCTCGACGAGGTCATTGCGCATTTGAAGCGCGTGCAGTGGCCCATCATCGAAGGACCTGTCGAACGAACCGGCGCCACGCAAAAAATCCGCTCCGTGTACGTGAGGGACCCTGACCTCAATCTGATCGAGATATCGGAACTGATCGACGCCGCGTGAGCGACCCGCTTCTGCCAGGGAGTAGACTGCTCCCGAAAAAAGAGAACACGAAAGCGGGTCTCGCGCGCCGCGTGCATCGACTTGATACGATGCCGCCGGTCTTCAATTGCCGGAATCGATCATGGTCAATCCCATTCACTTCGACCTGCATTCGTTGCGGGTTTTCCTGCTCGTCGCGGAATACGGAAGCCTCACGAAAGCCGCTGAACATGGTCAGTTGACGCTTTCCGCGATCAGCAAGCGCATTGCCGAGCTTGAAAGCGTAACGGATTTCACGCTGCTGATCCGGCGCGCCAGAGGCGTGGAGTTGACCGCGGCGTGGCGGGGTTTGCAGGAGCATGCGAGCCGGGTGCTCGATCAGGTCAATAGCATGGCCAACGAGATGAGCGATTACGCCATCGGCGTGCGGGGCCATGTTCGCGTCTGGGCGAATACGTCCGCGATCATTCAATTCCTGCCGGCCGATCTTGGGCGATTCCTCGACGCGAATCGGGGCATCAAGGTCAGTCTCGAAGAGCGCCTGAGCGCGCAGATCGTGGAAGCCATCCATTCAGGGAAAGCGGATCTCGGCGTATTTGCCGACAATGTGCCGGCGCCGCGCTCGCCGCCGGGCACCCTCTGAAATTACGCATACAGGTGTATTTGCCGGATGATCGAAGCCGGACTGGGTATCGGCATTCTTCCTCGCGCGGCGGTGAGACAGGAACTCGTGGCGGCGGGCCTGCGCATGGTCGGCTTGTCGGATGCATGGGCGACGAGAACTTTATGGGTCGGCGTGAGCAACTCGACCGTGCTGGCGCCGGAGGCCGCGCGTCTGTTTTCCTTCATGTCAGAGTCACCGGCGGAGTAAGGGGACGTCCCCCATCAAGGCTCGCTGTCGATTTCCTTGACCGACACAGTAAGTTGCGGATAGTCGGCAACAAAAACCCACGCATCGCGATTTGCATATCTGAATTCGTCGTTTTGCCGCCGTGAATCGCATGGCTACCATGAAACGCTTCAGCCATTCATGCGAAGCCGAGATCATGTCCACCGTTGCTTTTCCGTCCACCGCCGCGGACCCGCAAGCGCTTGCGGACAGCGCGGCGCGTCCCGCCGTCATCCGCAGCGCGCAGGATGTTTCGCGCATCGTCAATGCAGGCGCTGCGAAAGGCAGCAATGCACGCGTCGTGATCGCGATCGCGCTGGGCGGCGTCTTTCTCGATGCGTACGACCTGACGTCGCTCGCCTACGGCATCAAGGACATTGCGCGCCAGTTCGCGCTCTCGCCGGTTCAGGTGGGATTCGTCTCCTCGGCGATCACGTTCGGTGCGATTCTCGGCGCGTTGTTCGGCGGCTATCTGACCGACCGCATCGGCCGTTATCGCGTCTTCATGGCCGACATGCTGTTCTTCGTAGTTGCGGCCATCGCCGCCGGTCTCGCACCGAATGCGTGGGTGCTCGGCGGCGCGCGGTTTCTGATGGGCTTCGGCGTCGGTCTCGATCTGCCGGTGGCGATGGCTTTTCTCGCGGAGTTCTCGCGCGTGGCGGGCAAGGGGAACAAGGCGGCCAGCGTGGCCTCATGGTGCCCCGCATGGTACGCGGCCACGAGCACCTGCTATCTGCTGATACTTGGGCTGTATGCGATTTTGCCCGAGCATCAGTTGGGTTGGCTGTGGCGCCTGACGCTCGCATTCGGCGCGGTGCCGGCCATCGCGATCATTCTCGTGCGCAGCCGCTATATCAGTGAATCGCCGGTGTGGGCCGCGAATCAGGGCGATCTCGAAGAAGCGGCGCGCATCCTGAAACGCTCGTATGGCGTCGACGCGGTCGTCGAGCGCAGTGAGGCGCCGGTCAAGGCGCCGCGCGCCGCATCGTGGCGCAACTACGGGGTGCTCTTCAACGCCACGTATCGCCGTCGCACGATTCTCGCCGCGGTGATCGGCAGCGCTTCGTCGTTCGGCTATAACGCCATCATTTTCGGTTTGCCGGTGATCATCACCAGCTTCTTTCACCAAGGCCCACTGACGACGATCGTCGCGGCGCTGGCGCTGAATCTGGCGTTCGCATTCGTCGGCGGCTTGATCGGCGTGCGTACCGCGCCGACGGTCGGAGCGTGGAAGATGACGGTGCTCGGGCACGCGCTGCAATTCGTCTCGCTGATCGGACTCGCCTTGATCGGCAAGCCGGGCAGCGGCGCGCTCGTCGTGGTCGCGATCCTGCTGCTTGGCGGTTACCTCTTCGGGCAAGGTTTCGGACCAGGCTCGCATTCAATGACCTATGCGTCGCTAAGCTATCCGACCTCGCTGCGTGGAATCGGCGTGGGCTTCAACCAGACGCTGGTGCGTTCCGCTTCGACCGTGTCGCTCTTTCTGTTCCCGGTTCTGGCGGCGGCATTCGGCACGAAGGTGTTCTGGCTGATTGCCATCGCACCGTTGACTTCGCTGCTCGTGCTGCTGGCGATCCGCTGGGAACCGTCGGGCTATGACATCGACGGCGAGGATTACGCGCAGCCGCCGGAGCAGGGAAAGACGGCGCTGGCGTAGCAGTGCGCGTGATTACGCCGCTGAAATGCAAAAGGCGGTATTGCCGCGCCTCGTGGGCGCGGCAATACCGCATCGGCAATCCAATATCCGTTCGACGTCAGAACGTATGCTGCATGCCGACCCCGTATGTACTCCCCGACGGATTGGCCGTCAGCTTGTCATAGGAGTAGACCACATACACATACGTGCGCTTCGACAGAATATAGTCGTACGCGATGGAGGCGGTATTGCGCACGGTGCTGCGGTCGAGCGGCGCGCTCTTCTTCGTGCGCGCCCATTCGGCGAGGATCACGTTCGACGGCGACAGCGGCACCGAAACGCCGAGTTCATACGTATGCGAGCCGGTCTCGACGTTGTCGTTGCTGGTCATCTGCGCGGCCCCATACAGCTTGAGCAACTTGAAGTCGTACGCGGCGCCGACGAGGTACAGATCCTGTCCGGTCGACGGCGCGACCGCCGCCGTTTGCACGCGCTGCGCCGAGAACACGGCGGTCAACGGTCCCTTTGCGTAGGTCAGATGCAGACCGATGTTGTCGCGGCCCTGATGTCCGGTCGTGCTGCTGACGCCGTAGATCGCCGTTCCGGTGAATCCGGCATAGTTAGGCGAAACATACTCGATGGCGTTTGCCCAAACGGTGTCGCCGATTTGCGTATTGTTGTAGCTCGCCGTGTACGACTGCACGATCAACGGCGAGAACACCACCGACGAGCCGAACGGGTTGACGAGTTGCTGATTGATATACGTCGGATTGGTTTGCTCACCGAACTTGAACGTGCCGTATGCGCCAGTCAGCCCGACATAGGCGTTGCGCGAGAACAGGCCATCGGTCGTATTGCGTCCCATCTGTCCTGTGTTCGGTCTGAAAAAACTTTCGAGCGCGAAGATCACCGCATTGCCGCCGCCGATGTCCTCGCGGCCGCGCAGGCCCCAGAACGATGTTGTCATCCCGCCGCCGCCTAGCTGTACCGTGCTTGCTCGCGTGGTGCTCAGTTTCGAACTGTCGATATACATACCGATCAATCCATACAGTTGCACGGAAGAGGTGGACATCGACGCTGCGCCGGCTGCGGCCTGCGAATCGTCGGCGTACGCGGCTGGTGCGACGAGCCCGCTTGCCGCGAGCAATCCCACGCCCAGGCAGGCAGCGTTGAGTTTCGGGAGTCTGCGGGCCCCGCTGTTTTTTTCCAACATGCTGTTTTGATCTCCAGACCAGTTTGTAGTTTTATGCGCGAGCGGCTCCCGCTGCGTGCGCTTTGGCGCACGCAGACAGCAGAACACGCGGGTTTTTCTTGCCTGCCAGCCGTTCAGTCCACGCGCCGGCGAGACATGGCTGCGTTCAGTTTCGAACGGTCGAGCTCGTGCTCCCACGCTGACACCACCAAGGTGGCGACACCGTTGCCGATGGTGTTGGCAATCGCGAGCCCCGTCCCCATGAAGCGGTGAATGCCGAGAATCAACACCATGCCGGACACGGGAATGATCGGGAACACCAGCAGCGTCGAGGTCAGCATCACGAAGGCCGCGCCGGCCACGCCGCTCGCGCCTTTCGACGTCAGCATCGCGACGCCCACGAGCGTCAATTGCTGTGTGAGGCTGAGTTCGATGTTGAATGCCTGCGCGATGAACAGCACGGCCATCGTCAGATAGATGTTGGTGCCGTCGAGGTTGAACGAATAGCCGGCTGGAATCACGAGACCCACCACCGATTTCGAACAGCCGAGCCGTTCGAGTTTTTCGAGCATCTGCGGCAGCGCGGCCTCGGACGAACTCGTGCCGAGCACGATCAGGATTTCCTCGCGGATATAGCTCAGAAAGCGCAGGATGCTGAAGCCGAGCAGCCGCGAAATGATGCCGAGCACCACCAGCACGAAGAAGGCGAGCGTCAGATAGAACGTGCCGATCAGCTTCAGCAAAGGCACCACGGCGCCGATGCCGTAGGTGCCGATCGTGAACGCGATCGAGCCAAACGCGCCGATCGCCGCGACCTTCATGATGATGTGGACGATGCCGAAGAATGTCTGCGCAAAGTGATCGAACATGCGCACCAGCGGCCGGCCGTGTTCTCCCATGGCCGCGAGCGCCGCGCCGAACAGCACCGAGATCAGCAGGATCTGCAGCACGTTGCCGGTCGAGAATGCGCTCACCACGGTGTCGGGAATGATGTGCATCAGAAACTCGACCGTGTTCTGATTATGCGCGGCGGTCGTGTAGGCGGCGAGCGCTTTGGTATCGATCGTGGCGGGATTCAGATTGAAGCCGGTGCCGGGATGAAACAGATGCCCGGCCACGAGTCCGATCACGAGCGACAGCGTCGATACGATTTCGAAATACAACAGCGCCTTGCCGCCGACACGCCCGACCTTCTTCATGTCGCCCATGCCGGCCATGCCGGTGACGACGGTGCAGAAGATGATCGGGCCGATCACCATCTTGACGAGCTTGATGAATGCGTCGCCGAGCGGTTTCATCTGCACGGCGAGCGTCGGCATGAAATGGCCGAGCAGCACGCCGAGAAGAATGGCGACGATCACGTGGAAATACAGCGAGCGATAGAACGGTTTCTTCGAACTGCGCGCGGCGGGAGTCATGACGGCACTGTCGGTCATGGCGCCGCACCTGAATCGGCCGAAGCGGCCGCGTGGCGATGGATATCGTTCATCGTTGTCTCCTGATTTGAATGGTGAGCGGAAAGCCGGTCATTCCGGATTTCCGCCTGACCGCCATTCTTGATGTGGCAGTTCAAAAGTGAGTAAAGGGAACAGTCCGGAGAACAGTCCGGCGAGCAGTTCGCTCAGAAACCGTAAAGCCGTGCCGGATTCGTGACGAGCAGTTGTTCGCGCAGCGCCGCGTCCGGACAGAAGCGGAACAGCAAATCCACCAGTTCGCCGTCGTTCGGCATGTCCTTGCTGATGTTCGGATGCGGCCAGTCGGTGCCCCACAGCACGCGGTCGGGGGCGGCTTCGATCAGCGTGCGCGCGAAAGGGATCGCGTCGTCGAACGGACGACGGCCTGCGGACACGCGCTCGGCTCCGCACACTTTGACCCATGCGAGCGGATTGCGCATCAGTTCCAGAAGCTGGCGGAACGGCTGCTGATCGACGCCGGCTTCGGCGCGTACGCGGCCCATGTGATCGATCACGAACGGCACCTTGATACGCGCGATCCGCTCGGCGTATTGCAGAATGTCCTGTGCGTCGAGGTGCAGTACGACATGCCAGCCGAGCCGCTCGATACGTTCGAGCACGCGGTCGAATACGTCGAGATCGGGCGCGCCGCCCAGATGTGCGACGAAATTGAAGCGCACGCCGCGCACGCCGCGCGCGTCGAGATCAGCCAATTGTTCGTCGGTGACGTCGCCGTCGACGATCGCGACACCGCGATAGCGCCCCTTGCCGCGTGCGATCGCATCGAGCATCGCTGTGTTGTCGGTGCCGTGGCAGCTTGCCTGCACGATCACGCCGCGGCTCGCGCCGAGAAAATCGTGCAGCGCGACAAGGCGCTCGAAAGGCGCGTCGGGCGGCGTGTAGCTGCGGTCCGGCGCGTACGGAAAGATTTCGGCGGGGCCGAAAACGTGGCAGTGCGCGTCGCAGGCATCGGCGGGCAGGCGCTGGACGGGTCGAACGGGATGGGGATCGGGCGGCAAGCAGGATTTCATGAGCGTCGTCTCGATGTCATTGCCGCAGTGCGCGGCTTTCTGTGGTTGTACGCATTGTGGCCGCGCGCATGGCTCGCTACAATCGCCATAGCCAACTAGCTGATATGTAAATTTCGTATGGCTCACGCAAAATGGACCTGAAGCAACTCGAGGCCTTCGTTCATGTCGCCGAACTCGGCAGCTTTACGCGCGCCGCGATTACGCTCGACACGAATCAGCCGGCCTTGAGCCGGCTCGTGCGGCATCTGGAAGTGGAATTGCGGCACACGCTGCTCGAACGCAACGGTCGTGGGGTGACGTTGACGCCCGCCGGTCAGCGGATGCTCGCGCATGCCAAGGGCATCTTGCAGCAGGTGCAGCGCGCTTCGCAGGATCTGGACGAGTTGCACGGCGCGCCCGGCGGCCATTTCGCCATTGGCATCACGCCAAGTTTTGCGAGGGTCGCCACGCATGAACTGGTGCGGGGTTTTCGCACGTCGTTTCCCGGCGCGACCATTTCGGTGGCGCAAGGCTTGTCGACCTATCTGATCGAATGGCTGATGATGGGGCGGGTTGACGTGGCGGTTCTGTACGACACGTTCGATACGCCGTTGATCGACAAGCGAACGGTCTTCACCGAGGAACTGTTCCTGATCGGCGCGGACGATGGCGCGAACAAAGGCGCGGACGGCGCCACGCACGGCGAGCCGGCGCGCGCGCCTTTAGCGACGATCCCGTTGCGGGAAATCACGCGTTATCCGCTCGTGATTCCCGGCCGCATGCACGCGATCCGGCGCATGGTGGAATCGGCGGCGGCGGAGCAGGGCGTCAGGCTGCGGATCGAACTGGAGGTGGACGCGGTCACGTCGATTCTCGATCTCGTCAGCGAAGGCATCGGCTATGCGGTGCTGTCGCTCAACGCCACGGCCAGCGACGCGCTCAAGCGGCGCTTTCGCGTGGTTCGCATTACCGAGCCGACGCTGTATAGCCGGCTTGCGGTTGCGACAAGCAGCAAGCACACGCTTTCGCAACTGGCGATCCAGGCGATCGCGATGCTCGAAGCGAGGGTTTTGCCGCTTTACGGCAGCAGTTCGTGAATCGTGTTTCTAAAACCGATCCACCCTGAACGGCCGCGCGTCGACCAAAGTCTCTTCCCCGGTCATCATCTCCGCGATCAACCGGCCCGTGACTGGCCCTAACGTCAGCCCGTGGTGCGCATGGCCGAACGCGAACCACAAGTCCCTGTGATGCCGCGCGGGTCCGATGATCGGCATCATGTCGGGTGTGCAAGGGCGGCGCCCCATCCAGGCTTCGTCGTCGAGACGCTTGCCCAATGGAAACAGCGTGCGCGCAATCGGCTCGACCGCGGCGAGTTGCGTCGGGGTCTTCGGCGCATCGCAGCGCGCGATTTCCGCGCCGGTGGTCAGGCGAATGCCTTTTGCCATGGGCGCCAGCAGATAGCCCTTCTCGACGTCCAGCACCGGATGATTCAGACGGGCCTCCGCCTGCGGCGCATAGTGCATGTGGTAGCCGCGCTTGACGCCAAGCGGCAGACGGTAACCGAGCCGCGAACTCACGCGATCCGACCACGGACCCAACGCGACCACCGCTGACGAAGCCGCGATCACGCCGTCGTTTGTTTCGACCTCCCAACCATCGCGAAGCGAACTCGCATCGCCAATGAAAAACCGCCCACCCAGCGCCTCGAAATGCCTGGCGTACGCGGTGACGAGCGCATGCGGGTCGCTCACCGAATCCGAAGCCGTGTAGCGCAAGCCGCCGAGCAAGGCCTTGTCGAGATCGGGTTCCATCTGTTGCAGCCGGGCGGCGTCGAGCGAATCGAACGCGACGCCATATTCCCGATGCCACTGTTCAACGAGCCTCGTTTCCGCGTCCCGCACGGCTTCGGTGCGAAACACCTTCATCCAGCCGATTGGCCGCAATAACGCGCTTGCCCCGGCATCGGCGGCCAACGCGCGGTGCTCGCTCACGCAGTGTTCGATCAGCGTCGAGTACGACTTCGCGATAGCGGCGTGCGTCGCCGGATGTGAATTGCGCCAGTATTGCCACAGGAACGGTGCGGCTTGCAGCATCGCATCGGCATGGTAGCGAACGTCCGGCGACTGGTTGCGCGCATAGCGAAGCAAGGTGCCGAGTCCGCGTGGAAATGCATACGGATAGACGCCTTCGCGCTGGATCAGCCCGGCGTTGCCGAACGAAGTCTCGTTGCCGGGCAGCTTGCGATCGACCAGCGCGACCTGGCGGCCGCGTTTCTGTAGATGCACGGCGACGCACACGCCAACAATGCCTGCGCCGAGTACGACGGTGTCGAATTTCATTCTGGTCATGAGCTCACGCGTTGCGGATCACACCGCGTCATGCGCGCATTCGTTTTCAGACCTTTGATTTCGTTCGACATGGTTTTATACCGTTGAAGTTCCGGCGCCTTTTGCGCCGGACTCGTTGAAAAGAGGCGGCGAAGTCACGATCGACTTCAGCGACGGATTCGGTTGCGCGAGCTTCGACAGATCGGGGCGCGGGCGCCGCAGCACGGGCGACTGATCGAAGACCTGCTCCATTGCATGCGCGACGGCGAGCGTCTTGCGGTCGCCATGAAACGGTCCGACGATCTGCAAGCCGAACGGCATGCCCGCGTGGTCGACGCCGCATGGTAGCGACAGCGCGGGATGCGTCGTCAGCGTGACGACGTAGGTCAGCGCGAGCCAGCGGTAATAGTTGTCCTGCTCGCGTCCGCCGACTTGCGCCGCATACAACTGCTGCCACGGAAACGGTGAAACCGGCGTGGTCGGCGAGAGGATCACGTCGTATTGCTCGAACGCGCTTTGGAAGCGTTTGAAGATGCGCGTCTGCTCGGCTTGCGCCCATGCGCTGTCGGCGAGACTCATGGCCGCGCCCAGTTCGTAGTTCGAGCGCGTGTTCGGGCCGAGCTGATTCGGATCGCGCGTGTAGGCGTCGTGCAGACCGGCGACGAAACTCTCGGCGCGAATCACGTCGAAGCAGCGGTGCACGTCGCCGAGATCGAAGCTCACCGCGTCGCATGAGCGGAACGACGGCGCGATCAGCGCGATGCGTTCGCGGAACAGTCGGCGAATCTCGTCGTCCACGTCGCAACTGCCGAAGTCTTCGGTCCAGCCGACGCGCAGCGTGCCGAGGTCGATATCGGCCGGTATCGCGAAGCTAAGCGGATCGACGGGAAAGCTCAACGGATCGCCCGCGGACATGCCGGCGGTCGCCGCAAGTTGCAGACACGCTTCAGCGACGGTGCGGCCCATCGGCCCCACTACCGAGATCGGCGTCCAGCCCAACAGCTTGCGCGAATTCGGCACGAGTCCGGGCGTCGGACGAAAGCCCACCACGCCGCATTTCGATGCGGGAATACGCAGCGATCCGCCGGTGTCCGAGCCGGTGCAGACCGGCAGCATGTCGCACGCGAGCGCCGCCGCCGAGCCGCCGGACGAACCGCCCGCGTTCAACGCGGTATTGAACGGATTGCCGGTCGCGCCCCACACCGGATTGCGCGTGTTCGCGCCCGCGCCGAGTTCCGGCACGTTGGTCTTCGCGGTGACGATCGCGCCGGCGGCGCGCAGCCGTTCGACCAGCACCACGTCCTGTGCCGGCACGTTGCCGCGCGACATCGGCGAGCCGTAGGTCGTGAGCAGTCCGGCTGTATTCTCAAGATCCTTCACGCCGAGCGGCAAGCCGTGCAGCAGGCCGAGCGTTTCGCCGTCGAGCACCTGCTTTTCGGCGCGCTTCGCGGCTTGTCGTGCAGCGGGAAAATCCGTCGCGGTAACCGCGTTCACCGCGGGATTGACCGCTTCAATGCGCTCGATGCACGCCTCGAGCAACTCCACCGGCGAAATCTCTTTCGCGCCGATCATGCGGCGCAGTTCGACCGCGCTGCGGCCGACCAACTCATTGTTGTGACTCATTGCATCCTCGATTCATCAGGCGAGCGCTTCGCCGGTACGGTCCCTCAGCCAGATTACCGGCACCAGCGAAATGGCGCACGCGGCGGCGACGTACCAGGCCGGCGCGAGCGGATTGCCGGTTTGCGCGACCAGCCAGCTTGCAATAAAAGGCGAGAAGCCGCCGAAGAACGATGCGCTCACGACATACGTCAACGCAATCCCCGTCGCTCGGACATGCTTCGGAAACAGTTCGGGGATCATCACGAGCACCGGCACGATCTGCCCCGCGACGAACACCGCGAGCAGCGCCGACACGATGCACAGCGCCGTGATAGACGGATGCGCGCTGAGAAACGCGAACGCGGGATAGACGAGCAGCAGCATGGTGACACGCGAGGTCACCAGCACGCGCTTGCGGCTGAAGCGGTCCGCGAGAATACCCGCGAACGGCGCTGCGGCGAACAGCACGAGCGAGCTGACGATGCCCGACGTGACAGAAGCCGTGGGCGAAAGATGCAGCGAGCGCACCGCATGGCTCGGCAGAAAAAACGCGGTGATGTAGACGGACACCGAGCCGCCCAGTTCGGCGAACGTGCCGAGGATCGTCAGCTTCAAATGGGTGGTCAGCGCGGCCTTCAACGCGCCTCGCGGCTGGGCTTCGCCGGGCTTGCGCTCGGCGAGCGTTTCCTCGAGCCGCTTGCGGATCAGCATGCCGGCGGGCGCGGCGACGATGCCGAGCAGAAACGGAATGCGCCAGCCCCATTCGAGTACCGCCTGCTTCGGCAGCAAGCCGTTGACCAGCGTTGCGGCCAGCGCGCCGAGCACGAGCCCCGCCGCCGTGGCCGCGAAGTTCCAGCTGGCGAAGAAGGCGCGTGTGCTGTCGGTTGCGTATTCGACCAGCAGCGTGGTGCCGGGACCGAACTCGCCGCCCGCCGCAAAGCCCTGGATCAGACGCGCCGCGAGCACGATGAACGGCGCGGCGAGCCCCGCCACCGCGTAAGTCGGCGCGAAGGCGATCATCGCGCAACTCAGCGCCATCAGCATGATGGTGAGCACCATCGCTTTCTTGCGGCCGGCGCGGTCCGCATAGGCGCCGATCACGATGCCGCCGAGCGGCCGCACGACGAAACCGACACCGAACACGCCGATCGACAGCAGGAACTGATTGACCGGCGATGCCTCCGGAAAGAACAACTGCCCGATCTGGATCGCAAAGTAGCTGTAGATCGTGAAGTCGTAAAACTCCAGCGCGGTGCCGATCGTCGTGGCGGTAATGACGTGAGTTTTCGTCAGGCCGGACTTGCTGAGTGCGAGCGTGGACACAATAGGCTTCCCACAAGAAGGGGTGGAATCGACGTGAGTTATCATATACGAGAAAAAATAAATTCTCGTATCCGAGAAAATTTAGCGTGGAAGTGAACGAGATGGTCAAGGCTGTGATGGAGCAACAGGACGCGAAAGCGCACGAGGTGCATGAGGCGCCGCCCGCGCTCGACCACAAGCTGGTGGGCGGGCACTTGCGGCAGGCGCGCAAGGCGCGCGGGCTGACGCTGACCGAGCTGTCGGAGCGCTCGGGCATTGCGGTGTCGACGATCTCGAAGGCCGAGCGCGGCGACATCGCGCTGACCTACGACAAGTTCGCGGCGCTCGCGCACTCGCTGGAACTGGAGTTCGACGCGATCTTCGGGCGGCGCCGCAAGCCAGCCGGCGGCGCGATGAAACCGTCGTTCACGCCCGCCGGCAAGCAGGAAATCTACGACACGCCGAACTACGAGTACGGCATGCTCGCCAACAACCTCACCGGCAAGCGAATGGTGCCGATGCGCGCGCACATTCACGCGCGCGCCGTGTCGGACTTTCCCGAGTACATCCGGCATTCGGGCGAAGAGTTCGTCTTTCTGCTGGGCGGCAAACTGGAACTGCGCTTCGAAAACGGCAAGGCTTTCAAGCTGATGCCCGGCGACAGCCTGTATTTCGACAGCTCGGTCGGGCATGTCTATCTGAGTCTCAGCAAGGAAGACGCGGAGGTGCTGGTGTGCTGCGTCGATACGGATGAGCACCGGCCGAAAGGGGCGATCTGACCGGCGGGACGAGGCCGGGTCCGGGCAAATCTGGTGAAGGTGCGGGGGTGGCTGAAGCGCACGGACGCATCCGCTATGCTAGCGATTCGGTCTACCTCAAGGAGCAAGTAATGAAACAGGCACCCGGTTCGATGATCACCTTCAGCCGTCCCGACGGCCAGCAAGTTCAGGGCTATCTGGCCAAGCCGCGGAAGCTGGATGGCGCGCCCGCCATCGTCGTGATTCAGGAGTGGTGGGGTTTGAACGACCAGATTCGCGGCGTGGCCGACCGGCTCGCGCAGGCCGGCTACCTCGCGCTGGTGCCCGATCTCTATCGCGGCAAATCGACGGTGGAAGAGGAAGAGGCACACCATCTGATGAGCGGCCTCGATTTCGGCGACGCCG
>DASPZL010000247.1:0-1840 GCA_035636295.1 Paraburkholderia sp.
CGCTGGTGGCGCATGCGGGGGAGGGTGCGAGTGTAGGGCAGACGGATACGCACGCGCGAAACGGCAAGCTTTGTGCTGACAACGCGGGAGCCAAAGCGAATGCGAGCGGCCGCGCTAACGCCGATGCCGATGCCGATGCCAACGCAACCTCGCAGACGCTGCGCGAGCGCCTGCTGCGCTACTTCGGCCCGCCCCAGGACGACGCGATCGACTGGCAGCGTGTCGCCGCCTTGATGGCGCTGTCCGGGCGGCTCACGATCGTCAGCGGCGGTCCCGGCACCGGCAAGACCACTACCGTGGTCGGCGTGCTGGCCTGCCTGCTGGATGCACGCGCCGATCTGCGAATTGCGCTGGCTGCGCCCACGGGCAAGGCAGCCCAGCGGATGCAGGAAGCCTTGCTCGCGCGCGCCGGCGATTTGCCGCCGGCGCTCGCCGCGCGGTTGCCACAGACTTCGTACACGCTGCATCGTTTGCTTGGCTCGGGGCCGGGGGGGCGCTTCCGGCATCATCGCGACAATCCGCTGCCCTACGACGTGGTCGTGATCGACGAGGCGTCGATGATCGACGTCGCGATGGCCGCGCATCTGCTCGATGCCATTGCACCGCGCACGCGTCTCGTGATGCTCGGTGACAAGGACCAGCTCGCCGCCGTCGAGGCGGGCGCCGTGTTCGCCGAACTCAGCGCGCGGCCGGCTTTCACGCCAAACGGGCTGCAGCAGATTGCCGCCGCGTTGGGCATGGAAAAGGCGCGGCTCGCGCAAGCATTGCCGGGCGCATCGCGGGGCTTCGACGAGGAGCCTGCCGGTCCGTTCACTCATGAAGATGTGCCGGACGATTTCCATACGCCGTCTGACGATCTGTTCGCGCATGCCGATGCGCCGGGTGCTGCCGATGAACGCTCCGATGGCGATCTGTTCGAAGGCGCCGCGTCGGCCGGGAGCGTGTCGTCTCCGTACGCGCAGGCGTCAGCGATGGCATCGGCGGCATCACAGCTTCAAAACCCGCTCGCGGACAGCGTCGTCTGGCTCGAGCGCAACTATCGGTTCGGCCTCGAATCGCCGATCGGCCGCTTGTCGCTGGCAATCCGCAACGGCTCGGCGAGCGCGGCGCTCGACGTCCTGAACATCGACCCGGTCGAACCGTGCGCCGCGGCACTTCACGAAGATACGCACGCAACGCTTGCCGAGCGCACGATCATGCGGCTTGCCGCGGGCTTCGCGCCCTATGCCGACGCGCTCGCTGCGGCGCTCGCAGCCGAAACGCCGGACCCGTTGCCGCTTTTCGATGCGTTGAACCGCTTTCGCGTTTTGTGCGCGACCCGTTCGGGGCCGCGTGGCGTCGATCAGGTGAATGCGGTGATGGCTGCTCAGGTGCGGCGCTCGGCCGGCGTGACGCTTGCAGTGGGCGCGCAATGGTTCGCGGGACGGCCGGTGATGGTCACGCGCAACGATTACGCGCTGGGGCTGTTCAACGGCGACATCGGCATCGCGCTGCCGGGCGCGGGCGGCGCGTTGCGGGTGTACTTCCGTACCGGCGACGGCGGTCTGCGGGCGGTATCGCCGGCCGCGCTCCCGCCGCACGACACCGCGTTCGCGCTCACGGTCCACAAGTCGCAAGGCTCGGAGTTCGACCACGCGGTGTTGATGCTGCCGTCGGTGTTCAGCCGGGTGTTGTCGCGCGAGCTCGTGTACACGGCGATTACCCGGGCGCGGGAGCGGGTGGAAGTGATCGGCGCGCGCGCCGTGCTGGCGCAGGCTATCGCGACGCCGACGCAGCGTGACTCGGGACTGGCGGCAAGAATTGCGGAGGCGTCGAGTCAGCCGTAGCGGCGTGGCGTGGG
>DASPZL010000248.1:0-5544 GCA_035636295.1 Paraburkholderia sp.
ACAGATTTGTCAAAGCCATTTTGAAATGTCCGCTTTCCACCCAAGTTCAAATGTCCGCTTTTGTTTAGGTTAGAAGTTTGTCTCTCGGGGTTTTAGTTCACGCAGTGTCGAAGGATGACGTTTGAACTGGCACGGCGCTTACGCCTGTTCCGCTGTCCCTTGCAGACCGCCGGCCAGGTTCGGCGACTGTCTTTCTGCGCTGGGCAAGATCCACGATCACGTGATCGATGTCGGCTTGCGTGAATTCGTGCTGCTTCTTCTTGCCCGGCTCACGTACATTCCGGCTGGTCCGGGTCGAGTCGCCCATATGCGCCCGGGACGGGGCTTTACTGATCCGCCGGTTGTCGCGTTGCGCCTGAATTGCCTGCGCGACCTGCAGCACGTGACTCAGGCGCTTGTGCTCGACGACCGAGCCCTGATCGATTTCAGCCAGTCGGTCATATTGCCTGCATGGCAATGCACGTCCGTTTCCACGCAGCTCGATGCGTCCATCCGGATACTCCCAAACCTCGACATACCGATCGATCAACTTCCGGTTCTCCGCAGTGTCGTCTAGCAGATACATCACGCGGTCGTACTGCACCGTGAGCGACTTCGTTACTTTCCGCAGTTCACGCCACGTCAGCACCTGATCAAGACTCTCGTCAGCACGCAATGACCGGTGCGCGTCGAAATCACTCTTCGGGGGCTTCGCGAAGCGTGCGTTGTACGCCGCGATGAAAGACGGCGCGTAAGCGTTGGCTTCCGCCATCGTGCTGATGCCACGCAGCCTCAACTCCTTCACAAGACGGTCCTGCAGCGTCAAGTGTGCGCGCTCGACGCGTCCCTTCGCGGGGCTGCTGTTCGCGCAGAAGGTGTCGATGTTCAGCTCGTACATCGCCCGGCCAAAGTGCGTCACGCTGTTGCCAGTCTTGTTGGCGGCGGTGCGGCGAAATACGCTCGCCTTGTCGCTATAGAACGCGCCGGGCTTGCCATGGCGTTCAACGTACGCGCGCGTCGCCTCGAAGTAACTGAAGGTCGACTCCGTCGCCGTGAAATGTAGTGTCATCAGGCGGCTCGTCGCGTCGTCGACATACACCAGCAGCGTGCATTGCGGCGCCCGCTCCTCGAACCACGCATGCTCGCTGCCGTCGATCTGGATCAGTTCGCCCAGGCATGCGCGCCGCGCTCGCGGCTGGTACACCTTCGGCGGACGCTGCCGGCGCGGCACCCACAGCCCGGCGTCCGTCATGAGCCGACGCACCGTTTCCTTCGACAGGCGAATGCCATGACATTCATACAGCTTCTCGCAGGCCAGCGTCGGTCCGAAATCCGCGTAGCGATCACGGATGATCGTGATGGCCCGATCGGCCGTCACCGCGTCCAGGCGGTTGTTGCTGGGCTTCGAGCGCCGACGCGACACGAGCCCCTGCGCGCCCTGATCACGCAGTCTGCCGACCAGTCTGCGGATCTGCCGCGTCGTCAGCCCGAGCCGTTCCGCCGCGCGCCACGGCTTGAGTGTGCCGTCCGCCACATCCTGAATGACCTTGAATCTGTCCACCTCTCGCATCGTCATTGTTATCCGTTCTGTTACTGCCATCGAAGCTCCCAGTGCCGGATAACCGGCGGCCGGGTAGCTTACGCGGTGCGAAAGCGGACATTTGAACTTGGCTAAAAGCGGACATTACAACTTAGCCTCTACAGATTTAACGTTGATAATTTATGTTATGTCAAATTAAGAAGCTCACCAATCAGGCGTCTCCAACAACCCCGACCTTGACTGGCACCCACCCACCAGCCACGCCACCACAAACCCACCTCAAACCCCCACATCCTCCACCAACCCCGCCTTCAGCGCCCGAATGCGCCGATCAACGAAATACCCGCCACCTTCCGTATAACGCAAGTACAACCGCCCGCACTCCGAACACTCCCACACACCACACCGGTTATACGGAAAGTACCGCGGCGCGATCGGCGCATCCGGCGACCAGTACTGAACGTTATCCGGCCGATACTCAGCAAACGTTGGCTCAGGATCATCCTCGCGCATAAGCGTAGCCACCTCGACAAGCCGCGTTTCATCGAGCGAAAGCGGTTGCGATTGCCATCCATCCAGCGGAGTCTTCGTGCAGGAGCAAGGCGCCCAACCATTCTCTTCAGCGCGCTGAGCAAGTGCGACAAGCGCCGCTGCATCCACATAGGGTGTCATGAAGTATTGCCTGTTTCCAGATTGATTCGATGCCGACGGCGCGAGCGTCCCTTACACCTCAACTCGCGTAACCACGCCGCGCCGCTCACCGAAACCTCACCCGTTCATCATCCGATCGCGATGCGGCATCACCCATGTCCGGTCGAACCGCCCTTCGGCAATCGATCGCAACGCAGCCGCTTCCTTCGCGCCCTGCTTGCGCGCGCCTTCAATCACGCTTTCCACATCCGAAGGTTCAATTGCCAGCAGTCCATCTTCATCGCCAACGATGATGTCGCCCGGATTGACCACCATCCGTCCAACCGTCACGGGCACATTGATTTCCCCTGGTCCATTCTTGTAAGGCCCGCGATGCGTGACGCCCCGCGCATACACAGGAAACTCCCGTTGACGCAGCGTGCCGACATCGCGTATCGCACCGTCGATCACGAGCCCCTGCACGCCGAGGCTTTCCGCATAGCTCGCCATGATGTCGCCCATCAGCGCCTGGGTCAGTTCGCCGCCGCCGTCGATCACGAGCACATCGCCGGGTCTGCAAAAATCGAACGCACGATGGATCGCGAGATTGTCGCCGCCACGCGTGCGCACCGTGACAGCCGTGCCGGCCATCGCATGCGGCCGGTGATACGCCTGCAAGCCCACTATTCCACTTGCGCGCGCCATGTTGTCGCTGAGCAGCGACACAGCAAGCTCGCGCAACGCAGCCAGCGTTGCAGGGCTCGCTTGCGGAGCCGATTCATATTCGCGCCAGCCGATCGGATTCATATCGTCGCCCCTTCCGTTGCCAGTTGTTTATCGAGTTGCGCGGTGAGGCGTGCATACACTGTCCGCGCGTTGTCTTCGTAGATGCGCTGCCGGTCCGCGTCGCTAAGCCATTCGATTGCATCGATATAGCGCCGCGTGTCGTCAAAGTAGTGCCCCGTCTCGGGATCGATGCCCTGCACTGCGCCGATGGTTTCCGACGCGAAAAGAATGTTCTCGACGGGAATCACTTTCGCGAGCAACTCAGCGCCGGGCTGGTGATACACGCACGTATCGAAGAACACGTTTTTCAGCAGATAGTCGCGCAGCAACGGCCGCTTCATGTCCTGTGCGAGCCCGCGATAACGTCCCCAGTGATAAGGCACGGCACCGCCGCCATGAGGAATGATGAAGCGCAAGTCTGGAAAGTCCGCGAACAGATCGGCGGTGAGCAACTGCATGAACACAGACGTATCGCCATTGATGTAATGCGCGCCCGTCGCATGAAAATTCGGATTGCACGACGACGACACGTGAATCATCGCGGGCACATCGAGCTCCACCATCGCTTCGTATAACGGATACCAGAAGCGATCGGTAAGCGGCGGCCCGGACCAGTGCCCGCCCGACGGATCAGGATTCAGATTGCAGCCGATAAAACCAAGCTCCTGCACACACCGGCGCAGTTCGGCAATGCTGTTCGCGGGCGACACACCGGGCGCCTGCGGCAACTGGCACACACCGACGAAATGCCTTGGAAACAGCGAGCAAACGCGATGCACGAGGTCATTGCACTCGCTCGACCAGACGGCATTCGCCTCTGCGCCGGCGAGATGATGACCCATGCCCGCAGCGCGGGGCGAGAAAATCGTGAGGTCGGTGCCGCGCTCGCGTTGAATGCGGCGCTGTCCCGTTTCGATGCTTTCGCGGATCTCGTCATCCGTGATGACGGGACGCGGCGGTACGGGCGTGCCGTCCTTCAGCGCGGCAATCTGCTTCGCGCGCCACGCCTCGTGCGGTAGTGGCGACGTCGTGTAATGACCGTGGCAATCGATGATCATGTAGCGAACCCTTTGAGTCTTTCCAATGAACCTGCGATAAACGCTATTAGCTGCCCGTGGCGGCATCGCCACCCGCCAGCGCCGAAGGCGCACCCTCCTCCGGCGGCGTGACACGCATGACGAGCGCGATGATCGTCGCGATCACGAGGAACGCCGCGATAGTCAGCAACGCGAGCGAGAAGTTGCCCGTCGCTCGGCGCACCAGTCCGATGCTCCACGGCCCCACGAGTCCGCCGAACTGCGCGATCGTGTTGATCAGCGCAATCGTTGCGGCGCCCGCCGCGCCTGTCCTGAACGACGACGCGAGGCTCCAGAACAGCGGATTGCCCGCGTAAATAAAGAGTCCCGTTACGCACAGCAACGCATACGCGATCACGGGATTCGGCGCATAAGCACTGCCCGCGATGGCAATCGCGCTCGCGCCATACACGAATGCGAGGTGCTTCTTGCGGTCGCCGGAACGGTCGGAACTGCGGCTGATCAGGAACGTGCCCAGCACGCCTAGCAGCGGCGGCGCCGCAGAAAGAAAGCCGACTTCGATATTGCTCAGATGGCCGAGGCTCTTGACGATCTGCGGCAGCCACAGAAAGAGCCCATAAATGCCCACGAGCGCACAGCCGAACAGACACGCAAGACTCCACACGCGGATATCGCCTGCAACACGCAGAAACGAAACATGCGTATGGCCGCCGAGCGCTTCGCGTTCCGCAGCGAGCGTCGATTCGAGCCAGCGCTTCTCGTCGTCGCTGAGCCATGCAGCATCGGCGGGACGCTCGGTCATGATCCGCAGCGTCACGAGTCCGAGCAGCATCGCCGGGACGCCTTCGAGGATGAACATCCATTGCCAGCCATGCAGTCCGAGCACGCCGTTCGCGTAGGTCATCAGCGTCGTCGAGATCGGGCCACCGAGCACAGCGGAAAACGAGCCCGCAATGATGTACCCGCCAACAGCGCGCGCCCGGTAACGTTCGGGAAACCACTTGGTCAGATAGACGGCGACGCCGGGCAGGAAGCCCGCTTCCATCACGCCCAGCAGAAAGCGCAGCACGTAGAAGCTGGTGTCGTTGAACACGAACGCCGTAGCGGCAGCCACCGCGCCCCACGTGAGCAGAATACGCGCAATCCACCGGCGCGCGCCGACACGATGCAACAGCAGATTGCTCGGCACTTCGAGCAGCATGTATCCGACGAAGAAAATACTCCCCGCGAAGCCGAACACGGCGGGACTGAAGCCCATGTCGTTGTTCATGTCGAGGGCTGCGAAGCCGATGTTGATGCGGTCGAGATAGTTGAAGAACATCATTGCGAAGAGCAAGGGCATCAAGCGCCCGTACACTTTTCGCATGGTTGCTGCTTCGTCGATACGAGTCATGCCGTCTCCTTCCTGAGCGCGCGACACTGCGGTCGCTTCATTCCAGTGGACTGAGCGATGTGGTTCAAACCACAACGTCAGCTACCTGTTCGATGGTAGGAATGCGCAGCCAGGAAGTCCAAGACGAGATGCTTATTCTTGTATAACGATCGTCTTATAGTGTGCCGCTGTCGGCGAGC
>DASPZL010000249.1:0-3425 GCA_035636295.1 Paraburkholderia sp.
CCCCCGCCTTCAGCCGTTGCTTGAAGTAACCCACGGAGATGTATCCCCAGATATCGCGGTCCAGATCGAGCAGGATGGTGTTGGCGCGCGCGATGGCGTCGAAGAGTTCAGCCATGTAGTCGTGCGGTTCGATCTGCATCGTGTATGGATTGAATGTGAGCTTCAGGCGTTGTTCGACCACTTCACGCGAGAACGCTTCCCAGTCGAACTCCGGATACGCGGACAGATGCGCATTGAAGTTGCCGACCGCGCCGTTCATCTTGCCGAGCAGCTCGACCTTCGCGACGCGGTCGATCGCGCGCTCGAGACGTGCGGCGACGTTGGCGATTTCCTTGCCGAGCGTGGTGGGGCTCGCCGGCTGGCCGTGCGTGCGCGAAAGCATCGGCTGTTCGGCGTGCGCGTGCGCGAGCGCGACGAGACGCTGATGCACCGAGCGCAGCGCGGGCAGAATGACGTGTTCGCGGGCGCCCGCCAGCATCAGGCCGTGCGACGTATTGTTGATGTCCTCGGACGTGCAGGCGAAGTGGATGAACTCGCTTGCGCGCTCCAGTTCTTCCTGACCCTTCACCGATTCCTTCAGCCAGTATTCGACCGCTTTCACGTCGTGATTCGTCACGCGCTCGATGTCCTTGATGCGCGCGGCGTCGTGCGCGGTGAAGCGCTCGGCCAGTTGCAGCAGGAATTGTTCGGAGGCTTCGGAAAAGCGCGGCACTTCGGCGAAACCCGCGCGCGAGAGCGCGATCAGCCAGTGAATTTCGACTGTCACGCGATTACGCATGAAAGCGGCTTCCGAGAGCCAGTCGCGCAGGGCTTCGGTTTTCGCGGCGTAGCGGCCGTCGAGCGGGGAGAGCGCGTTCAGCGCGAACAGGGTGTCGGGGCGGGTGTCGGACATGATGGGGGCGTGACGCAAGGGTGAAAACGCGGAGGAAACTGCGGGAACCGCGAATTTTACCACCGGACGGTGCCGCCCCTGATTTCCCCCTGACGCCGCGCGGCGCCTGGTTCGGGTAGCCTTCGTAGCCCGGAAACAGGGTGGGCAGGATGAACGGAGGTCAGATACCGATCCGCCGGCGGCCGGCCTATCGGCGTAATCCGATTCTGGGTGAGAGGAATAGCGGGACCGTTAGCTCGAGATCACCGCAGTCCGCATGGCGACACGATCTAGAATGCTGACTTCTCTCCCGCCGGCAGCAGGCTACGCATGGAACTGAAATGGCTCGAAGACTTCGTTTCGCTCGCGGAAACCCGTAGTTTCAGCCGCTCGGCCGAATTGCGTCATGTCACGCAGCCCGCGTTCTCCCGGCGCATTCAGGCGCTTGAAGCGTGGCTCGGCACTGAACTGATCGACCGTTCGGTTTATCCGACGCGGCTGACGGCGGCCGGGCAGGTCTTCAACGAGCAGGCGCTCGCGATGCTGTCGCAGTTCCACGAGGCGCGTGCGGTGCTGCGCGGCCATACGGCGACGCCGCAGGCGACCATCGAGTTCGCGGTGCCGCACACGCTGTCGCTGACGTACTTCCCGCGCTGGCTGCAGCGCATCGAAGCGCAGATGGGCCCGATCCACACGCGGCTACGCGCGCTGAACGTGCACGACGCGGCGTTGTCGCTGGTGGAAGGAGGCTGCGATCTGATGATGGGCTATCACCACCCGAGCCACCCGGTCGCGCTCGATCCGGGGCGCTACGACATGCTGACGCTCGGCAACGAGCCGATCAGCCCGTTCTCGGCGCCGGGCCGCGCCGGCCGTCCGCGCCATACGCTGCCGGGCACCGCCGAGGCGTCCACGCCGTATCTGTCGTACACGCCGAACGCGTATCTGGGCCGCATGACCGAAGTGATCCTCGCCAACGCGCCGGAGCGTCTGTGCCTGGACCGGCTCTACGAAACCGACATGGCCGAGGGGCTCAAGGCAATGGCGCTGGCCGGCCACGGCATCGCCTTCCTGCCGCATAGCGCGGTGGAAGACGCGGTCGCCGACGGCAAGCTGATCCGCCTCGATCGAGGGACGCGCGGCACGCCCGAGGGTCAACTCACGCTGACCATGGAAATTCGCCTCTATCGCGACAAGCTGGCGGCGAAGAGCGACGATGCGCGGCAGATACTCGTACGGCAGTTGTGGGACGTCGTCGCAGAGGAGCTGGCGCAAGGCGCGCGTGCCGGCTGAAAAACCTGCTTCGCCACGACGCGAATTTGCGGTTTCCTGAGGGTTATGCAAAAAAAACATAATCGGATAAGGAAACGGCATTGGATTTCAAAACGGCGTTTTTCGACAATGCTGCTATTCGATCAACGCCGGAGCGTTCATGTCTTCCCAGCAGCAAGTCGCACAATCCGCCTCAACGTTGCAGTCCGTTCCCTCCTACCTCAATAGCGAAGACCTCGGCCCGTGGGGCAACTACCTGCGCCAGGTCGACCGCGTCGCGCCGTACCTCGGCTCGCTGTCCCGCTGGCTCGAAACCCTGAAGCGCCCGAAGCGCATCCTGATTGTCGATTGCCCGATCGAACTCGATAACGGCACGGTCACGCACTTCGAAGGCTATCGGGTCCAGCACAACATGTCCCGTGGTCCGGGCAAGGGCGGCGTGCGCTATCACCAGGACGTGACGCTGTCGGAAGTGATGGCGCTGTCGGCGTGGATGTCGGTGAAGAATGCGGCTGTGAACGTGCCGTACGGCGGCGCGAAGGGCGGCATCCGCGTCGACCCGCGCACCTTGTCGCGTGGCGAGCTGGAGCGCATGACGCGCCGCTACACCAGCGAAATCGGCATCATCATCGGACCGAACACCGACATTCCCGCGCCGGACGTGAACACGAACGAGCAGATCATGGCGTGGATGATGGATACGTACTCGATGAACCAGGGCCAAACGGCGACAGGCGTCGTGACGGGCAAGCCGATCACGCTGGGCGGTTCGCTCGGCCGCCGCGAAGCGACGGGCCGCGGCGTGTTCGTGGTCGGCTGCGAAGCGGCGCGCCGCATCGGCTTCGATATCGAAGGCGCGCGCATCGCCGTGCAGGGCTTCGGCAACGTGGGCGGCATCGCCGCGCGTCTGTTCCAGGAAGCGGGCGCGACGGTGGTCGCGGTGCAGGATCACACCGGCTCGCTGTACAAGTCGACCGGTATCGACGCTGTCGCCTTGCTCGAGCACGTGGCGAAGACGGGCGGCGTGGGCGGCTTCCCCGAAGCGGATTCCGTGACGAACGAAGAATTCTGGACCGTCGAATCCGATATCCTGATTCCGGCCGCGCTGGAAAACCAGATCACCGAAAAGAACGCCGGCAAGATCCGGACGAAGATCGTCGTGGAAGGCGCCAACGGCCCGACCACCACGGCGGCGGACGACATCCTGCACGATCGCGGCATTCTCGTGATTCCGGACGTGGTGGCCAACGCCGGCGGCGTGACCGTGTCGTACTTCGAATGG
>DASPZL010000250.1:0-8526 GCA_035636295.1 Paraburkholderia sp.
ATCCGGCATGGTGCCGACCGAATACGGCTTGCGCCTGCTCGAACCGGTGCAGAACGCGCTGCGCGAGATCGAACGCATCAAGTTCCAGCAGCACAACTTCGATCCGGCGACCTCGATCCGTTGCTACCGGATCGGCTGCCCCGACTACCTGAACGTGCTGTTCGTGCCGACGGTGGTCGAACGCTTCCGCCTGGCCGCGCCGAACGCGACGCTCGAGTTTCATTCGCTCGGGCCCGCGTTCGACTACGAACTCGCGCTCGAGGACGGCAAGCTCGACATCGTGGTCGGCAACTGGCCGGAGCCGCCCGAGCAGCTGCATCTGTCGAATCTGTTCGTCGACCAGATCGTCTGCCTGATGAGCAACGCACATCCGTTCGCCAAACGCGGCGGGCTCACGCTCGACCAGTACCTGAATGCGCCGCATCTCGCGCCTACGCCTTATTCGGTGGGCCAGCGCGGCGCGATCGACGTGCACCTCGCGCGCGAGCGGTTAAAGCGTCACGTGGTCGTCACGTTGCCGTACTTCAATCTGGCGCCGTACGTGCTGATCAAGTCCGATCTGATCTTCACGACGACGCGCCTTTTTGCCGATTACTACGCGAAGTTCCTGCCGTTGACCGTCGTGCCCGCACCGCTCGATTTCCCGCCGATGCAGTACTACCAGTTGTGGCACGAACGCGTGCATTACTCCGACGAAGTGCGCTGGCTGCGCGGTCTGGTTGCCGAGGCGACCCGGACGTTGATCGACAAGCCTTAGACTTGTGTTCCGTGGTTTATCTATCGGCACCCCTATGTCACGGATGCCGGTAGATTCGAGCGGCTACCGAGTTGCTACCGCTACGCCGCCGCTTCGTAAAGTGTCTTCGCCAGCCGGTTGTGCTGCTCGATGACCGGTCCGAGTTCCAGCGTCGTCAACTGTCCGTCCTTCACCACTACCTTGCCGCCGATCACGCTGTAGCTCACCTGCGACGGCGCGCAGAACACCAGCGCCGCGACCGGATCGTGCAACGCGCCCGCAAAGAGCGGCTGACGCAGATCGAACGACACGAAGTCCGCCGCCATGCCCGGCGCCAACGCGCCGATGTCGTCGCGATTGAGCACCTTCGCGCCGCCGAGCGTCGCGATTTCCAATGCTTCGCGCGCGGTCATCGCATCCGGGCCGAAACCGACGCGCTGCAGCAGCAGCGCCTGACGCACTTCCGCGATCATCTGCGCGCCGTCGTTCGATGCCGACCCGTCGACGCCCAAGCCCACCGGCACGCCCGCAAGACGCATCCGCTTGACCGGCGCGATGCCCGACGCGAGCCGCATGTTCGAACACGGACAGTGCGCGACGCCGGTGCCGGTGCGTGCGAACAGTTCGATGCCGGCTTCGTCGAGTTGCACGCAGTGCGCGTGCCATACGTCGTGACCGACCCAGCCGAGGTCTTCCGCATATTCAGCCGGCGTCATGCCGAACTTCTCGCGGCTGTACGCGATGTCGTTGACGTTCTCCGCGAGGTGCGTGTGCAGCGACACACCGTACTCGCGAGCCATGACCGCCGATTCGCGCATCAGATCGCGGCTCACCGAGAACGGCGAGCATGGCGCGACCACGACGCGCAGCATCGCGTAACGCCCTTCGTCGTGATATGTCTCGATCAGGCGCTGCGTGTCCTTCAAAATATCCGCTTCACGCTCGACCACCGAATCCGGCGGCAAGCCGCCGTCTTTCCGACCCACGCTCATGCTGCCGCGAGCCGCGTGAAAACGCATGCCGATCCGGCGCGCCGCGGCAATGCTGTCGTCGAGCCGGCTGCCGTTCGGGTAGATATACAAATGGTCGCTCGAGGTCGTGCAACCGGAGAGCAACAACTCGGCCATCGCGGTCAACGTCGAGACTTCGATCATCTCCGGCGTGAGATTCGCCCACACCTTGTAGAGGCTGGTCAGCCAGCCGAACAGCTCGGCGTTCTGCGCGGCGGGAATCGCGCGCGTCAGGCTCTGATACATGTGGTGATGCGTGTTGACGAGCCCTGGGATCACCAGATGCCCACGCATGTCCAGCACTTCGTCGGCCGTTTGCGGCAATTCTGCCGTCGGGCCGACTGCGACGACGCGGTTGTCCTCGATATACAGGCCGCCGTCGCGCAGTTCGCGCCGGGCGCCGTCCATCGTGACCAGCACGTCCGCGTGCTTTACCAGCATTGTTTTTTTCGGCTTGATTGCCGCTTGCTGCATCGTCATTCGTTTCTCCGCTTCATGCTTTCCGTGCAAAGCCGTTCGAACGCGATGTGACGGCACGCTTCCGTGCCGCCGCGTCCCGTCGAACGCCGTTGGCCCGGTTACCCAGCGTGTTTCCGCCGTCTTCGGGGCATCCCCCAAGGGGACTTCCTTCGGGGCATGCGCCGCGCTCGTGGCATCTTCGACTCGCATTTGCTGCGGTGCACAGACGTAACCTTCGACGGCCAAAATAATGCTGACAACTCACGCCAGTGCGATACCCAACTTCACGCCGGCGATATAGTGGGCCTTTTTTGGCGCCGGTACGATCAAATCCACTGCAATAGTCGAACGAATCGACTCGCGGCGGCTTTCAGTGGGCTGTCCGTCATGCGCCAGCTATTATCTTTCCTATCGCGCACGCGCTGACACGCACATCCTTTTTACAATGGCTGCCACGGCGCTCGCTTCAATTCGCCGACGGGTATGTAGCCACTGACGTGGAGCCTCGATCCGCCGCAAACGTATCTGGATCGGGCTGCCGCCGAAACCTCGCATTCACATAAGGAAAATTGCGAATGGGAAAGCTCACTACCCATGTGCTCGACACCGCGAACGGCCGTCCCGGCGCGGGCATCAAGGTCGAACTCTTCGCGCTCTCGGGCGACACGCGCCGCGCGCTCAAAACCACCATCACCAATAGCGACGGCCGCTGCGATCAGCCGCTGCTCGAAGGCGACGCGCTGGTCGCGGGCGAATACGAGCTCGTGTTCGCCGCCGGCGATTACTTCGCGTCGATCGGCACGAAGGTGCCGGAGCCGCGTTTCGTCGACCGCGTCGTGTTGCGCTTCGGCGTGGCCGATCCCGCTGCGCACTATCACGTGCCGCTGCTGGTGTCGCCGTGGTCGTACAGCACGTATCGGGGCAGTTGAAGAAACACGTTCGAGCGTGTTGCCCCTCGCGAAACGCAATTGAGCACGAGCGGCGCGATCCGTCGCACGCATAGAAAAACGGCGCCGTGCGAACTGAGCGCACCGCGTCTTTCACCCCGCAGTCCGCGCCATGACGCGTTGCATGCCGATCACCCGTCATTCGTCGGGTCGCCGAAAGGGCAATAAAGGCACCAGCGTCGTTGCGCGTACAACGAATCAGAAGTGGAGGAGTTTCATGGAAGGCTTTATCACCGACTGGCTGAATCTGGCGATTCGCTGGTTCCACGTCGTCGCCGCGATCGCATGGATCGGCGAATCGTTCTATTTCGTCGCGCTCGACAACAGCCTGAAACCGCCGCAGGACCCGAACCAGCGCAAGCGTGGCGTATTCGGCGAGCTGTGGCACGTGCACGGCGGCGGTTTTTACAACATGCAGAAGTACACCGTCGCGCCACCCGAAATGCCGGAGGATCTGCACTGGTCGAAGTGGCCGTCGTACACCACGTGGCTGTCGGGCTTTGGTTTATTCACCGTGCTGTATCTGTTCTCGCCCACGACCTATCTGATCGACAAGAATGTGCTCGACATGGGCCCGGTGGTCGCCGTGGCTTCGGCGCTCGGCTTCCTCGCCGCGGGCTGGATCGTCTACGATTCGCTGTGCCGCATTCTCGGCAACAAGGATACGGTGCTCGGCATCTGCGTCGGCGCGTATGTGCTGATCGCGACGTGGCTCGCATGTCATATCTTCGCGGGCCGTGCGGCTTATCTCATCATGGGCGCGATGCTGGCGACGATCATGTCGGCCAACGTGTTCTTCGTGATCATTCCAGGCCAGCGCAAGATGGTCGACGCGATGCTCAAAGGCGACACGCCGAACCCGATCTACGGCAAACGTGGCAAGCAGCGCTCGGTGCACAACACGTATTTCACGCTGCCGGTGGTGTTCGCGATGCTGTCGAACCACTACGCGATGACCTACACGCATCCGTACAACTGGGCGGTGCTCGTGATCATCATGCTGGCCGGCGCGCTGATTCGCCAGTTCTTCGTGATGCGTCACCGTGGCCAGGTGCTGTGGTATCTGCCGCTGGTCGGGATCGTGCTGATGTTCGGCGCGCTCTTCTGGACCATGCCAAAGCCGATGATGCCGCAAGCGCAGGCCGCGAACGCGCCGGTGGTCAAAGTTGCCGATATCGCGCCGGTGCTGCAACAGCGCTGCGCAGCGTGCCACTCCGCGCATCCGACGATGATGGGCAGCGCGCCGGCCGGCGTGCTGCTCGATACGCCGGATGAAATCTCGCAGAACGCGCAGCGGATCTATCAACAGGCGGTGACGTTGAAGGCGATGCCGCTTGGCAACGTGACGCACATGACCGACGACGAGCGGCTGAAGATCGCCGCATGGTTCGAAGGCGGTGCGGCGAAGTAATCGAATGGCCGGGCGCGACGCGCCCGGTTCGGTGAGGCTCGTCGGCAGCACAAGCAAAAAAAAGCCCACAGCATGCACTGTGGGTTTTTCCATAAAGCCAACCCGCTCGATACACCTAAGCGGTCACCGCGCTCAACGCATCCTCCGTGAGCCAAAGCGATTCAGCAAGATCCTGCTCATTGAGGTTGAGTCCATCGCCGCCACGATCGACGACGATAAAGTCGGTCACCTCGCCCAGCGCGATCAGCGGATGATGCCAAACGCCCTTCGCATAATTGACGCCCTGCCAACCGCTCGTCACGAACGCGCGAATCCGTTGCGGGTCCAGCTCACCCGCCGGCGCCACCACGACGAGGTATGGTTTATCGTTCAGCGGCACGAACGCCTGGCTGCCCAACGGATGACGTTCCAGCATCTTCACTTCGAACGGCAACGTGCGCGGCTGTCCGCGAAACAGGTTCACGAGCGTGCGGCCACTCTCGTCGGCGACGTCCACTTTCGCGAGATCGTGATAGCGGATCGTCGTGCCGAGGTTGATCGGAATCTGCTTCGCGCCTTCGAGTTCGATTACGTCGCCGAACGCGGCGAACGCTTCTTTCGTCAACGGTTCGATTGCCAGCGTTTTCATCATGCGAGCGTGCCCCACAGACGCAGACGCGACACGCCACCGTCCGGAATGATGTTAAAGCGCACGTGCGTCACCGGACCGAGCGCGGCGATCTCGCTTTCGAAGTAATGCTGCTTGTCCATCTGCAGCTTCTGTTCGGCGAGCAGCACCGGCCAGAACATCGCTTGCGTGACGAGCGAGCTGTCGGTGCCGCCCGTCACGTACGCGGCCTGAATCGAGCAGCGGTCCGGATAATTGCCCTTGAAGTGAGCCGTATCCACTTCGATTTTTTTGATCACGCCCGGCTGCGCCAGCGCGACGATCGCCCAGTCGTTGCCCGGCTCGCGACGGCGGCGCGTTTCCCAACCGTCGCCCATATTCAAGCCACGGCCCGGCATCAGAATCGTCGAGGCTGCGCCGAAGTGCTGGTTGTTCGCCGCGACCAGATACGCACCGTTTTCCATCGCGGCCAGATCGAACTGCTCGGTGCGGCTCGCGCCCACCCAGTCCACCTGTGGCTGACCGTACACACGCAGACGCGCAATGCCGCCGTCCGGATAAATGTTCACGCGCAGATGTGTGTACGCATTCGCGTCGCCGACTTCGTGATAGTGGTGGCTGTTGCCTTGCAAGGTGGTCGACGGAACGATTTCGGTCCATTGCGTCGACTGGTTCGGCACACCGTCCGTCACGCGAGCGGCTTCAACCGAAGCCGCCGGCGGGAAGTTGCCCGTGAAGTGGCTGGTGTCGAGGTCGAGCCCCTTGATCACGCCAGGGCGCGCGAGCTTCACGATGCACCAGTCGTAACCGGTGGCGCGCTTGCGGCGCGTTTCCCAGCCGTCCATCCACTTGCCGTTGTCGTCGTACTTGCCCGGAATGAAAACGGCCGGCTCCGGATTCAGCATGCGTTCCTTCGGTGCGAAGAAATCGTCGCTGGCCTCGAGCGCCTGCGCGCCCAGACGCGGGTCCGCCAGGTTCACATAGCGGCGCGTGAATTCCGGTGCGTTGGGGTCGAGAATCGGGAGTGCCATCTTTATCTTCCTTAATGTTTGTGGGTGCTGAAAAACGTTCCGGCTCAAGGACTCAAGTCCACGACGCGTGGTGAAAACTTACGCGTCGATCAGGTCGTCGAGCCGGAAACGTGCGATACGGTAGATCTGATCGAGGCTCGCGCGCAGTTCGTCGGCGCGGCTGTTGTTCACTCGCGCCTCGAAGTTCGCGATGATGCCGTGACGGTCATAACCTCGCACCGCGAGAATGAACGGGAAGCCGAACTTCTCGCGATATGCGCTATTGAGCGCGACCAGCTTGTCGAATTCCGCCTGCGTGCATTGCGCGAGGCCCGCCCCGCTTTGCTCACGCGTGGATTCGGCCGTCAGTTCGCCGCGCACCGCTGCTTTCCCCGCGAGTTCCGGGTGAGCGTTGATCAACGCAAGCTGCTTTTCTTCGCCGGCCGTCTCGACGATGTTCGACATCTTGCGATGCAACTCGTCGATGCCGGTGAACGGCCGTTGCTGCGCGGCGATTTCCGCGACCCACGGCGAGTGCTCGAAAATGCCTGACAGCGCTGCGACGAACGCGCCGGTCGAGATACTGTTGAGTTGGTCCAGAGTGTATTGCATCGCCTTCATGCCGCCGCTCCGCGGTCGTTCTGTTGATAAGGATGAAGTTCGCGCCAGTGGCGCGCGATATCGACGCGCCGCGTCACCCACACGCGATCGTGCTGTTCGATATGGTCGAGAAAACGTTGCAGCGCGCGAAAGCGCCCTGGGCGGCCGAGCAGGCGGCAGTGCATGCCGATCGACAGCATCTTGGGCGCTTCGTCGCCTTCTTCGTAGAGTACGTCGAACGCGTCGCGCAGATACGTGAAGAAGTGGTCCGCGGTGTTGAAGCCTTGCGGGCTGGCGAAGCGCATGTCGTTGGTGTCGAGCGTGTACGGCACGATCAGTTGCGGCACTTTCTCACCGCCCGTCACGTCGACGTCCATCCAGAACGGCAGATCGTCGCCGTAATAATCCGAGTCGTACAGGAAGCCGCCGTATTCGGCGACCAGACGATGGGTATTGGGACTGTCGCGCCCGGTGTACCAGCCAAGCGGCCGCTCTCCCGTGACGCGTTCGATCGATTCCATGCCGAGGCGCATGTGCTCCGCTTCTTTCTCCGGCGACATGTCCTGATAGTGAATCCAGCGATAACCGTGGCAAGCGATCTCATGACCGAGTTCGACGAAGGCGCGTCCAAGGTCAGGATGCCGTTCGATCGCCATGCCGACGCCGAACACCGTGAGCGGCAAGCCGCGCTTTTCGAATTCGCGCAGAATGCGCCACACCCCGGCGCGCGAGCCATATTCGTAAATCGACTCCATGCTCATGTGACGAGCCGGATAAGCCGCCGCGCCGACAATCTCCGACAAGAATTGCTCCGAGCCCGCATCGCCATGCAGCACGCAGTTTTCACCGCCCTCTTCGTAGTTCAGGACGAATTGCACCGCGACGCGCGCTCGCCCAGGCCAGTTCGCCTGCACTGGGTGGCGGCCGTAGCCGATCAGATCGCGTGGGTAGTTCGGGTCGAGTGGCATGGTTTGACGAATGCGTGGTGACGGTACGTAAAATTCGCGTGGAACTCACGTGACGGGCACGTGGGGTTTGCGTGCGGCTCATGCTGGCGCGGCGCAGAAATACCATTGAAAAACAGCGGCAAAAAGTATTTCCGGCACCCGCGCCGAGTGGGACCAGTGTAGCGAAAACGCTCCGGCGCGCCCATACAGCCCGGCAGATAGTGCGTGTCAGACTGAATGTATGTGCTCTCCCGGTTCGCTAGTGTTTACCCGCAGCAGATCGACCGTTCCCGCGCTTTCCTGCGTATTGGCCGAAGACACGCCGGCAGAACCGCGCGACGGTTGCGGATTCGGGTCAGCCCCGGTCGGACTGAACGACTCCAGCGCGCCGTCGTAGCGCTTTGCCAGCGGCCTCGCATAGTCGCCACGCTTGGCCGTCGACAGACGCAGCGCGACCAGCGCTTCGGTCCATTTGACTGCGGCCGTCACGCCTTCGATCACCGGCGCGCCCAACGCATCTTCGATTTCCGCGCACAGTTCGGCCATGCCCGCGCAACCGAGCACGATCGCGTCGGACCCATCTTCCGCGAGCGCGCGCCGGCATTCGTCGAGGATGATGCGGCGCGCCGCCGAGCCGGGCTTGTCGAGATCGAGCACGGCGACGTCGGTCGCGCGCACGTTGCGGCAAAAACGCTTCATGCCGTAGCGTTCGGCGAGATGCCACGCCATGCCGCACGTGCGCGCCAAGGTCGTCACCACGGAGAAACCGGGCGCCAGCACGCTTGCCGCGTGCATCGCC
>DASPZL010000251.1:0-5428 GCA_035636295.1 Paraburkholderia sp.
GGCGCGTTCGGGACGGTGGCAAAAACAGGTGCCACGGCGCAGGGGCGCGACTTGGCCAAGGCGGATGCCATCCGTCAACGGCTCAAGCAGATCGAGGCGGAAAGCGGCGGGCGGCTGGGCGTGTCGATTGTCGATACGACGTCCGGCTTGCATGCCGGCTTGCGCGCCGATGAGCGCTTTCCGATGTGCAGCACGTTCAAACTGCTGGCGGCGGGCGCCGTGCTGACGCGCGCGGATCGCGGGCAAGAGGATTTGCAGCGGCGCATCGTGTTCTCTCGACGCGATCTTGTGCCGTACTCGCCGGCCACGAGCCAACATACTCGCGAGCGTACCGGCGACGCCGGCATGAGCGTCGCGGAATTGTGCAAGGCGGCGATTACGCTCAGCGACAACACGGCGGCCAATCTGTTGCTGGCGAGCATGGGCGGCCCGGCGGGATTGACAGCGTTCGCGCGCAGCCTGGGCGACGGCATCACGCGTCTGGATCGCAACGAGCCGGCCTTGAACGAAGCGATTCCCGGCGATCCGCGCGACACCACCACGCCCAACGCGATGCTCGGCAATCTGCGCGAGCTTGTGTTGGGCGGGCGTTTGTCGTCGTCGTCGAAGGCACAGCTGCTGGCGTGGCTCGCCGCCAACGAGACCGGCGGCGCACGGATTCGCGCAAAGCTGCCGAAGGATTGGGGCGTCGGCGATAAAACCGGCACGGGCGATCGCGGCACCGCGAACGACGTGGCGATTCTGTGGCCGCCAGGACGTGGTCCCGTGCTCGTGGCCGTCTATCTGACCGAAACGAGTGGCGACGCGGCGCGCTGCAATGCGGCGATTGCGAACGTGGGCGCGCTGGTGGCGGCATCGGTTCAGACTTGACGCGCGCTTGCGCTTGGAAGGCGCACGGGAATGTGTCGCCGAGGCAGCGGGCGGCAATCGTCCGCGATCGATCACGATTCGAAATGTGCGACACTAGGGCAACACCGAAAGGGGATGTGTGAATCGGCCCCGACTGATGCGGTGAGAAGTTGACTGTCCAGGCGAAATGCTTGACACCTTCCCGCCGACGTTTGTCGAGGTCAGCCGGCGGCTTGTTCAATAGCGCATCATCGGCTTTGATTCGGAGTCCCGTATGACTGTCACTGTCTATGTCCTGGCGTTGCTGATCGGCGTGGTGGCCGGCCTTCGCGCGATGAGCGCTCCCGCGGCCATTAGCTGGGCGGCGCATCCTGGATGGTTGCCGCTGCAAGACACGCCGCTGTCGTTTCTCGGCTTCACTGCCACGCCGTATATCTTCACCGTGCTGGCGATTGTCGAACTCGTCACGGATCAACTGCCGAAAACACCTAGCCGTACCGTGCCGATGCAATTCGGCACTCGCATCGTATTGGGCGGATTGAGCGGTGCTGCAATTGGCGCGGCTCATGGCGGCCTGGTGGGCGGGTTGATTGCGGGCGTGGTCGGCGCGGTGATCGGTACTTTAGGCGGCGCGAGGGCAAGAGGTGCACTGGCGCGAGCCTTAGGACGAGATCTGCCGGCGGCGCTGATCGAGGACGCGGTGGCGATCGTGGCGGCGGCGTTGATTGTGATGGCGTTGCGTTGACGCGGGCTTCGGCGAAGCGGCGGAGCGCACGCAGTTCTTTCCCGGTCACTCAATGTGCGCCGGCGCGCATTGCCTCTAAATACCCGCCAGCGCCGGCAGTTCTACGTCGTATCGCACGTGCTCGCGGCGGTTGGTCATCTGTGGCTGACGTGCCACGTGACCCAGATGCGGTGCGTTTTCGACGCGCGTCGATACGCACACCGGATAGCGCGCGTTCTTTTTCTCGAGAATGGCCTGGCTCAGAAACTCCGCGCTATACGCCCTCAGCAAATGCGCGTGGTGCGCTTCGATGTAAGCGGTGATCCGCGCCTGTTCACCGTCGATCACGGACAGCGACGCCAGCGTGCGCACATCCCAACGAAAGCGCAGACCGAGTTCGTCGAAAGCAGTGTTATAGGCGCACAGTTGCGCTTCTACTTCCGCATCAAGCGTGCTGTCGTGAGCGTCGAATTGAGAGTGGTTCATGGTCGTCTCCTTCAGGCAGATGGCATGAACCAAGAATAGAAGCGATGATAAATAAACAACAGTTAAAGTTATTGTGAAGAACGATAGCGTTTTATTTATGTTCGCCCGTTTGACCAGCCCGGACAACGGCGAGATGCGCGCGCCTAAACGGTCGCCCTCGATATGTCCTCGGGCTGCTCGCGCAGCAAGTTTGCGTCGATGTGAGTGATCTGCGCGATCCGCGCCGCGCCTTCGCCGATCAGAAATTCCTTGAACGCCGCGGCAACGGGAGGCAGGCGCTTGTTCTTGCGATGCACCACGTACCAGTCGAGCATCACGGGAAAGCCGATGACATCCAACACCGCGAGATTGCCGACCTGCAGTTCAAGGCTGATCGTATGCGCGGACAGAAACGCGATACCCATGCCGGCAATCACGGCCTGCTTGATCGTCTCGGTGCTGCGGATCTCCATGGCGATATTGAGCCGGCCGATGCCGCCGGCAAAACCTTCTTCCATCGAATGCCACGTGTCCGAACCCTTCTCGCGAACAATGAACGGCTCTTTGCAGAGTGTCGAAAGCGCAATGCGTTTTTTGCCGACCAGTGGATGCCTGGGCGGCGCAACGATCACATAGGGATGCGGCGCGAACGATTCGTTACGCGTGTCGAGATCGCGCGGCGGGCGCACCATGATCGCCAGATCGGTCAGATTGTGGGTCAGCTGATACAGCAGTCCTTCGCGATTGTGCACTGCGAGGTTGAGCCGCACGCCTTCATTGCGACGCGTGAATTCGCCTAACAGGCGCGGGAAAAAATAATCGCCGGCGCTGATCACGGCAATGTTGAGCTGGCCGCCGGCGATGCCTTGCAACCGGCCCATCGCTCCATCCATTTCCCGGAATTGCTCGATGATCGAACGCGCGTAATGAAGCATTTCGGAACCGGCAGGCGTCAGATAGATTTTTTTGCCGAGTTGCTCGAACAGCGCCAGACCGGCATGCTCTTCAAGCTGCTTGACCTGTGTGGAGACGGCCGGCTGCGTGAGACACAGTTCATCCGCCGCACGCGAAAAACTCAGGTGCCGGGCCACCGTCTCGAAGATCTTCAGTTGGCGCAGAGTCGCGTTTCTCATGGATGTTACTCAGTAAGGGCAAACCCCATATATTAGGGATGCGTAATACAAACCATAAAATGTTTTAACTTTCGCTGATTGCTGTTCTCGCGCAGCATGCCTTCAGACTCGCTGCACGCGCAACTACTTTTATTTCAGCTGTTGCGCGGTCAACGGGGATAAGGGTTTTCATTAGTGCAATTCCTCTGGCCGACCATTGGCGCTTCATTGCCAGCAGACCAAACGGCGATAAGGCGATTCGATTAGTAAGTCCAACGCGCCGCTCGAGCGCGACGGAATCTACAGGAGAGACGGAGACATGGGATATCCCAACGTAGCCCAGCGAGGCAATGCGGCGTTCACGCATAACCGCTGGGTGCAACTGGCAATTGGCATCGTGTGCATGGGGCTCGTCGCGAACCTCCAATATGCGTGGACGCTGTTCGTCATACCAATGGACAACGCGCATCATTGGGGTCAGGCGGCGATCCAGACCGCGTTCACAATCTTCATCGTCACTGAAACGTGGCTCGTGCCTGTCGAAGGCTGGCTCGTCGACAAGTTCGGGCCGCGCCCGGTTGTGATCGGCGGCTCGCTGTGCGCAGCGCTCGGCTGGATCATCGACGCGCATGCGAGCAGTCTCACCGAGCTGTACGTCGCCGCAGTGATCGCCGGTATCGGTGCGGGTTGCGTGTACGGCACCTGCGTCGGCACGGCGCTCAAGTGGTTTCCGGACAAGCGCGGTCTCGCGGCCGGTTTGACCGCGGCAGGTTTCGGCGCCGGCGCGGCAGTCACCGTGATCCCGATCGCCAACATGATCCAGCGCTCGGGCTATGAGCACACGTTCATGTTCTTCGGCATTTTCCAGGGCGTCTGCATTCTGCTGCTCGCCACCATGCTGATACGGCCGAAGCCGCCCGTAACCGCAGTCGCGGCCAAGCGCGTGGTCGCCACCAAGATCGACTACACGCCCGGCCAGATGATCCGTTCGCCGCTCTTCTGGGTGCTGTATCTGATGTTCGTGTTCGTCGCCGCCGGCGGCATCATAGCGACCGCGCAACTCGGGCCGATCGCGAAGGAATACGGCTTTGCCAAGCTGCCGGTGAGTCTGATGGGCATCACGCTGCCGCTGTTGACGATGACGCTGTCGATCGACAATCTGTGCAACGGCTTCACGCGTCCGTTGTGCGGTTTGCTGTCGGACCGCATCGGCCGCGAAAACACGATGTTCATGATCTTTCTCGGGGAAGGCGTCGCGCTGCTGGGTCTGATGGAGTTCGGCCATAACCCGTACGCGTTCATGTTCTTCGCGGCCGCCGTGTTCCTGTGCTGGGGCGAGATTTTCTCGATCTTCCCGGCGACTTGCGCGGACACGTTCGGCAGCAAATACGCCGCCGCCAATGCAGGGACGCTCTATACCGCGAAGGGTACCGCGTCGATGCTGGTGCCGATCGCATCGGTGTTGTCGGCGAACGGCGGGTGGAGCACGGTGTTCATCTCGGCGGCGGTGGTGTCGATCGCGGCAGCCGTGTCCGCTAAGTTCATCCTCGCACCGATGAGAAAGCGCTGGATCGAGAACTCGGGCGCGTCGGCCGGCGTGGTTGTCGCTGAAGCGCGGTTGTAGCCGTTATCTCCGGCTCGCCTGAATGAAAGGCGTGAGCACATATAGCTCACGATCCAATTGGGTTGGTGCCCCGCCGCGGCATAGGCTGCGGCGGTGGCAGTACTGACTTCGCAGCGTATTCGACGGCGCTGCCTCGCGACCTTTGCAGCTTGCTGCAAAGGTCGCTTTCTGCGTTTCCCCTCTTCATATAGGTATAGCGAGCGTGTGCCGCGCAGCATCCGCACGTCTCCTGAAAATAGGCGGATTGCACCAACTAGACTAATGTAGATATGTGATATATGGTATTAGATATATAGTCCGTGAGTCGCGCGGATCCCCGCAACGGGTCATCTCAAACTGGAAAGCACTGTCAATGGCTGATACGCAAACCGATGTTCGTCCAATGGCTTTGCCATTGACGCTCGTGCCGATCAATGCGACGGCTTCGCTGCGCGACCAGGCCTACGCAAAGCTGAAGCAGGCGATTGCGGAAGCCGACATCTATCGCTCGCGCGAAGAGATCCGGCTCGACGAAAAAGAATTGACAGAGGCGCTCGGCGTGAGCCGCACGCCGGTTCGCGAAGCGATGACGCTACTCGAGCAAGAAGGCTTTCTGCGCACGGTGCCGCGCCGTGGGATCTACATCCAGCGCAAGACGAAGAAAGAGATCGTCGA
>DASPZL010000252.1:0-2087 GCA_035636295.1 Paraburkholderia sp.
GGAGGCCGTGCGCGTTACCGTCGCGCGCATTCGGGACGAGTGCGCGTGCGCCGGCAAAGGGTAAATCAGTAGGGGATTGTACCTAAGTCAATTCGGCTGTGCGCTCTGCCTCGCGCACTGTTGTATTTCGTCGATTGCGGCGCGATTGCGTAGCGAAAACCCCTTACTTCAAGGGACTTTTTTGTCAAGCCCGGCGCCGTGACGGCCAGCGCCCGCGGCGAACGCGGCCGCTCCTGCCACGCCTTGCGAGAACACGGCCGCGTAGCCGCCCGCGCCTTCGCGGCGCAGCGCTACGGGCAGATCCTCGAGCGGCGAGTTCTCGTAGACGGAGCGGCGGTCCGCCAGCAGTGCCGCCTGCGGGAACGCGGCCAGTTCGGCGGCTAGCTGCTCGGCGGCGGCACGCGCAGCGCCCTTCGGCACGACGCGGTTGGCAAGGCCGAACGAGAGGGCTTCGTCGGCCGTGACGGCACGGCCCGTCAGGATCAGATCAAGTGCGCGCGACTGGCCGATCAGGCGCGGCAGCCGGATCGTTCCGCCATCGATCAGCGGAATGCCCACGCGCCGGCAAAACACGCCTAGCACGGCGTCCGCTTCGACCACGCGCAGATCGCACATCGCCGCGAGTTCCAGGCCGCCCGCCACCGCATGGCCGGCGATGGCCGCGATCACGGGCTTGGTGAACATCATGCGCGTCGGTCCCATCGGTCCGGGGCCGCTGCCGTCGGCGTGCAATTCGTTGCGCCGTTCGTCGTCTTGTAAAGCAGTGAGGTCAGCGCCGGCGCAGAACGTGCCGCCCGCGCCCATCAGCACGGCGGCGCGCCACGCGTCGTTGGCCTCGAAGCGGCGGAACGCGGCGGCGAGGGCTTCGGCCGTCGGACGGTCGACGGCATTGCGGCGCGCGGGCCGGTCAATGACGATCGTTGCGACGGCATCGACCGGGAGCGCAACTTGCTGTTTCTGTGCAGTTGGGTTTTTTTGTGCAGTTTCGATTCGCACGAATTCGCCGAACTGTTCGCTAGCCATCGTTCTCTCCGTTTCGGGCTGTGCTGCAAGACCTAGACTTCATGAAGGGCACTGAAAAAACCGGTCGTGCGTGCGGCGACACCCTAAAGAACCGCGCAAAACGACCGCTAAAGCAGAAGCAAAAGCCTGCGCGATGATGCGTGGCGCACGGGCGGCGATGCAGCGCGAATCGCTTGCCGCCAAGTCACGCGGTTTTAACAATCGACTCGTAGCTTAGGCGAATTTTGAACAGCCAGGGCGCGCGCACGCACCGGCGCATGGAGTACGCCCGATGTCCACACTGATGCAACTACCGACCCCGTCTCCCGCGGCATCGCCGTCGTCTGGCAGCGAGCCTGTCTGGATCGTGCCGCTGCACGAGCATCCGCCGTATGGCCACGTACGCCTGAAGCGAGTCTTCACGACGGACGGCACGCGCCATCAGGTCGTGCTCGTCGACGCGCGCAAGCTCATTGCGTGCGCCGATCGCGACGACACCGATTACGTGCTGCCGCCGGTGCAGGAATGGCACCCCGGGAAGCTGCGCGGCATCCGCGAGTTTCTCGATCCATCGAACGCGCGTATTCCGCAGATGCCCTACGTGACGATCTCGACGCGCCGCGCGCCGGGGCTGCTCGGCTGGCTCAGACTAGAACATGAAGGCGTGGTTGCGTTCCGCAATGGGCAGCATCGCGCGCGCTACATGATGGCGGCAGGCGCCGTGTGGTTTCCAGTGGAGGTGCACGAGCGCGAGGCCGCGCTCCTGCGCCAATACTGCGGCGCGTCCGACGACGCGCGCACGGCATTGCGGCCCACCTCGGCCAATGTGGCTGGCGTGCCGCGCACCTGAGCGGAGCGCGCTCTAGGCCGTCGACGGCTGACGGGCGAAGCGCCGCTTTCAGGCAAGCCTTCAGCCGTTCGCCGGCGGCGCCTCGACGACGTTACGCGGCGTGCCGTCGCGCCACGCTTCGACATTGCCGAGCGTCGTCTGCGCGATTTCCGTCATCGCCTCGCGGGTGAAAAAAGCCTGGTGCGCGGTGACGATCACGTTGGGGAACATCAACAGACGCGCGAGCACGTCGTCC
>DASPZL010000253.1:0-6235 GCA_035636295.1 Paraburkholderia sp.
CCGGGCGATGTCTCCATTTGACCGCGCGTGACAATGCATGAGCCGCGCTCACGTCATCGGAAGTAAATGGACGGAATAGCAGCGCTTCATTCTCTGAAAGGCCAGACACGACATGGGCTCCTGTAGCCGGTTACACGTCGATACTCTGACATTGTGCGCACCGGTTGACTAGTACGATTCGGCTGCCGGCAATGCGCGCGCCTATCGCTTCATCATGGCGACTCACAGCGCAGCAAACCGATGCCGCTTGAGCCGCATCATCGAATCGCCGGGTTCGGTGCTTCGCCCCGGCTGCCCGCTCGCAAACCGCCGATCATCTCGCCGAGCCACGTTACGAGAAGGGCTGTGTACGCACGCTGACTGCCTTCGTCGCTCAGGCCGTGATCCGCGCCGTCGATGATCCGGTAGGTCAACGAATGCGCATTCAAAAACGCCTGCAGATAGCTTGCGATCACCGTGTGCGGCACGAGCTGATCGCGCTCGGATTCAACAAGCAGCACGTCGCCCTTGAATGCGGCTGCGGAGCGCAACGCGCGGTTCTCGCCGGACGCCACAATGCGTTTTCTGTACGCGACGATGTCATGCTCGACATGCAGCGCGCGCTTCGGGATGTTCCAGCCTTCGTCGAGGTATAAAGCGGGCACACGCAAGCCGAGCCAGCGCACCGGCCGCATCGACGTAAGAATGCTCGCGAGGTAACCGCCGTAACTGCTTCCTATCACCGCGATCGAACCGCGATCGATCAGCGGGTGCTTCGTCAACGTATCGTAGGCGGCGAGCAGATCGTTGAGGCTGGTTTCGCGCGTGACCGTTTCCTGTTCACTTTGCGTGCGCGCGTGCCCCGTCAGATCGAACGTCAGACATACGCAGCCGAGCGCCGCGGCCTGCCGCGCGCGTTCCATATACTGTTCCTGATTGCCGCCCCAGCCGTGGACGAACAGCACGCCTGGCACCGTCGTTTTCGGCGCGAGGATCGTCGCGTCCAGATGACCCTTTTCGATCGGTATTTGTACGCGGTATCTGTCCGCCGTCATGTTTCATCACTCCCGTCTACCGTGTAAAACTTCGTGATTTCGCCCGCCTGCGGATCGGTGCCGTGATAGACCATGCACGCGCCTGCGGGCACCTCGGCGTGAGCGCCGTAAATTTCCCGCGTCGACGCCCGCACCGTGTGCGCGTTGCGGTCCGATTGGAACACACGCAACGCGCCGATTTCCGCACCGCTCGCGCCGCCCAGCCGCCACGACTGTTCGAGCACACCGCAAAAGTGCGTGCCGTTCGCGTCGGCGCCCCAGCCCACGTCGTAATTGCGCCGCGACGCGTAGAACCCGGCGTAGCACTTTTGCACGCACGCATCGAACGCACGCGCCCGCGCAATGGCCTCGCGCGCGTCGTCCGCCATGTCGAGGCGCGTGAGCGCGTCGAAATCGCCGCGCACGACGACGAGATCCGAGCCGCCGTACACATGATGGTCGTGGTTGTTGACCGTCAGTCTCTGCACTCCGTAATAGCTCGCCACCAGATCGTCGAGCGTGACGCGGCCGACACTCAGCGTCTCGATGTTCTCCAGATGCCGTTCGACGACGACGCCCTCGGCATGCAACGCGTCGTCGCCGATGTCGTCGAGTTCGGCGGCGAGCCGCTCCCTTGATTCGACAAGCGCTTGCCCCGCGCCGCCGATACCGTAAGGCCGCTTGATGCGCACCTGCCCGCCTGGCCACAACAACGCGGCTGCGTTGTGCGCGTCGTCCCGCGAGAACGCGGCATAGCCAGGCAGCACGAGTCCACGAACAGGTTCGCTGAATTCACGCGACCAACCTTGCGGCGCACATCGCGCGCCTGGGGGCAACTCGTGCGCGATCAGCTTCGTCGCGACAAACGGATATGGCACCACGCCGCCATACAGATCGCGCTCCGATGCGACGCCTAGCTTGCGCGCTTCGTCTACGGTCAGCGTGTCGTCGGGAATCACGTAGCGGTCCGCCGAAGCGTTGCACGCGTCGTCGAAGTAGCCAGCAAGTTGCGCGCCTTTCAGCTCGGCGATCTGCCGCGCAAGCTCCCATTGGGTGTCGAGTTCGTGGCCGCCGCCCGCCGCTTTGCGGCCTTTGCTGTACACCAGCACGATGCGAAAGTGCGGTGCCGCGGGTGCTGCAGAAGCCGCTGATGCGTCCATGTCGCGCTCCCGATACGAAACGATAGGCTGCGGCAGCGCCGGGCGTCGCGCCCGGACGTGCCGCGTTGCTTTCATTACGCAAACGGCGTGCCGACCAACGGTTTCCCACGTACGCGGATAAGCGGATAGGCCACCAGACTGAACGGAGCCGTCGCAACCACGCCGTTCTTGCGTTGTCGTTTTGCTTAACTATATTGTTAAATTTCAACTGCAAGGTTTATAAAGGAGACAATCATGAGCGACTCGCTTCATCGTCCATCGCTGGGTTCGGCGGTGTACTACCAGGACCCGTTCGCCGCGCTCGACTGGCTCGAAAAAGCGTTCGGCTTCGAGCGCCAGATGGTCATCACGGATAGCGACGGCCAATTGGGCCACTCCGAAATGCGCTTCGGCGACAGCTACGTGATGATCTGCCGCGAATGGTCCGAAGACTCGGCGAGTCCGGCTTCGATTGGCGGCAAGAACACCCAGTCGGTGCATGTGCAACTGCGCGACGGCATCGACGAGCATTGCGCCCGGGCGCGCGCCGCGGGCGCGGTCATTACGCGCGAGCCGGCGGATCAGTTTTACGGTGACCGCGTCTACGCCGTCCGCGATCCGGAAGGACACGTCTGGAGCTTCGGCCAGACGGTGCGCAAGGTGTCGCGCGAGGAAGCCGAGCGCGTGAGCGGCCTGAAGATCGAAGGCTGGGTGTGAGCCGATGGCACTGCCTGCCGGCGCCTCGCTCGATTGCACGTTGGCCGCATTAGCCGATCCGAACCGGCGTCAGGCGGGTTATGTCAACGCGCGGCGATGGCGGCCGCCACGCCCGCCATCGCCGTGGCGCTCGCGCGATTGGTGATCCTGACCGCGCGCCGGGTAGTGAGCAGCCTGCGAGCACGCGTGGCGAGCAGCGCCAGCGCGAAAACGAGCAAAGCAGACAACGCCATAACGATCTCCGCGAATCAGTGAGCGCGCAAGCGCCGGTTGACGAAGCGCCACGCGGCGCTGACGAGCAACGATCCGACGCCGAGCGAGACGCCCAGCAGCACGATCGAGCTCATGTGATCGCGCACCAGCGGCACGTTGCCGAACAGATAACCGGCCGCGACCAGCGATACGATCCACAGCGCCGCCCCGGCGGTGACGAACGACACGAAACGCGCGAACGTCATGCGCGAAACACCGGCGACGAACGGCGCGAAGGTGCGCACCACGGCGATGAACGGCGACAGCAGAAAGGTCAGGCCGCCGCGCGCCTCGTAAAACGCGTGCGCTTTGCGCAGTGCGTTCTTGTCGAGCCAGCGGTAGTCGGCGGTATAGACTTTTTCGCCGACCGCTCGGCCGATCGCGTAGTCGACGATGCTGCCGGCCACCGTGGCGGCGAACAGCACGGGAATCACGAGCCAGACGTTCAGCGCGCCGGTGGCGGCGAGCGCGCCGCAGATGAAAATCAGCGGGTCGCCAGGCAAGAAGAATAGCGGTAGAAAACCGATCTCCACGAACACGACGAGAAACAACATCCCGTAGACAGCGACGCCATATTGCGCGGTTAGGCCGCTCAGGTGCTGGTCGAAGTGCAGGGCGACCTGCAGCAGATGCATCAGATCCATCTTGGCTTGAAGGGGAAATTCAGATGTTCAGGAGTTTAGTCCCGTGGCGGCGAGGGCACTTGTTTATTTCGCGGAGGTAATGTCAATATCGCGGCGTGTCCTCGAAAAAACGCCATAGCAAACGTACGAAATGCCCATGCAACACGCTCACGCCGTCACCTTCCGTTTAGCCGCGCCGCACGATGCGAGCGTTATCCGTACGATCGAATTCGAGGCCGGCCTGCGTTTCGTCAGCGTCGGCATGACGGGTATTGCCGACGCGCCGCCCATGGCGCTGGAACTTGTCGAGCGCAAGATTGCCGCGCGGGAAATCATCGTCGCCGTGGATGCCGATGAAACATGCGTTGGATTCGTGATGTTCGAGCCGCAGCCCACGCGCTTCTATGTGCAGGAGTTGGACGTGCTCACCTCGCATGCGGGACGGCGCATCGGCGCGGCGTTGATCGAGCAGGTCGCGCAACTCGCGCGTGCGCAACGGGTGATGCAACTCACGCTGTCGACGTATCGCGAGGTGCCGTGGAATGCGCCGTACTACCGGCGGCTCGGTTTTCGCGACATCGAGGAAGCCGGACTCGATGCGGCGCTGATCGCGCGGCGCGAAGCGCATATCGCGCGAGGTCTCGACGAATCGAAACGCGTGTTCATGCGGCGTGATCTTGCGTGAGGTTTCACGAGCGTGCGTTCGGTGTGCTTGTAGTGAAACTGTCATGTGCGTGCGGCGTGGCTTATACCTCAGTTGAAAGCAGCAGCGCATTGCGCCACTGCGTTCAGCAAGCACGCGTAACGTTTATTCCACCGTTTCCAGCGCCGGATAATCCACATAACCGGTTTCGCCGCGCGCGTAGTACGTAGCGGGATTCGGCTTGTTCAACGGCGCATTTGTCGCGAAGCGGCGCACCAGATCCGGATTCGCGATGAACAGTTGACCCCACGCCACCGCGTCCGCTTCGCCCGCGTCGAGTACTTGCTGCGCGGTTTCCTTCGTGAACTTTTCGTTCGCGATGTACGGGCCGCCGAATGCTTTCTTCAACTGCGGGCCGAGGCGGTCGTCGCCGAGCGCTTCACGCGCTGCGATGAAGGCGATCTTGCGCTCGCCGAGTTCGCGCGCCACATAACCGAACGTGCCGGCCGGATCGGAATCGCCCATGGCGTGCGAGTCGCGGCGCGGCGCGAGGTGAACGCCCACACGGTTCGCGCCCCACACGTCGATGCAGGCGTCGGTGATTTCGAGCAGCAGACGGGCGCGATTTTCGATCGGTCCGCCGTAGGCGTCGGTCCGCTTGTTGGTGCTGTCCTGCAGGAACTGGTCGAGCAGATAGCCGTTCGCGCCGTGCACTTCCACGCCGTCAAAACCCGCTGCCTTGGCGTTTTCCGCGCCTTTTCGGAAGGCCTCGATCACGCCGGCGATTTCGTCGAGTTCGAGGGCGCGCGGCGTCACATAGGGACGCTCCGGACGCACGAGGCTCACGTGACCGTTCGCTGCGATGGCGCTCGGCGCGACCGGCAGTTCGCCGTTCAGGAACAGCGGGTCCGAAATACGGCCGACGTGCCACAGTTGCAGGAAGATCTTGCCGCCGGCCGCGTGCACGGCGTTCGTGACGAGCTTCCAGCCTTCAACCTGTTCCTGCGACCAGATGCCCGGTGTGTCGGCATAGCCCACGCCTTGCGGCGTGACCGAGGTGGCTTCGCTGATGATCAGGCCGGCCGTCGCGCGTTCAGCATAGTACCGAGCCATCAGCGCGTTCGGCACGCGGATTTCCTCGGCGCGTTGACGCGTGAGCGGCGCCATGATGATGCGGTTCGACAACGTGATGTCGCCAATTTGCAGCGGATCGAAAAGAGTCGGCATAGGAGTTCACCTTTGGCGGCGGGCGCGCGGCCCGAGCCACAAAAAACTGCATGATGAAAGAGTCGGAAAAAGCGCGGCGATGCGGATAAACCGCTCAGAGCCTCGTGTTCACGTGCTCGAGAAACGCCTGAATGACGGCCTCGTTGCGTTTGAAAAAGACCCATTGACCGACCCGCTTCGACGTGACGAGTCCCGCGCGCTGCAAGGCCGCGAGATGCGCCGACACGGTGGACTGCGACAGACCGCAGCGCGCGTCGATCTTGCCGGCGCACACGCCGTGATCAAGCGGCAGATCCTGGTCGGCGAAATGCGCATACGGCTCGCGCAGCCAGCCGAGAATCTCCCGGCGAACCGGATTGGCAAGCGCTTTGTGAATCGCGTCGATGTCGAGCGTCATCTGGGTATCTTTATTCATCAACAACGGGCAGGCATGGCGCCGGCCGGCGCCCAGGCATCTGCATCGCTACAAGACGAATCATATATCGGAATTTTACGATATGTGTGAAGGCACTACTGGCGATGGGGTCGATAAACGCTCGATCCCATTGGAGGGCGGGGCGTTTAAGCCTCGGCGGCCCAAATGGGACTACACTCGAAACGGGATACATCCCGGAGCAAATC